>NZ_JBSHAO010000034.1:0-94260 GCF_053611545.1 Streptomyces sp. NPDC054796 | reverse complement strand
ACCCCACCACGTCCCCTCCCACCCGGTGGCCAACTATCCGCCGGTGCCCCCTCCGCTTGTCCCCATGCTGTGTGCCCGCACCTGGCGGTACGGGCCCAGCTCTGTCACGGGAAGCCGACGGCGGCGGCTCGCCATTGTTGTGGGCAGGCGTTCCGCATGGCGAGGGGGTACCTCCCAGCGGTAGCTGGGGGAGGGTGGGCACAACCCGTGCCACCGGGCCGCAGCCGCGAACCAACCCCAAAGGGGCACCCACAGAGCGCGCCCCCGAGAAGCCGGGCACCCCGTGAGGCGGTCGACCTCGCGCCCCGTGAGGGGGCACACCAGCGTGAAGGGGTGACCCCTCGTTTCCTTGCGCACCCCCGCGAAGGGGAACCGCTAGCCGGGCCACTCACCCGTCGCGAGGAAGGTCTCGATGGCCTGCGCGTACGGGCGGATGTCCAGGTCCTGCTCGGCGAGCCAGGCGTCGGAGTAGTACTTGTCGAGGTAGCGGTCGCCCGGGTCGCAGATCAGGGTGACGACGCTGCCGGTGCGCCCCTCCGCGACCATCTCCGCGACGATCTTCAGCGCGCTCCACAACCCGGTCCCCGTGGAGCCGCCCGCCTTGCGCCCGAGCGCCGTCTCCAGGGCCCGTGCGGCGGCGACGCTCGCGGCGTCGGGCACCTTCATCATCCGGTCGATGGCGGCGGGCACGAAGCTGGGCTCCATCCGGGGCCGGCCGATGCCCTCGATGCGCGAGCCGCTGTCGCTGGAGACGTGGGGGTCCCCCTTCACCCACCCGTCGAAGAAGCAGGAGTTCTCGGGGTCGGGCACGCAGACGCGGGTGTCGTACTGCATGTACCGCACATAGCGGGCGATGGTCGCCGAGGTGCCGCCTGTGCCCGCCGTGGCGACGATCCAGGCGGGCTCGGGGAAGCGCTCGCGGCGCATCTGGTCGTAGACCGACTCGGCGATGTTGTTGTTGCCGCGCCAGTCGGTGGCCCGTTCGGCGTAGGTGAACTGGTCCATGTAGTGCCCCCCGGACTCCGCCGCCAGCGCGGCCGAGACCTCGTACACCGTCCGGGGGTCGTCCACGAGATGGCACCGGCCGCCGTGGAACTCGATCAGCCGGGTCTTCTCCGGGCTCGTCGTGCGCGGCATCACCGCGATGAAGGGCACCCCGATCAGCTTCGCGAAGTACGCCTCGCTGACGGCCGTGGAGCCGGAGGACGCCTCGATGACGGGCCTGCCGGGGCGGATCCAGCCGTTGCACAGCCCGTAGAGGAAGAGCGAGCGGGCCAGCCGGTGCTTGAGGCTGCCCGTCGGATGGGTGGACTCGTCCTTGAGGTAGAGATCGATGCCCCACCGCTCGGGCAGCGGGAAGGACAGCAGATGGGTGTCGGCACTGCGGTTGTTGTCGGCCTGGACCCTGCGGACGGCTTCTTTGAGCCAGTTCCGGTAGTCGGAGTCGCTGCGGTCCACGTCAACGGTGGGTACGGCGGTGGGGGGCGGGACGACTTCCTGGTTCACAGCGGGCTGTCCTGGCCCGGAAGCCGCTGCCGGTTCGGTGGTGCTCACCCGGCGATCATAAGAGGGGCTCTGGTGGACCGCCCGGCTTGCGTGCACACTGCGGACAGGGGTGTAGGGCAGCAGGGCAGGGGTACCCGAGCTGCGATGATCTGGTGGGAGGCAGACAGTGGCGGAGCCGGAGTTCGACGCTACCGGAGTGGAGATACGGCGGATGCTCCGTTCGCTCACCCGGGCCGGGCACGTTCTGGTCAGGGACGGCCAACTGGTGCTGATGACGAGCTATGGCAGCGAGATCGACAGTGCGCCCCTGGACAAGGTGCGGATCAGCGGCTATGGGCTGCGTGACCGTGCCATGGCCACCCTGGGCGGCACCCGCTATCTCCTCCAGTTCGGCCTCGGACACCGTGAGGGCCTGCTGAGCGCGGTGCGCACGGCGCGGGCGAAGGCCGCGGCCGAACGTGGTGTCCTGGGGCGCTGAACCCTGGCGGGACGACGGGACGGCGGGACCGACGGGTTCCGCTTGAGGGCCCCGCGTTGCGCGGCTGTACGTGCCGACTCATTCTGGATCTGTGCCCTACGTCACATCTGATCCTTTTGTCGCGCTCGCGCTCGAAGCCTTCCGCGCCCTCCGCAGGGAGCCGTAGTGGTGATCAGTCGAACCGCCAGCCCCAGCAGGCACTGCGCCGTCGAGTTCCAGGCACTCCCGTCCCGTATCGGGCAGGTACGCAGGATCGTCGGCGCCCAGTTGCGCTACTGGCGCCTGGACCCGCTCATCGACCCGGCGACCCTCGGGGTCACCGAACTGCTGGCCAACGTGCACCGGCACGCGGGCCCCGACAAGCACTGCACCGTCGAGCTGGCCTTTCTCTGGGACCGGCTGACGGTCTCCGTGCGGGACCACGATCCGAATCTGCCGCGGGTGCGGGTCGCCGACTCTCTCGCGTGCAACGGGCGCGGGCTGGCGATGGTCGCCGCGCTCAGCGCGAGCTGGGGGATGCGCGCCCAGCAGGACGGCTCGGGGAAGGTCGTGTGGTTCACGCTGCCCGCGGCCTTCTCGACGTCGCACGGGCGCCACGGCGCCACGGCGCCCAGGGAGCCGAGAGCCGCGGCCCCTGCCCCGTCCCCGCCCGCCGCCATGGCCCTGGAAGGGGCCGCGACGGGCCCGGTCACCGGGCCCGGGCAGAGCGCGAACGGTTCCGGCGAGGCGGTGGCCGCCACCCCGTGAGGGGGCGACCCGGGCTGCCGCCACGACAGGGGCGCGGGAGGCTACGGCTTGCCGCCCTCGCGGCCGTGCGCGCTCTCGTTCAGCACGGAGAGGCGCCGCCAGTACTCGTCCTCGTCGATCTCGCCCGAGGCGAAGCGGTGGTCGAGCAGACCGAGCGCACCACCCGGTCCGCTCGGACCACCCGGCCCGTGTTCACGCGGCGCGTCCGCGCCCGGCGCGGCCCGCCACGGCGGCCGTCCAGGCCATCCGGGCCGCGCCGCACCACGCCGGACGGTGCGGCGCAGCAACATCACCGCACCGCCGATGACGGCCGCCCAGACCAGCGGAAGGAACAGCACCCACGGCCCGGGTCCCCCGCTCCCGTGCCACTGCGCCAGTGTGTTCATGACGGTTCAACTCCTCGGTAGCGACGGCCCTGCCGTCTCCTGCGCTTCCTTCACCACCGAGACTCGCGCGCGCCGCGCCCCGCGTCGTCGTACACCCAGAGGCGCCTTGGCTACCCCAGCCGGAGTACGGGGCCCGAGACCGTCCCCTCCCGCCTACCCCTGCCGCGCCCCCAGTTCGCGGCGCATGCACACGCGGGGCCACCGGTCCAGCCCCGCGCCCGCCTCGTGGGCGCGTATCCGGCGCAGGCCCGGGGTCAGTTCGGACTCCGGGAGGCGGCGGAAGCCGCAGCGTTCGTAGTAGGGCGCGTTCCAGGGGACGTCGCTGAAGGTGGTGAGGGTGAGCGCGGGGACGTCGTCGGCCGTCGCCAGGGACGCGACGTGCTCGATGAGCGCGCGGCCGATGCGGCGGTGCGCGCTGGCGGGGTGCACCGAGATCTGCTCGATGTGCACGTTGCCGTCGACGGGTTCGACCATCACGTACGCCACCGGCGGCCCGTCCCCTCCCCCGGGCCCCCAGCGCGGGCCGGGTCCCTCGCCGTCCTCCGCCACCCACAGTGACCCGGCGCGCGCGTAGTCGCGCAGGACGGCGAGCGGCGGCGGCTCGTCCTCTGCGACGGCGTGCATGCCCAGGTCGCCGAAGGCCAGGCCCGCGGCCCGCTCGATCTCGCGCAGGGCTTCGAAGTCCCCGTCCCTCCCCGGTCTGATGCGCATGGGGCTATCCTCCCAGCGCCCCCAGCGGGTCATCGAGCACCGGCTGCCAGGCCAGTTCGGCCGCTCCCACCAGGCTGGCGTGGTCGAGGGAGCTGGCCAGCAGGGGCACGCTGCCGCTCCTCCCCCACAGGCTGCGGTCGGCGACGACGGCGCGCAGGCGGTCGCCGTCGGCCTCCACCAGGGCGCGGTGCAGTCCGCCGAGGACGACGCGGTCGGGGTTGAGGATGTTCACCAGCCCGGCGAGTCCGAGTCCGAGCCGGTCGATGAGGGTGCCGACGGCGCCCCGTACGTCCTCGCTCGTGGCGTACTCGGCGGCGATCAGCTCGCGGGCCTGGTCCAGCAGCGAGACCTCGGGTCCTGGCGGGCGCCCGGCCGCCTCCAGGAACGCGAGGGGGTCGGCCTCCACGTCGAGGCAGCCGCGGCTGCCGCAGTGGCAGGGGCGCCCGCCGGGGTCGACGGTCAGATGGCCGACCTCCAGCGCGAGCCCCGAACTCCCGGTGTGCAGGCGGCCGTCCAGGACCAGCGCGCCGCCGACGCCGCGGTGCCCCGTACCGACCACGAGCAGGTGCTGCGCCCCGCGCCCCGCGCCGTGCCGGTGCTCGGCGAGGGCCGCGAGGTTGAGGTCGTTCGCCGTGAAGCCGTTCGCCGTGGTCTCCCCTGAGGGGCCCGGGACGCGCGCTTCGGCGAGGCACTGGTTGAAGACGTCCCGCACGGGCACCCCCGCCTCCCAGGCGAGGTGGAGCGGGTTGAGCGCGGTGCCCTCGGGCTCGGCGACGGCCGAGGGCACCGCGAGCCCGGCCCCCACGCAGCGCCGCCCCGTCTCCCGCAGCAGCCGGGCCCCTTCCTCGACGACCTCGCGCAGCACGCTCGCCGGGTCGGCCTCGACGGTGCCGCAGCCGGGCGCCGTCGCGACGATGCGTCCGCCGAGTCCGACGAGCGCGGCGCGGAAGCCGTCCGCGTGCACCTGCACCGCGAGCACGACGGGTCCGTCCTCCCGGACGGCGAGCCGGTGCGAGGGGCGGCCCTGCGTGCCGACGGCGGCGCCGGGCCGCGAGTCGACGGTGATCAGCCCGAGCGTCTCCAGCTCCGCCGCGACCGCGCCCGCCGTCGCGCGGGTCACGCCCAGCTCGGCGGTGAGCACGGCCCGGGTGGGCGCCCTTCCGGTGTGGACGAGTTCCAGCGCCGGGCCGAGGGCGCTGCGGCCTCTCTCCAGCTTTGTTGTACGCGTGTGGGTCACCCCTCTATTCTTGCTTTGTGCCGACACTGAACAAAATACGGTCGGCGCTGACCGGTGCGATGGGGCGCGGCAGCACTTCCTCTCCCCCCGCGGCTCTCCCCGCGACCGACCCGGTTCTGCGCCGTCTCCGTATCGCCCTCACCGCGTTCTTCGCCCTCGACGGCTTCATCTTCGCCGGGTGGGTCGTCCGCATCCCCGCGATCAAGGAGCAGACCGGGGCCTCGCCCAGCGCCCTCGGTCTGGCGCTGCTCGGGGTCTCCGCCGGGGGCATGGTCACCATGATGCTCACCGGACGGCTCTGCCACCGCTTCGGCAACCACTCCGTGACCGTCGCCTCCGCGCTGCTGCTCTCCCTCAGCGTCGCGCTGCCACCGCTCACCCACTCGGCGCTGACGCTCGGGCTGGTGCTGCTGGTGTTCGGCGCCGCCTACGGCAGCATCAACGTGGCCATGAACGCCGCAGCGGTCGACGTCGTGGCCGCGCTGCGCCGCCCCGTGATGCCCGGCTTCCACGCCGCGTTCAGCCTCGGCGGGATGCTGGGCGCGGGGCTGGGCGGGCTGATCGCGGGGCAGCTCTCGCCCACCCGGCACCTTCTGCTGCTGACGGTGCTGGGGCTGCTGATCACCGCCGTCGCGGCCCGTCCGCTGCTCGCGCGCGCCGCTCTCCCGTCTCCGCCCCCGCAGGCCGAAGCGCGGCAGGAGGGGCCGGAGAGGCAGGAGGGGCCGGGCGGGGAGTCCGCGCGCACGATGACGGGGCGCACCCGCTGGCTGGTGATCGTCCTCGGCCTGGTCGCGCTGTGCACGGCCTACGGGGAGGGCGCCCTCGCCGACTGGAGCGCGCTCCACCTCACCGACGACCTGGGCGCGGGGGCCGGAGTCGCCGCGGCCGGCTACTCGGTCTTCGCGCTCGCGATGACCGTCGGACGGCTGTCGGGGACCGCGCTGCTGGAGCGGCTCGGGCCGGTCCGCGCCCTGGTCGGGGGCGGCGCCATGGCCGCCGCCGGCATGCTGCTGGGCTCCCTCGCGCCCTCGGTCTGGCTGGTGCTCACCGGCTTCGTGATCACCGGGCTCGGGCTGGCCAACATCTTCCCCATCGCGATCGCGCGCGCCGGGGCCCTCGCGGGCCCGAGCGGCGTCGCCGCCGCCTCCACGCTCGGCTACGGCGGCATGCTGCTGGGCCCCGTCGCGATCGGCTTCCTCGCGGAGTGGTTCTCGCTAACGGCGGCCCTGACCACGGTGGCGCTGCTGGCGGCCGTGGCCGCTGCCGTCGCCTATACCACCCGACGTGCGGTACTGGCAGAATCCCGGCCATGAGAACCGCTGACCTGCTCTCGGCACTGGAAGGCGAGGGCGAACTGTTCGCGCGCGCCGTGGAACTCGCGGGCCCGGACGCCGGGGTGCCCTCCTGCCCCGGCTGGCAGGTCCGCGACCTGACGCTGCATCAGGGCCAGGTGCACCGCTGGGCCACCCGCTACGTCACCGAGTCGCTGACCGAGCGACAGGGCTTCGACGAGGTCAAGGTGGCCGACGAGGAACTGGCCGACTGGCTGCGGGACGGCCACACGAGGCTGGTCACGGCGCTCAGGGAGGCGCCCGAGGACCTGGAGTGCTTCACCTTCCTGCCCGGCTCGCCCTCCCCGCTGCACTTCTGGACGCGGCGGCAGACGCACGAGACGACCGTCCACCGCGTCGACGCCGAACTCGCCACGGGCCGCACCCTCTCCCCCGTCGCGCCCCGCGTCGCGGCCGACGGGATCGACGAACTGCTCACCGGCTTCGCCACCCGCGCGCGCACCAGGTTCCGCACCGAGACCCCGCGCACGCTGCGGCTGCGCGCGACGGGCGTGCCCGAGGCGCCCTGGGTGCTGCGGTTCTCCGACGCGCCGCTCCAGGTGACCAGGGAGGACGAGGGCACGGACGGCTCCGGCCCCCGCCCACTCGACGGTGGTGACTGCGAAGTGAGCGGGCCCGCCGAGCTGCTCTGCCTCGCCCTGTGGAACCGGCGCTCCTTCGACGGGCTGACGGTCGAGGGCGACGCCTCCCTCGCGGAGCTGTGGCAGGCGACGGCGCGCGTCTGACCTCGGACGCGGCGGACGTACGGGCCCCGGCCCGCCCCGCAAGGCGCGCGGGGCGGGGCAGGCCGGTGACAGGCCCGTCGGATCAGGTCAGCGTCAGGGTCCGCTTGAGCGACGCCTCCGCGCTGGTGCCCGCGTAGATCTCGAACTCGCCCGGCTCGACGCGCAGTTCGCCGTCCGGGTCGTTGGTGTGGAAGCCCAGGTCCTCGGCACCGAGCGCGAAGGTGAGGGTGCGCGACTCGCCCGGCTTCAGGGTGACCCGCTCGAAGCCGCGCAGCCGCCGCACCGGCTGGGCGAGGCTGGCGACCTTGTCGCGGACGTAGAGCTGCACCACCTCGTCGCCCTTCCTGTCGCCCGTGTTCTCGACGCGGACGGTGGCCTTGACCTCGCTCCCGCCGCCGCGCACCGAGGACGCGCTCGCGCTCGCCGCACTCAGCTTCAGGTCCGAGACCTCGAAGGTGGTGTAGCTGAGCCCGAAGCCGAACGGGTAGAGCGGGCCGTGGGGCAGGTCGAGGTACTTGGACGTGTACTTGTTGTCCGGGTCGTAGGGGCGCCCGGTGTTCTCGTGCGCGTAGTAGTACGGCAGTTGGCCGACGGAGCGCGGGAAGCTCGCGGGCAGCTTGCCGCCGGGGTTGACCTTCCCGAACAGCACGTCCGCCACGCCGTTGCCGCCCTCGATGCCGCAGTGCCAGGCGTTCAGGATGGCAGGGGCCTCCTCCGCGATGCCGGAGAGGACGAGCGGGCGGCCCGCGAGGACGACGACGGCGAACGGCTTGCCCGTCCTCGCGATCTCCTTGATCAGCCGCTCCTGCACCCCGGGCAGGGTGATGTCGCTGCGCACGGCCGCCTCGCCGCTCTGGGCCGCCTTCTCGCCGACCACGACGACGGCCACGTCGGCCTTCCGTACCGCCGCGAGCGCCTTCGCGAAGCCCCCGGTGTCCTCGCCCTCCACCTCGCAGCCCTTCGCGAAGGTGACCTTCGCCCCTGGCGCCGCCTTCTTGACGCCCTCCAGGACGGAGACGGCCGGGTACTTGCGCGCGCCGGGGCCCGCCCAGGTGCCGTGCAGCTCCTGGGTGTCGTCGCCGAGCGGGCCGACCACGGCGATGGCGCCGGTGCCCTTGTCCAGGGGCAGGGTGCCGTCCTCGTTCCGCAGCAGCACGGCGGAGCGGGCCGCGGCCTCGCGTGCCGCACGGCGCGCCGCCGCGGTCGGGTCGCCGATCTGCCCGTCCTCGTCCGCGTAGGGGTTCTCGAAGAGGCCGAGGCGGGCCTTGATCCGCAGGATGCGGCGCACGGCGTCGTCCAGCCGGTCCCGGTCCAGCTTGCCGGACTCCAGGAGCTTCTTGCCGTGCTCGGCGTAGGTGGTGCTGACCATCTCCATGTCGACGCCCGCGCCCAGCGCGAGGCGTGCCGCGTCTGCGCCGTCGGCGGCGACACCGTGCGGGATCAGCTCCTGCACGCCGTTGTAGTCGCCGACCACGAAGCCGTCGAACTCCAGCTCCTCGTGGAGGATCTCGCTCAGCGTGTGCTTGTTGGCGTGCGCCGGGATGCCGTTGACGGTGTTGAAGGAGGCCATGACCGTGGCCACGCCCGCGTCGACGGCCGCCTTGAAGGGCGGCAGCGCGATGTCGCGCAGCCGCCGCTCGGAGAGGTCCACGGTGTTGTAGTCGCGCCCGCCCTCGGGGAAGCCGTAGCCGACGAAGTGCTTGGCGCAGGCCGCGAGCCGGTCCTTCGCGCTGTAGTCCTCGCCCTGGTAGCCGCGCACCTTGGCCGCCGTCAGCCGGGCCGTGAGGTACGGGTCCTCGCCGCTGCCCTCGGCCACCCGGCCCCAGCGCGGTTCGCGGCTGACGTCGGCCATCGGCGCGAACGTCCAGTGCACGCCCCACGAACGGGCCTCGCGCGCGCTGACCTCGGCGTCCGAGGTGACCACTCCGGGGTCGAAGCTGGCGCCCTGCGCGAGGGGGACGGGGAAGGTGGTGAGGAAGCCGTGGATGACGTCGAGCCCGAAGACGAGCGGGATGCCGAGCCGGGACTCCTCGACGGCGACACGCTGGAGGTCGTTGCACTCCTTGGCGCCGACGATGTTGAGGACCGAGCCGAGCCGTCCCTCGGCCGCCGCCTTGCGCGCCGCCTCGTTCTGGCCCTCGCCAGGGCCCGTGTCGGGGTTCCAGGTGAGCTGCTGGAGCTGCCCGAACTTCTCCTCCACGGTCATCCGGGCGAGCAGGCTCCGCACCCGCCGCTCCGTCTTCGGGTCCCGTGCGGCGGCCCGTCGCGCGGCACGGGCCGCTCCGGCGGCGGGCGCGGCGGGCGAGGCCGGTGCCGCGGCGGCCGTGCCCGCCAGCGGGAGAGCGGTGGCGGACGAGGCCAGGACGGCCGCTCCCGCTGATGCCTTGAACACGCTGCGACGGCTGACGTTCCCGGCCACGTGAGTCTCCTTCGACTTCGACAGAGGCGTTTCGGCAGAGGCGTACGGAAGATGCACCAGGCAACTTGAGTGATCGCAGTCAAACCCGGAGGCGAGAGAGGGGTCAAGACCTGAACACGCAGTCCCTCACCGGCCAGCCGAACGGACGCACCTCTTCACCTCCTGAAGCCAGTACGTGCCCCGCGCACGAGGTGTGCCCGCCCCCGCGTACGGGGAGACGAAGGGGACGGGGCCAGGACCCCCGGGGGGGAGGCACCCGATGACCGGTACCGGATCGGGAGCGGGCGCGGGCACAGGGCCGGACGCGGAAGCGGACCGGGGAGCGGGCCGGGGAGCGGATCCGACCTCACCGCACGGGGACCCGGACACCCCCGGGCGGCCCGGCGCGGGGCCCAGGACACAGGCCGAGCGGGACGCGACCACCGTCGAGACGGGCTTCGCCGTCGTCACGGGCGGACTCCTCGCCGCGCTGGCCTACTTCGCGCTCGCCCTCCCCGTCGCCCTCGCGCACCCGGCGGAGCCGGGGCCCTGGCTGCTGGCCGCCAAGTTGACGGCGGTCACGGTGTTCGCCGCACGCGTCGCGTACGTGCTGGTGCGCTGGCGCCACCGGGCCCGTCAGCCGAGCCAGCCGGGCCGGACGAGCCCGGACTCGTAGGCGAGCACCACCAGTTGGGCGCGGTCGCGGGCGCCGAGCTTCACCATCGTGCGGCTGACGTGGGTCTTCGCGGTGAGCGGCGAGACGACCAGCCTGCGGGCGATCTCCTCGTTGGACAGCCCGATGCCCACCAGCGCCATCACTTCGCGTTCGCGCTCGGTCAGCTCGTCGAGCCCTGCGGTGGCCGTGGGCTCCTTGGAGCGGGCGGCGAACTCGGCGATGAGACGGCGCGTGACGCTCGGGGACAGCAGCGCGTCGCCGTGCACGACAGCGCGCACGGCCCGCACCAGTTCCTCGGGTTCCGTGTCCTTGACGAGGAACCCGGAGGCGCCCGATCTGAGCGCCTCGAAGACGTACTCGTCCAGCTCGAAGGTGGTCAGCATGACGACCCTCACCTCGCTCAGCGACGCGTCCGCCGTGATGCGGCGGGTGGCGGCGAGCCCGTCGAGCAGGGGCATGCGGATGTCCATCAGGACCAGGTCGGGGCGCAGTTCGCGCACGAGCACCAGCGTCTCTTCGCCGTCGGCCGCCTCGCCCGCGACCTCGATGTCGGGCTGCGCGTCCAGCAGCGCGCGGAACCCGGCGCGGACCAGGAGCTGGTCGTCGGCGAGCAGTACGCGGATCACGATGCCTCCTTCTGCGGGTGCTCCGGGTCCGGGCGCGACGGGGCGTGCGGTGGGCCGACCGGCGGGTCCGGCGGGTCCGGCGGGCCGTCCGGTCGCGGGGCGGCGTCCGGCGCCGTACCGGCGGACGTCAGCGGGAGGCGCGCGACGACGCGGAAGCCGCCGTCGCCCCGTGGCCCCGCCTCGACGCAGCCGCCCAGCGCGGACGCGCGCTCGCGCATCCCGACGAGCCCGTTACCGCCGCCGGTGGGGCCGACGCCGTGGGCCGGGCCTTCGTCGTCGACGGTGAGTTCCAGCTCGCGCTCCCCGTAGCGCAGGCGCACCAGGGCCGTGCGGGAGGCGGAGTGGCGCACGACGTTGGTCAGGGCCTCCTGGACGACGCGGAACGCGGCGAGGTCGGCGCCCGGCGGCAGCGGGCAGACGGCGCCCTCGGTCTCAGTGGTGACGCGCAGGCCCGCGCCCTCGGCCTGGTCGGCGAGTTCGGGCAGGCGGCCGAGGCCTGGCGCGGGGGCGCGGGGCGCGTCGCCCGGGGCGCGGAGGGTGTCCAGCACCTGCCGCACCTCGCCGAGCACCTCCTTGCTGGCCGCCTTGATGGTGGTGAGCGCGGTGCGGGCCTGGTCGGGGTCGGAGTCGAGCAGTGCGAGGCCGACGCCCGCCTGGACATTGATGACAGAGATGCTGTGGGCCAGCACGTCGTGCAGCTCGCGGGCGATGCGCAGCCGCTCCTCGTCGGCCCGGCGCCGCTCCGCCTCCCGCGCCTCCGCCCTGCGGCGCAGCCACTCCTCGCGGCGGGTGCGGGCGAGCTCGGCCGCGGTCACGATCACGGCGGCCCAGGCGAGGATGAACAGCTCGGAGCCCCAGGGCGCCGGGCCGTCCCCTGAGGGCGGCAGCCAGCGGTAGAGCCAGTGCCCGGTCACCAGGTGTCCGGCCCAGAAGGCGCCCGCCGCGCCCCAGGCGGCGTAGCGGCGCCCGGAGACGACGGTGGAGAAGACCGCGACGGCCACGCTGGCGAAGATGGGCCCGTACGGATAACCGGCGGCCAGATACACCGTCGCGACGGCCGAGGTACCAAAGGCGACCGTGCCGGGCCAGCGGTGACGGAGCATCAGCAACACGGGTCCGAGCACGAGCAGCACGCGCGCGAACGGGTCGAGCGGCACGCGGTCGCCGAGCTGGTTGGCGGCGGCCACGCTGGAGCCCACCAGTTGGAGGACGAGCAGGGCCAGCGAGGACAGCCACGGCAGCGGCCGGTCGGCACGGGGCTCCTCCAGCCACCGCCGCCAGGGCGGGGACCAAGGCGGGGGCCAGGGGTGCCGGGGGTGCCGTTGGGGTTCGTCGGCGCGCGGGGCAGCGGTGCGCCTGTCGTCGCCGCGCGGGTCGGCCGGGTGCGGGGAGCCGGTGCGCTCGCGGGGTGCGTCGTCCGGTTCGCGGGGAGCGCGTGCCGCGCCGCCGCCCTTCGCCACGGGTCCGGGGCCGCCGTCCTCACGGCGCCGGGGCGGGCCACCGCGCGCACGGAGGGCACGGAGGCCGCCGGAGCTGCGGAAGGCTCGGCGGGGGTTCATGACGTCACGCTAGCCCCGCGCGGGCCGGGGCCGCGTCGGCCGAGCGCGGTGATCACGCGTACTCCCCCGGGAGTACGCCCCGCTCCTGCCGGGCCCGCGCCGCGAACAGCCCAGCGCCGCGAACGGCCCCGCGCCGGCGTCGGCCGTCACCGCACGAGGCCCACCCCGCGTGCCAGTCCCGTCACGGCGTGGTCGAAGAAGACGCCCCTGTCCGTGACGACGTTCTCGAACTGGCCGAACAGCTCGAAGCTCAGCAGCCCGAAGAGCTGTGCCCAGGTCGCGGCCAGTTCGGCGGCGACGGCAGGCGGCAGCTCGACCCCGAGACGGTCCAGCAGACGGCGCGCGTCATCGCGTACGGGTGCTGGCGCGGCGTGCGTCGCGTCGGGCTCACGGAGCGCACCGGCGGCGTGCGCGTCACGGACCACGGCGAACAGCGCGAGCCACACCCGCGAGGCGGGGCCCGTGGTCGACTGCGGCGCCGAGTAACCGGGGACGGGCGAACCGTAGATCAGCGCGTACTCGTGCGGATGCGCCAGCACCCACTCGCGTACGGCCCGGCAGACCGCCTGCCAGCGGGCGAAGTGGGAGTCGGCCTGGGACTCGGCGCGGACGAGCGCCTTCTCGGCCGCGGCGCCGACGGCGTCGTAGGCGTCGATGATCAGCGCCGTCAGCAGCTCGTCGCGACTGGGGAAGTAGCGGTAGAGCGCGGAAGAGACCATGCCCAGCTCGCGGGCGACGGCGCGGAGGGAGAGCTTGGTGGCCCCGCCCTCCGCGAGCTGGCGGCGCGCCTCGTCCTTGATGGCGGCGGTGACTTCGCTGCGGGCCCGTTGCCTGGCGCCCTCGACTTTGCTCATGCGGCCAGTGTGCCAGCTTCCAGAGCGCCGACCAACAACGAGAGCGGTGATCCGTTTCGAGAGCACTGCTCTTGCTTTGGTGCACCGATCCTGCAACACTGCCCACAAGCGAGAGCAGTGCTCTCGAAACGGATCACCGACCGCGCACCAGGTCACCGCTCTCGAACCCGGTCACTGCTCCCAACCAGTGCACCGCTCAGCGAAGGGAAACCCGCACATGGCCACTGACCAGCACGTTCTCACCCCCGGCCGGATCACCCGCCGGCTGCTCAACCCCACCATCGCCTGGCTCGTCCGTCGCGGCGTCAGCGTCGCGGGCTCGCGCATACTCGCCGTGCGCGGCCGGAAGAGCGGCGAGTGGCGGCGTACGCCCGTCAATCCGCTCGCCCACGGCGGCGGGCTCTACCTCGTCGCGGCGCGCGGTCATGTCCAGTGGACGCACAACATGCGCGCGGCGGGCGGCGGCGAGCTGCACCGGGGCAGACGCGTGCGGCGATTCACCGCGGTCGAGGTCCCGGACGGCGAGAAGCCGGACCTGCTGCGCGCGTACCTCAAGAAGTGGAAGTGGGAGGCCGGCGCCTTCTTCGACGGGGTGGGCCCCGGCTCGTCGGACGCGGAGCTGCTCGCCGCGGCGCCCAAGCACCCCGTCTTCCGCATCACCGTTCTCGACGGTGACGCGGAAGACGGGGGCGGGGCGGGCCGGGCGGGGCACGCCGCTCCGTAGCAGCGAAGCGGCCGCCCCGTCGCGCGCCCGTACCCGCGTCCGCACCCACCACCCGCACCCGCCACCCGCACCCGCACCCGCGTTCGCGGAGTGCGCTACGCGCCCGCCTTGTCCAGCGTGTCGAGCGCGCGCCGCGCCACCGGCCGGTTCCGCACGATGTCGGCCAGCGAGGTGGCGCCGCGCGTGAAGTCGGCGAAGACGTTCCAGGCGGGCCGGAAACCCGTGAGGGCCGTGTGGATCATGGCGGGGCGCCGCGAGAAGATCCGCAGGAGCCGTCGTCCGACCCCCATCTCGACGCCCAGCCCCGCCTTGATGGCGAAGGCGTAGTTGAGGGCCTGGCGCCTGGCGTCCACGGCGTCGTGCGACTCGGCCACGCGCACGGCCCACTCCCCCGCCAGCCGCCCCGAGCGCAGCGCGAACGAGATGCCCTCGCGCGTCCACGGCTCCAGCAGCCCCGCCGCGTCCCCGCACACCAGCACGCGCCCGCGCGAGAGCGGGGAGTCCTCCGAGCGGCAGCGCGTGAGGTGCCCCGAGGAGATGCTGGGCTCGAACCCGGCGAGCCCGAGCCTGCCGATGAAGTCGTCCAGATACCGCTTGGTGGCCGCGCCCTCGCCGCGCGCGGAGATCACGCCGACGGTGAGGGTGTCGCCCTTGGGGAAGACCCATCCGTAACTGCCGGGGAGCGGGCCCCAGTCGACCAGGACCCGGCCCGCCCAGTCCTCGGCGACGCTCGGCGGCACGGGGATCTCCGCCTCCAGGCCGAGGTCCACCTGGTCCAGCTTCACCCCGACGTGGGCGCCTATGCGGCTGGCGCTGCCGTCGGCGCCGACCACGGCACGGGCCAGCACCGGCTCGTCCTCGCCGGAGAGCACGACGGCGACGGTGCGACGGTCCGGCACGTTCGGGCCGTGCTGCTCGACGCGGGAGACGGTGACGCCCGTCCGTATCTCCGCGCCCGCCTCGACCGCCGACTCGACGAGGGCCTGGTCGAACTCCGGCCGGTTGATGAGGCCGAACAGCATGTTCCGGGAGCGGCGGGTGCGCGTCAGCTTGCCGTTCAGCGAGAAGGTGACGGCGTGCACGCGCTCGCGCAGCGGGAGTTCGAAGCCGGGGGGCAGGGAATCGCGCGAGGGGCCGATGATGCCGCCGCCGCAGGTCTTGTAGCGGGGCAGGGTGGCCTTCTCCAGCAGCAGGACGCGGCGGCCCGCTACGGCGGCGGCGTAGGCGGCGGATGCCCCGGCCGGGCCGCCGCCGACGACGACCACGTCCCAGACGCGCGCCTCGCGCCCCGCCTCGGATCCCTCTGCGGGCTCTTCCCCGGGCTCCGCCTGCTCTCCCGGCTCCTCCGAGGCGCCCCGCTCCTCCGAGACCGCCGGAAGCTCACCACCGTCGGGGGCCTCAGCGCCGTCGGACACCTCGGCACCGTCAGGGACCTCGGCTTTCCCGGACACCTCAGCACCCTCGGACACCCCGGCACCGTCGGGAGTGCGCCCGGTGTCCGGACTGCTCCCGCTCTCGCCCCGTTCGGTGCCCCGGCCCTCTCCTCCGGCTGCGTTCTCGCTGCTCACGATGTGCTTCCGCTCCCGCTCGACCTCGGCTCCGGTATGGCCGTCCGCATCCTACGGCGCGCCCTCACCGGCCCATGCTGTGGGAGGATCGGCGGCACCGACTCGTACGCATGTGCAGTACACATGTCCGTACGTACGTGCCCAACGTCGCGCCCACAAGGAGCGTTCCCATGGACCACAGCCCGGACCTCGGCGGCACCGCCGACAGCCTCCCCGACGGCACCACGGGCGGCGGTGCCGCGGACGCCCTCGACGGGGCCGGGGCGGGGATCGCCGCCACCGTCGCGGGGCTCATGCCGAGGGCGCGCGCCGAGCTGGCCGAGCTGGTCGCCTTCCGCTCCGTGGCCGACCCCGCGCAGTTCCCCGTCAGCGAGTGCGAGGCCGCCGCCGACTGGGTCGCCCACGCGCTGCGCGCCGAGGGCTTCGAGGACGTCGCCCTGCTGGACACCCCCGACGGCACCCGCTCCGTCTACGGCTTCCTCCCCGGCCCCGCCGCCGCGCCAACAGTGCTGCTGTACGCGCACTACGACGTGCAGCCTCCGCTCGACGAGGACGCCTGGCTGACGCCGCCGTTCACGCTCACCGAGCGCGAGGACGGGCGCTGGTACGCGCGTGGCAGCGCCGACTGCAAGGGCGGGGTGATCATGCACCTGCTCGCCCTGCGCGCGCTGAAGGCGCACGGCGGAGTGCCGGTGAACGTCAAGGTGATCGTCGAGGGCTCGGAGGAGCAGGGCACGGGCGGGCTCGAACGGTACGCGGAGGAGCACCCGGAGCTGCTGTCAGCGGACGCCATCGTCATCGGTGACGCGGGGAACTTCCGCGTGGGCCTGCCGACCGTCACGGCGACGCTGCGCGGCATGTCGCTGCTGCGGGTACGCGTGGACACCCTGGAGGGCAACCTCCACTCGGGCCAGTTCGGCGGCGCGGCCCCGGACGCGCTGGCCGCGCTCATCCGCACCCTCGACTCGCTGCGCGCGCCCGACGGGAGCACCGTCATCGACGGGCTGGAGACGGACGCGAGCTGGCAGGGCCTCCAGTACACGGAGGAGGGCTTCCGGCGCGACGCGAAGGTGCTGGACGGGGTGGAGCTGACCGGCTCCGGCACCGTCGCCGACCGCATCTGGGCCCGCCCCGCCGTCACCGTGCTGGGCATCGACAGCCCGCCCGTCGTGGGGGCCACCCCCTCCGTGCAGGCGAGCGCGCGTGCCGCGGTGAGCCTGCGGGTGCCGCCGGGTGTGGACGCGGCGAAGGCCGGGGAGCTGCTGGTCTCGCACCTGGAGGCGCACGTGCCGTGGGGCGCGCGAGTGTCCGTCGAACGGGTCGGCCAGGGCCAGCCGTTCCGCGCCGACACCGGCAGCCCCGCGTACGCGGCGATGGCCGCCGCGCTGCGGGAGGCGTACGACGGCGAGGACATGCAGATCGCGGGCCAGGGCGGCTCCATCCCGCTGTGCAACACCCTCGCCTCGCTCTACCCGCACTCGGAGATCCTGCTGATCGGTCTCAACGAGCCCGAGGCCAGCATCCACGCCGTGAACGAGAGCGTCTCGCCCCAGGAACTGGAGCGGATGTCCGTGGCCGAGGCACACTTCCTGCGCCGTTACGCACGGCAGGACTGAGCGCCCCCGACCGGCGGGCGCCCGAGCGGCGTCAGCCGGTCCCGGCCGGGACGGCCGCGGCGCGCCACCCGTTGCGTTGCGCCCGACCGAGCTGAGCGACGCAGAACCGCAGCGCACACGTTGACGCACCCGCAGTACGCAGGGCGGCCAGGCAGACCACCCCGGCCTCGGCGCACTTCCCGCCGCGTCACGCGCAGCCAAGCTGAGCGACGACGCACACGTAGCCCGCAGGGTGACCGGGGCAGACCGCCCCGGCCAGGACCGGCTCAGCCCGCCCCGACCGCCGCGCCGTCCCGTGGCCTTGCCCCCCCGACCGAGCTGAGCGACGCAGAACCGCAGCGTGCACGCTGACGCACCCGCAGCACGCGAGGCGGCCAGGCAGACCACCCCGGCCTCGGCGCACTTCCCGCCGCGTCGCCCGCAGCCAAGCTGAGCGACGACGCACACGTAGCCCGCAGGGTGACCGGGGCAGACCGCCCCGGCCAGGACCGGCTCAGCCCTCAGCTCTCTCCGACCGCCGCGCCGTCACGGCCGCGCCCCGGCACCCGCTCCGGTTCCGCTTCCCGCTCCCACTCGGGTTCGCGTGCGCGGGAGCCCGCGCCCACCGGGATCCCCGCCTCCAGATACAGCGGGCACCCCTCCTCGCGGGCGCGCAGCGCGCGGCGCAGGCGCTCCAGCCGTACGGGCGGCAGCAGGCCCGCGGCCTCGTCCTCGGTGACGAAGCGCCAGCCGCGCAGTTCCGCGCCGGGCAGCAGCAGCGTGCCCGCCGCCTCCGCGCCGAGGTGG
Organism: Streptomyces sp. NPDC054796; assembly: GCF_053611545.1. Classification (NCBI taxonomy): domain Bacteria; kingdom Bacillati; phylum Actinomycetota; class Actinomycetes; order Kitasatosporales; family Streptomycetaceae; genus Streptomyces; species Streptomyces sp. NPDC054796. The sequence goes on along the minus strand of NZ_JBSHAO010000034.1, from coordinate 76,311 downwards.
CCGCCGTCGAAGAGGAGGCGCAGCCCGCCGTAGCCGGGCGGGCGGGGCGGCTCCCAGTCGGTGACCAGGAGGCGTGGTTCCCTCTCCAGCCGCAGCCCCAGTTCCTCCGCGACCTCGCGGATCCCGGCCCGCGCGGGGGCCTCCCCCGCCTCGACGACGCCGCCGGGGAACTCCCAGCCCGGTTTGTAGGTCGGGTCCACGAGGAGCACGCGGTCGTGCTCGTCGAAGAGCAGCACCCCGGCGGCGACGGTCTCGGCCGTCGGTTCCGGTGTCTGCACGATGTCCATGGCCCCGGCACCGTCGCGTATCGCGTCCACGATGCGCTCCGCCGTCTGACGTGGGGTGAGCCGCGAGGTGTCGATGGCGTGGGCCTCGGCCGAGAGCCAGCCGAGCGCGGCACCGTAGTGCGGCAGATGGCCGAGGCACCAGCGTCGCGACGACTTGCCCTCGGTGGCGGCACGCTGGTCGATACGTGCCCGAAGGATCGTTTCATCGGCGTGCAGCAGCAGATGGCGGACCTCGACGCGGCGGGCGGCGAGCGCGCCGAAGATCTCGTCCCTGTACTCCTGCCGCAGCAGCGTCATCGGGGCGATCAGCGGTCCCTCGACCTCCGTCAGCAGCGCGGCGGCGGTCTCCGCGACGAGCCGCCGCCACGAGGGCAGGTCCTGGAAGTCGTCGACCCGGCCGAGGCGTTCCTTGGGGAGCATCGCTCTCAGGCCGGTGCCGATCAGCTCCGGGTCGTAGAGCGTGCTTCCGGGAAGCAGATCAAGCAGTTCGTTCGCCGCTGTGGTCTTGCCCGCGCCGAAGGCGCCGTTCAGCCACACGATCACGATGCGTCCCCCTCTTCCGTCGCCCCCGTTGGGGTGCCCGTTCCACCCTGCCACGGAAACGCGCCGGGGCGCCGCCGTCGGGCTCCCCTGGCGTACGGGGGTGCCACCTGGGGCGCGAGGGGCTGACGGGGGTCCGGAGGACGCGAAGCGAGGAGCCGAGGAGCCGAGGAGCCGTCAGGCGTTCGCCGGTCGCGGGCTCCAGTCGGGGGCGCGCCCGGTCGCGGCGAGCAGGGTCTCGAAGGCGGGGGTCCCCTCGGGCACGGGCACGGGCTCCCCGAAGACCTTCATCCGCCGCGCCATGGGGGCCAGCTCGGCGAAGGCGGGCGCCAGTTCGGCGAGCGCGGGGCCGTCGGGGGTGAAGTCCTGGCCCGTCGCGCGGGCGAGGTCCCAGGCGTGGACGGTCATGTCGCCCAGCACCATGTGCGCCACCGTGAGCTGGGGCATCCCGAACCCTCCGGAGACCCCCTCCAGCGTTCCTGGCCGCGCCCACGCCCCGGCCAGCTTCCTGGTCTCCGCCGTGAAACGGTCGCGCCAGCCGCCCTCGGCGACGTAGTCGGGCGTGGTGGAGAAGTCCGCCGTGCCCTTCGCGGCGAGGGCCTGGAAACCGATGACCACGTGGAGGAGGTGGTTGAGCAGAGCGCGCACGTCGTACTCCGCGCACGGCGTCGGCAGCCCGAGCTGCGCGTCCTCCACACCGCGCACCACGGGGGCCGCCGCGCGCGCCGCGTTCTCCATCAGTCCGCCGATCCTGATCGTGTCGTCCACACGGCCCGTGCCGTCAGTGCTGTTCGTCATGGCCGCGACGCTACGGACACGCGCGCGGCCCCGGCTTGAAGAAACGCGACATAGGATCGCCGCCATGGCAGTTCCGCCAGGTCACGGCGAGTCGCGGGGCGGGGAGAAGCCCGGCGCGGGTGCGCCACGGCGCGATACGCGGGGCATCGTGGACGCGGCGGGCCTGTTCGCGCGCGTACGCTTCCGGCGCCGCGCGCCCGCCGCACCGCTGCTCTCCTGCGTGGAGCACTACTGGCTGATCGACTGGGACCTCGACGAGCCGTACGTCTCGTACGTCGTGCCGCACCCCTCCGTGAACGTCGTCTTCGAGGACAGGGGCGGGGCGCGCGGGCCCGAGGCGCAGGTGGCGGGGGTCGGCACCGGGCTCTTCTCCACGAAGCTGGAGGGCAGGGGCCGCGTGTGCGGGATCCAGTTCCGGCCCGGCGGCTTCCGCCCCTTTCTGACGCCGACGTCGTCCTGTCCGCCGATGTCGCCCCCTGCGCTGTCGGCGCTCACGGGACGCAACCCGCCCCTGGCCGAGGTCTTCCCCCGCGTCTCCCCCAACGTCCCCTCGCGGGTGCTGGCCCCGGAGGACGAGGACGAGCGGGTCGCGGCGCTGGACGCGTTCCTGCTCGCGCTGGGCCCGCGTCCAGAGCCGGGCTCGGAGCGGGCGAGGCGGCTGGTGGCGCGGGTGCGCGGGGACCGCTCTGTCCTCCGGGTGGAGGAGTTCGCCCGGAGCGAGGGCATGACCGTGCGCGGGATGCAGCGTCTCTTCGCGGAACACGTGGGGGTGAGCCCGAAGTGGGTCATCCTGCGCTACCGCCTGCACGAGGCGCTGGAGCGCGCCTCGGCCGGTCCCGGCGCGGACTGGGCGCGGCTGGCCGCCGAACTGGGCTACAGCGACCAGGCCCATCTCGTACGGGACTTCACCGCGACCGTGGGCGTCACCCCCGCCGCGTACGCGAGGACGGCGGCGGCCTCCCGCGCCGCCGGCCAGGACCGGGGCGGGGGACAGGGGTGACGGGCGCGGTCGCCGGAGTGGCCCACGCCGGGAGGCGGAAGATCATCGCCGCTGCCAGACTGATCGCCATGGAGAGCTTCTACCGCGGGCCCGCGAGGCTGATCAGCGGAGGTGTGGAGATCGCCGTCGAGGCCGCCCTCCACCTGGCGCCGACGGACCCCGAGACGTCCTGGTCCGGCACCATCCGCTCGGCGGAACCCGGCCGGAGCCTGTGGGCGCAGTTGGAGGGCGACACGGCGACGGTCCGGCTGCCCGACGGGCGTGCGGGCAGGGTGCTGGTCAAGGGTGCCGGGTTCGGTCCCGTCGAGGTCTCGGGCGAGGGCCAGGGCCCGGCGTAGCGGACGGTGGCCGGGCGGCCAGGTGGCCGGGCGCGAGCGGAGTGACGGCCCCGCCGTGCTGGGGGCACCGCGGGACCGCCACGACAGGTGTGGGGGTCAGTCCCAGCCGAAGCCGGTGTCGCTGAGCTGCGCGTTGCAGACGTTGTAGCCGCCCCTGGCGTGCGCCGTCCGTGTCTCGCCGTCCACGGTGACGGAGCAGTGGATGTCTCCCCCGCCCAGCAACTGCGCGTTGACCATGTACCAGCCCGCGTCCTCCTTGAGCGGCAGCGTCTTGGTCATCGGCAGCCCCGAGCCCTCCAGGTTCTCGGTCTCGCTCCCGTAGATGATGTCCACCCCGGACGGCGCGTCGCCCCACACCTTGATGGTGACCTCGTCGCCCGCGGGCCCGGCCTTGTCCTTCTCGGCCTTCTCCGCCTTGTCCGTCTTCTCGGCCTTGTCCGCCTCGGGTCCGGCCTCGGCCTCCGCCTTCGCCGACGTCTCCGCGGCCTCGGCCCTGGCCCTGGCCTTGCCGCCGTCGTCGCCGCTCCCGGTCAGGGCCACGCCGAGGGCGGCGACGAGGAGGACCATCACGACGGCGCCGAGGCAGCCGAAGCCGATGATCTTCCCCGTACGGGGGCCGCGCTGCGGCGGCATGGGCGGCCCGGTCGGCGGTCCAGGCGGTCCGGGTGGATATGGCGTATTCGGATATGACATGAGCAAGTCCCCCCTCTTGCGAGGAGACGGACAGTATCCGGCGGGATGCGTGGGTGGTAAGTAGCCGTCAGAGCCCGTGACCGTTTTGTGTTCAACAAGCGCTTTCCGCCGACTCGTCGGACGGGCCCGGACCACCCGGCCCTCGCCTCTCACCCCTTCCCGGCCCCCAGCGTCAGCCCGGCGATGAAGTGCCGTTGCAGCAGCAGGAAGACGAGGATCGTGGGGAGCGCGACGAGGACGGAACCCGCGGCCAGGAGGTTGTAGTCGGTGAAGAACTGGCCCCGGAGGTTGTTCAGCGCCGAGGTGATGGGGAGCTTGTCGCCGTTGGAGATGAAGACGAGCGCCCACAGGAAGTCGTTGTACATCCAGGTGAACTCCAGCGTGCCCAGCGCCGCGAGCGCCGGCCGGCACAGCGGGAGCGTGATCCGCCAGTACCGCGTCCATACTCCGGCGCCGTCGACGATCGCCGCCTCCAGGATCTCGTGCGGCAGGGTCCGCATGAAGTTGGAGAGGACGAACACGCAGAAGCCGAGCTGGAATCCGACCTGCACGGCGATGACGGCCCACAGCGAGTCGTACATCGTCATCGAGTCCGACATCCAGTACGGCAGCGGCACGCGGTTGAACAGCACGTACAGCGGCGTGACGATCACCTGCTGCGGCAGCAGGTTGCCCGCGGTGAACAGGACCAGCAGGAACAGTTGGCCGCGCATCCGCAGCCGCGTCACGGCGAAGGCCACGAAGGACGCGAGGAAGAGCACGATCAGCACCCCGGGGAGCGCGATCAGCAGGGAGTTGACGAAGTACGTGCCCATCCCCGAGTCGGTGAACGCCTGCCGGTAGTAGTCGAAGGAGAGGCTGCGCGGCAGGGAGAAGTAGCCGTGTTCCGCGGTCTCCTCGTACGGCCGCAGCGAGGCGTAGACCGCGAGCAGCAGCGGTGCGAGGAAGGCGAGGGAGACGGCGGCCAGGAACGCGTGCAGCCCCAGCCGCCCCGTGCGCACCCGTGGGCGGGTGGAGGGCGTCGACGGCGTCGGCGCGGGGGCGGTCGTCGGCGCGGAGACGGTCATCGGCGCTTCCCCCCTCGGAACTCCTGGACGAGGTAGGTCACGATGAACCCCAGTGAGACGACGAGCAGCACGGTGGCGATGGCCGAGCCGAAGCCGATCCGGCTGGCCTCCCCGATGATGTTGTCGGTGACCAGGACGGAGAGCAGTTCGAGCCCGTTGCGGCCCTTGTTGACCGCGTAGACGATGTCGAAGGCCCGCAGCCCCTCGATGACGGTGATGACGCCGACGATGACGTTGACCGGGCGCAGCACGGGGAAGACGACCCGCAGGAACATCTGGCGCTCCCCGGCCCCGTCGAGGGCCGCGGCCTCCTTGAGGTTCGGGTCAACGGACTTCAGGCCGGCGAGGTAGAGGATCATCACATAGCCGACGTGCCGCCAGCCCGCGGCGAGCAGAATGACCCAGATGTTGAGGTCCGGGTCGCCGATCCAGTCCACGGGGTGGTCCTGGTTCGCGAGGATCGCGTTCAGCGCACCCTGGTCACGGGAGAAGACGAGCTGCGCGATGAAGCCGACGATCGCCAGCGACAGCACCACGGGCATGTAGAGGGTGGACTGGTAGAAGCGGCTGAAGCGCACGCCCCGGTCGATGAGCACGGCCAGGAGCAGGCCGAAGGGTGTGGCGACGAGGCCGAGGAACAGCAGCCAGAGCAGGTTGTTGCGGACGGCGGGCCAGAAGGGCGGGTAGGAGGAGACGAGGGAGCGGTAGTTGTCCGCGCCGACCCACTCCAGCTCCGTGATGCCGTCCCAGTCGGTGAAGGACAGCGCGACGGAGGCCAGGGTGGGGCCCCAGATGATGACGACGTCGATCAGGATCGGTATCCCCAGCAGCACGCCGAGGACGGCGAGATCGCGCGTGGTGTAGCGACGCGCTCCCCGCCGTCCGGCGCGCCGGGCTCTGCTGAGCTGCACGGCGCGGTGCTCCTCGTCGGTCGAATCGGAACAGAACGGAACGGTTCGGGAGGGCTCCGGCTCAGTCGGCGCCGAAGATCTCCTTCTTCTGCGCCTCGATGTCCCGCACCAGGCCGTCGATGTCGTCCGGCTTGTTGATGAAGCGCTGGATCGCCGTGATCATCACCGTCGAGGCGAAGTCGGGGCGGGTGTCGCGGTCCATGAACTGCGAGATGTCCTTCGCCCCGCCGATGAGTTCGGCGGCCTTCTTCTGGAGGGGGTCGTAGTCCGCGGTGTCGGCCTTCTCGTGGACCGCGATGTTGCTGGGGTCGTGGGCGAGATAGGTCTGCTCCGCCTTCGGCGTCGCCAGGAACTTCAGCAGGTCCTTGGCCGCCTCGTCGTTCTTCGCCTTCTTCGACATCAGGAAGCCGTCGATGGGTGCCTCGACGGCGTCCGTCCCGATGGCGGGGTCGATCTCGGGGAAGGGGAAGAAGTCCAGGTCGTCGCGCTCGTCCTCGGGGAACTGCTGGCCCGGGTGCGGGAGTCCGAAGACGGCCATGCCGGACTTCTTCTTGGCGAGGGTCTGCGCGGCCTCCTGCCACGTACGGCCGTTGGCGCCCTCGTCGTGGTACGGCATCAGACCGCGCCACAGGTCGAAGACGTCGCGGGTGCGCTTGGAGGTCCACGACTCCTCGCCGCGCATCAGGCCGAGGTGGTAGTCGTAGCCGTTCGCCCGCATGTTGAGGTAGTCGAAGGTGCCCATGGCGGGCCACCCGTCCTTGTCGCCGAAGGCGATGGGGATGAGCCCGTCCTTCTCCATCTTCTTGGCGAGGGCGCGGTAGTCGTCGAACGTCTTCGGGATCTCGTAGCCGTACTTGTCGAAGACGCTCTTACGGTAGAAGACGGCCCACGGGTAGACGTAGAAGGGGATGAAGTACTGCTTCCCGTCCTCGCCCGTGGACTGCTTCTTCATGGCGTCCGAGAAGCCGTCGAGCCCCTTCCACACGTCGCTGATGTCCGTCAGCAGGCCCTGCTCGGCGAAGAACTGCATGCGGTAGCCGGCGAACCAGGTGAAGACGTCGTCGGGGCTGCCCTTGAGATAGCGGTTGATGTTCTCCTGGAACGACTCGTGGTTGACGGTGTTGACCTTCACCGTCTTCCCCGACTTCTTCTCGTAGGCGGCGAACGATTCGGCGTACGCCTTGCGCGGCACCTTGTCCGAGGCGTTGGAGCCCATCGTGACGGTCTTTCCGTCGCCGCCGGGTCCGCCGCACGCGCTCAGCAGCGTCGGCAGGGTGAGCGCTCCCGCTCCCGCGGCCGTCCCCCGCAGCAGTGCCCGACGGGACGGACCGCCCCTCGCTATGCCGAACCCACCGGAACCACCGGGCACACCCGGCCTCTCACTGAACGATGATTGCGCCATGGTCTTTCCGCCCTCCCGGGTCGAACCGCACACAACCGAACGCGAGGGGGAGATACCACTGCACGGTCAGGGCGCAGTCAAGAGTTTCGACAGCGGGCCGAACAAGCGTTACCGCACCGAGCCCAACAGCTTCCAACAGCCGTACGGGTCACGGCAATTGGCGCGCGCACACCTTTCCCGACGCCTCTCCCGGGAGCCCGCTTCAGGAACCAGCGCCCAGTTGCTCCCAGCACGCCGCCGCTGCCCCGACCAGCCCCGCGTCGGTGCCCATCTGCGCGGGCGCCACCTCCAGGCCCCGTACGAAGGAGAGCGTCGCGAACTCGTCCAGCGCCTCGCGCAGCGGCGCGAAGAGGACGTCGCCCGCGTTCGCCACCCCGCCGCCGATCACCGCGATCTCGATCTCCACCAGCGTCGCGGTCGCGGCGATGCCCGCGGCCAGCGCCCGCGCGGCCCGCCCGAAGGAGGCGGCGGCGACGGGGTCACCGTCGCGCGCCGCGGCGGCCACGGCCGCCGCGCTCGTGTCGCCGTCGGCGGCAGGGCGCCAGCCCGCCTCCAGCGCGCGGCGCGCGATGTTCGGGCCGCTGGCGATGCGCTCGACGCAGCCGCGCCCGCCGCACGGGCAGGGGTCGCCGTCGAGATCGACGCTGATGTGACCGATGTGGCCCGCGTTGCCCGTGGGCCCCGGATGCAGCCTCCCGCCGAGCACCAGCCCGCCCCCGACCCCCGTGGAGACCACCATGCACAGCGCGCCGGCGCGCCCGCGTGCCGCGCCCTGCCAGTGCTCGGCCGCTGTCATCGCGACGCCGTCCCCGACGAGGGTGACCGGCAGCCCGCCGACGTGTTCGCGTACACCACTGACCAGCGGATAGTCGCGCCAGCCCGGGATGTTGACGGGGCTCACCGTGCCCGCCTTCGCGTCCACGGGCCCCGCGCTGCCGATGCCGACGGCGCCCGCCCTCGGCCACTCCGGTGACGCGGCCAGCTCGTCCAGGACCTCGCCGACGGCGGCCATGACCGCGCCGCCCTCCGCGCGCGCGGGCGTGGGGCGCTGCGCGCGTGCCAGCAGTCCGCCGTCGCCTGCCACCAGAGCGCCCGCGATCTTGGTGCCGCCGATGTCGAGAGCGGCGACGAGGTCGGTGTGCATGGGCGTTGTTCTCCTGGTGACAGGCCGTCCGCTCCCCTGCCGGGAACGGTCCGGGGGCAAGTCTGACCCCTTGTGACAACGTTGTCCAGCCTTACGCCTTCCGGGCTATGCTGCTCCGTGCCGCACGACGTCGCATGACGCCGCGCCCGACGCCGCCCGACGCCGCCCGGCGCCGCCCGACACGCACGACGCCGTACGACGCCGTACGTACGAACAAGGACTGGAGACCGTGGCCGATCCCGCTCGCCCCGCCACCCGTAGCCCTGAGCGCCGCTACGGCACCCGGCCCACCATGAAGGACGTCGCGGCGCGCGCGGGGGTGGGGCTCAAGACGGTCTCCCGGGTCGTGAACGGCGAGGCGGGCGTCTCGCCCGACACCGAGCACCGTGTCCAGGAGGCCATCACCGCGCTCGGCTTCCGCCGCAACGACAGCGCCCGCATCCTCCGCAAGGGCCGCACCGCCAGCATCGGGCTCGTCCTCGAAGACCTCGCCGACCCCTTCTACTCGCCGCTCAGCCGCGCGGTGGAGGAGGTCGCGCGGACGCACGGGGCGCTGCTGATCAACGGCTCCAGCGCCGAGGACCCCGACCGCGAGCGCGAACTCGTCCTCGCACTGTGCGCCCGGCGCGTGGACGGGCTGGTCATCGTCCCGGCCAGCGACGACCACCGCTATCTGGAGCCCGAGATCGCGGCGGGCGTGGCCACGGTCTTCGTGGACCGCCCGCCGGGGCTGATCGAGGCGGACATGGTGCTCTCGGACAGCTTCACCGGCGCGCGGGAGGGCGTGGCCCACCTCATCGCGCACGGCCACCGGCGCATCGGCTTCATCGGCGACCACCCCAAGATCCACACGGCCACGGAGCGGCTGCGGGGCTACGAGGCGGCGATGGCAGAGGCTGGTCTCCCCGTGCGCCCCTCCTGGCTGGCGCTCGGCGGCACGGGGCCGGAGCGCGTACGGGTGGACGCGGCGTCGATGCTGTCGGGGCCCGAGCCGGTCACCGCGCTCTTCGCGGGCAACAACCGGGTGACGGTCACGCTGGTACGGGTGCTGGCCGAGCGCGAACATCCCGTGGCGCTCGTCGGGTTCGACGACTTCGAGCTGGCCGACCTGCTCTCGCCGCCCGTGACCGTCGTGGCGCAGGACCCGGCGCGGCTGGGGCGCAGCGCGGCCGAGCTGCTCTTCCGGCGGCTGGACGGCGCGGACGACGCGCCGCGCCGCGTGGCGCAGCCGACGCGGCTGATCGCCCGGGGTTCGGGCGAGCTGGCGCCGCGCGACTGACGTCGGCGGAGGGGCGGGGCCTGGGACGCCTCCGCGGCGGCGCGCGGTGACGGTGCGATGTCGTCCGTGAAAGATCCGCGTCAACTCGCTGCACGGGCCTTGCCAACCCGAGTTAGTACGTGTTCGGATTATCTCCGTCGGGCACCGAACCCGAACGATGTTTCCCCTGCTCAGGCCATGTGCGGCGGGCCGTTCCCCGCTGCTTTCGTACCGTTCCGTGCACCCCGCCCGCCGAGCGCCGGGCGCTCCACTCCACTCCGCTCTCTTGACGTTTCCGGCCCGCGCGGGCCTGTGGTCCGGCGTGCCGTGACCGCCGCTTCCCTGTGCCGTGCCCCGCGAAGACGAAGACCGCAGCCCTGAAGATCCTGGAGGGACCCGTGTTCGACCTCTCGTCCGTCGATCTGCTCGACGCCTTCACCCGCGAACTGGAACTGTGCAAGGTCAGGGAGGACGAGCACGTCGTCGTCCTCTCCGAGCCCGGCAGCCGCGGGGACTACGTGGCCGCCGCGTTCGGCGCCGCCAAGTCGCTGGGCGCCCACGTCATCGCCGCGACCGTGCCGGGCGGCAGCCCCGCGCCCATGCCCAGCACCCACACGGGGGCGGGCCCCGGGCTGACCTCGGTCCTGGACGACACGGCGGCGCAGGACCTGCTGAAGTCCGCCGACCTGGTCGTGGACCTCACCAGGGAGGGCTTCATCCACGCCCCCGTACAGCAGGAGATCCTGCGCGCCGGGACGCGCATCATCTTCGTCTGCGACGCGCCCGACGTGCTGATCCGCAACCTGCCCAAGGAGAGCGACAAGGCCCTGGTGCACCGGGAGACCGAGCTGCTCCAGAAGTCCTCGGTCATGCACGTCACCTCGGACGCCGGCACCGAGCTGACGGTCCAACTGGCGGGCTCGAAGCCGGAGTTCCAGGTCGGGTTCGCCGACGACCCGGGCCGCTGGGACCACTGGCCGAGCACGATGGTGCTGTGCTGGCCGGAGATCTCCGACGGGCAGCTCGTGCTGGCCGAGGGCGACATCCTGCTCCCGTTCAAGGAGTACGTGCGCGAACCCGTGACGCTCCAGATCGCCTCGGGCCACATCGAGAAGGTCTCCGGAGGCGCGGAGGCGCGGCTGCTGGAGACGTTCTTCGAGGACGCGGACGACCAGTGGGCGCGCAGCCTCTCCCACATGGGCTGGGGGCTGATGCGCACGGCCGACTGGTTCGCCACCGCGATGTACGGCAAGGGCGACCTGATGGGCATGGACGCGCGCGCCTTCGCGGGCAACTTCCTCTGGTCCACGGGGCCGCACCCCGTGCTCGGCCGGGAGTCGTACGCGCACCTCGACATCGCGATGCGCGGCTGCACGGTCGATGTGGACGGCACCCGGGTCGTGTCGGCCGGAGTGCTCGCCGACCGCTGACCGCTGATCGCTGACCGAAGGCGGCCGACGGCGGCGACCACCCGCCCGCCCGCGGTATCCCTGCCCGTCCGATCCCTTGGAGGAGAACAGCCTTGGCGCCCAGTCAGTCGTTCGAAGTCACCGTCGTCGGGGGCGGGCTCGGCGGGCTCACCGCGGCCCTCGCGCTGCGGCACCGCGGCATCCGCGTGACCGTGCTGGAGCAGGCACCGCAGCTCGGCGAGGTCGGCGCGGGCATCCAGACGGCCCCGAACGCGAGCCGCGTCCTGCTCGGTCTCGGTCTGCGCGAGCAACTGGAGGCCATCCACACCGAGCCGCAGGACCAGGTGCGGCGGCGCTGGAAGGACGGCAGCGTCGTCGGACTGACGCCGCTGGGCGCGTTCTGCAAGGACACCTACGAAGCGCCGTACTGGCACTACCACCGCGCCGACCTGCACCGCGTCATCATGGACGCCTGCACCGACCCCGAGGGGCCTGGGCCCGCCGTCGCCCTGCACACCAGCAGCAGGGTGGCCGAGCTGGACACCTCGGACCCGGAGCGGCCCGTCGCGGTCACCGACGACGGCACCCGCTACGCGTCGGACGTGCTCGTCGGGGCCGACGGCATCCGCTCCCGGGTGCGCGATCTCATCGGCGGCGAGGACACCCTCGTCTTCTCCGGCGAGATGGCCTACCGCGCCCTGATCCCCGGCGACCTGATCGCCGCCGACCCGGCGACGCGCTGGCTCGTCGACCGCTTCCAGAGCACCATCTGGTACGGCCCCGACCGGCACCTGGTGCACTACATGATCAGGGGCGGCGAATACCTCAACGTCGTGGCCTGCGTACCGTGCAGCGACGAGGTCGCCGAGAAGTGGACGGCGCCCGCTTCGCCAGGGGAGCTGGCCGCGGCCTACCCCGGCTGGGACGACCGGGTTCCGGCGATGCTCTCCAAGGCCAAGGACGACGTGACCTGCTTCGCGCTCCACTACCGGCGCCGCGACCCGGTGTGGATGGACGGCCGGGTCGCGCTGCTGGGCGACGCCTGCCACGCCATGCTCCCGTACCAGGCACAGGGCGCCTCGCAGGCCATGGAGGACGCGGCTGTACTGGCGGAGGAGCTGGGCGCCGTCACCCGTTCCGGTGCCGAGGGCGCGCTGCGGCGCTACGTCGACCGGCGCGCGAAGCACGCGGGGATGGTCCAGGACGCTTCGCTGCGGAACAAGACCTTCTACCACTACCCCGACGGCCCCGAGCAGCGCGAACGGGACGCGAAGCTGCGGAACTTCACCGGGGAGTCGGACCTCTCCTACGAGTGGCTGTGGCGGGGGACACCGCTGAACGACCCGGACCGCACCGCGTTCTCCTACCAGTTCCCCCGCTGACACCAGTTCCCCCGCTGACCGGCGCGCCAGCCCGTGAGCGGCACACCCCGAACACCTGGAGCGAGGGTGAAGACAGGCGATCAGATCGTGCAGGAACTCCCCTGGAAATGGGGAGTACAGGGCAGGATCTTCCTCATCGGTGGCCTCGGCTACCTCTTCGACGCGTGGGACATCGCGCTCAACGGCTTTCTCATGCCCCTGCTGGGCAAGGAGTTCGGCCTCGGCCTCGGCGAACGGGGGCTGGTCGCCACGTCGAACCTCGTCGGGATGGCCGTCGGCGCCGTCGTCTGGGGTGCCATCGCCGACCGTATCGGCCGCAAGAAGGCGTTCAGCGCGACGCTGCTGATCTTCGCGCTGTTCTCCGTGCTCGGGACGGCCTCCCCCGACTACGCCACCTTCCTCGTCCTGCGCTTCCTGGCGGGAGTGGGCCTGGGCGGCTGCATCCCGGTGGACTACGCGCTGGTCAGCGAGTTCTCGCCGAAGAAGTACCGCGGCCGGGTCCTCACCGCGCTGGACCTGTGGTGGCCCGTCGGCGTCACACTGTGCGGGCTCGTCGCCACCCTGATGGTGCCGTGGGAGGGCAACTGGCGCTGGATGCTGGCGACGATGGTGCTCCCTGCGCTGCTGCTGTTCTGGGTGCGGCGCGGGGTTCCGGAGTCGCCGGTCTATCTGACGAAGGCGGGCCGGGAGGCCGAGGCACGCGCGGTCATCGACGACCTCGTGGCCCGTACGGGCGCGACGCCGCAGCCGTACGCCGTCCCCGCGCCCCCGCCGGGCCCCGAGGACTCGGCGGGCGGGGTGGTGCGGGGGCTGCGCGCGGGCGTGGCGCAGTTCAAGGGGCTGTGGAGCTTCAGCCCCCGCATCACCTCCGTCGCCTGGCTGCTGTTCGTCACCGTGATGCTCGTCTACTACGCGGCGCTGACCTGGATGCCGTCGATCCTCAAGGAACAGGGCTACGGCGACACCGCCTCCTTCACCGGTACGACGCTGATGAGCGCGGTGGGCATCGCCGGAGTGGCCGCCTCCACCTGGCTGGTCGACGTGGTGGGCCGCAAGCGGCTCATCGGGGTCTCCGCGCCCGTGGCGACGGCCGCGCTGGTGGGGTTCGCGCTGGTGCTGGAGGTGCGGACGGCGGCGCTGATCGGGATCGCCGCCTTCGGCTTCCTGATCCAGCTCACGATCCCGGTGCTCTACGCCTACGTCTCGGAGCTGTACCCGACGCGGCTGCGCGCCAGCGGCTTCGGCTGGGCCTCCTCGGTGAGCCGGGTCAGCACGGGGTTCGCGCCGATGCTGTTCGGTTCGCTGATGTGGCCGCTGCTGGGGCTACCGCTCACATTCACGGTGCTGGGTGTCGTCGTGGTGGCGGCGGTGCTGTGGATGGCCGTCGCCGCGCCGGAGACGAAGGGGCGCGAGCTGGACGAACTGGACGAGCCCGAGGAGCGGGACGCGCCACCCGAACAGGACGGGCACGGCGACCGCGACGAGCGGGCCGCCGACGGCGCGCCCGTACGCGGCTGAGCCCCGCCGCTCCCCCACTCGGTGGCCCGCTCCCACCCCCACGGAAGGAGGACCCATGAAGCCCGCCGCGTTCACGTACCACCGCGCACGCGACGTCGAGGGCGCGACCCGCCTCCTCGCCGAACTCGGCGACGACGCCAAGCTCATCGCGGGCGGCCAGAGCCTGGTCGCGATGATGAACTACAGGCTGGCCAGGCCGACGCACCTCGTCGACGTCGGAGCCCTGCGGGGCGATCCCGCGCTCGCCGGGATGCGCCCGGATGCGCACTCGGAGACGCACCCTGAGACGCACCCGGACGAGGGAAACGCCCTGCGCATCGGGGCGCTCACCACGCACCACGCCGTGGAGACCGCACCGGACGCGCTGCTCGGTCCCGGCTTCGCGGTACTGCGCGACGCCATGCGCTGGGTCGGCCATCTGCCGATCCGCACCAGGGGCACCGTGGGCGGCAGCCTCGCGCACGCCGACGCCACCGCCGAGTGGTGCCTGCTCGCCGTGCTTCTTGGCGCGCGGCTGGAGGTGCGGGGCCCACGGCGCGTACGCCGGGTCGCGGCGGGGGACTTCTTCCACGGCTACTACGCCACGGCGCTCGACCCCGACGAGATGCTGACCGCCGTCGTCTTCCCGCGTCCCGCGCCGCACGCCGCGCTGACCGAGTTCGCGCAGCGGCGGGGCGACTTCGCGACGGTGGCCGCGGGCGTCGATCTGGACCTGGCCCCGGACGGCCGCACGGTGCGCGGCGGCCGGGTCGTGCTCGGCGGCGTCGCCCCGCGCCCGGTGCGGGTCCCGGCAGCGGAGGGGGTGCTGGCCGAGGGCGGGACCGCCGGCGCGCGGCTCTTCGCGGCCTGCGCCCGTGCGGCGGCCGACTCCGTCGACCCGCCCTCGGACGCGGACGGCAGCGCGGACTACCGGCGCACCCTCACCCGCACCCTGGTGGCCCGCGCCTGCGAGGAGGCCGTATCCCGATGACCACGCCCCACCCGACCCCCGCACCGGACCCTGCACCCGAGCCGGGCCCGCCCCCCGCGCCCGACGCCGCGCGCACCGAACCCTGGGTCGGCGCCTCCGTCGGCAGGCGCGAGGACCCACGGCTGCTGACCGGGCGCGGGCGGTTCACCGACGACATCCAGCTCCCCGGCATGCTGCACGCCCAGTTCGTCCGCAGCACCGTCGCCTCCGGCACGGTCACCGGGCTCGACCTGTCGGCCGTGCGCGAGGTGCCGGGCGTGGTGGCCGCGTTCACGGCCGCCGACCTGGCGCTGGGCGACATCACCGCGCGGCTCGGGCGCCCGCTCTCGGAGTTCGTCCCCACGGACATGCCCGTGCTGGCCGGGGACCGGGTCCGCTATGTGGGCGAGCCCCTCGCCGTCGTCGTGGCCCGCGACCCGTACGCGGCCGAGGACGGCCTGGAGGCCGCCCGCGTCACCTACGAGACGCGCACCCCCGTCACCTCCGAGGCCCAGGCCCTCGCGCCCGGCGCGCCCCTCGTGCACGACGAGGCCGGGGCCAACACCCTGCTGGACGTCTCGATGTTCGCCACCGAGGGCATCGACGAGATCTTCGCGGGCGCGGAACACGTCGTACGCGTCGAGACCAGGACGGGGCGCCAGAACGCGCTGCCGCTGGAGACGCGGGGCGTCGTCGCCGGGTGGGACGACCGCGAGGAGCAACTGCTGCTGCGGATGTCGAGCCAGGTGCCGCACCAGGTGCGCACCGTCGCGGCGCGCTGTCTGGGCCTGGACGAGCGCGCGGTGCGGGTCGTGGTCCCCGACATGGGCGGCGGCTTCGGGCTCAAGTGCGTGGTGGGCCGCGAGGAGATCGCGGTGGGCGCGGCGGCGCTGCGCCTGGGCAGGACGGTGAAGTGGACGGAGGACCGCAAGGACGCGCTCACCGCCTCCTTCCTCGCCAGGGAGCAGCACTACGACGTGCGCGCCGCCTTCGACGGGGACGGGCGCGTCCTGGGTCTCGACGCGGCGGTGGTGTGCGACATAGGCGCGTACTCCTGCTATCCGTTCACCGCGGGCATCGAGCCCCTGATGGCCTCGGCCGAGCTGCCGGGGGTCTACAAGGTGCCCGCCTACCGGGTCCGGGCCCGCGCCGTCACCACCAACAAGGCGCCCACGGCGCCGTACCGGGGGGTGAGCCGCCCGCAGTACGTGATGGTGATGGAGCGGCTCTTCGAACGCGCGGCACGCGAGCTGGGCATGGACGCGGTGGAGGTGCGACGGCGCAACCTGATCACGGAGTTCCCCTACACGGGCGTCAACAACATCACGTACGACCCCGGTTCGTACCGCGAGTCCCTGGACCTGTGCGAGCGGGTGCTGCGCGACGAGGGCTGGTACGCGCGGCGCGACGCGGCGGCGGACGAGGGGCGGCACCTGGGCATCGGCTACTCCTGCTTCAACGAGCGCACGGGCTACGGCTCGGCGGCCTTCGCGCAGCGCAAAATGGAGGTCGTCCCCGGCTTCGACATCGCCGAGGCCCGGATGGACACCAGCGGGGCGCTGACGGTGACGACCGGCACCATGAGCCACGGCCAGAGCCACGAGACGACGATGGCGCAGATCGCGGCCGACGCGCTGGGCCTTGACCTCGCCAAGGTGCGGGTGCACCAGGGCGACACGGACCGGGTGGCGTACGGCTGGGGCACGTTCGCCAGCCGCTCGATCGCGATCGGCGGCAGCGCGGTGCGGCTCGCGGCGGGCAAGCTCGGCGAGAAGCTGCGGCTGATCGCGGCGGCGCACTGGGAGACCGCGCCGGAGAAGGTGGAGCTGGGGCGCGGGGCCGTGCGGCGCCGCGAGGACGGCGCCACCCTGTCCTACGAGGAGATCGCGGACCTCGCGTATCTGCGGGCCCACCTGCTGCCCCCTGACATCGAACCCGGCCTGTCCGCGACGGCCACGTTCGACGTCCTCAACGACGGCACCTTCTCCAACGCCGCCCACGGCGTGGTCGTGGAGCTGCACGAGGGCACGGGGCAGGTGGAGATCCTGCGCTACGTCTGCGTCGAGGACTGCGGGGTGGCCATCAACCCGCAGGTCGTCGAGGGGCAGTGCAGGGGCGGGATCGCGCAGGGCATCGCGGGCGCGCTGTTCGAGCGGATCACCTACGACGAGCAGGGCGAGCCCTCCGCCACCGGCTTCATGGACTACAAGGTCCCCACCGCGCACGAGATCCCCGACATCACCATCCACCACCTGGAGACGCCCTGCGCCTTCACCGGCACCGGCGCGAAGGGCACCGGCGAGGGCGGCACCATCGGCGCCCCCGCCGCAGTGCTCAACGCCGTCAACGACGCCCTGCGCCCCACGGGCGTCGAGCTGGACGACACCCCCATCAGGCCCGAGACGGTCGCGAGCGCACTGGAGCACGCCTCATGACGGACACCACCCATCTGCCGCCAGGGCAGCAGTTGATCGGCCTGCGCGTGAACGGCGAGCGGTACGAGCTGCTGACCGAGCCGCGCCGCACCCTCGTGGACGCGCTGCGCCACGACCTGGGTCTGACGGGCACCCATGTGGGCTGCGAGCACGGCATCTGCGGCGCCTGCACGGTGCTGGTCGACGGGGCGCCGGCGCGGGCCTGCCTGATGTTCGCGGCGCAGGCGGAGGACGCCGAGATCCGCACCGTCGAGTCGCTGGCCGAGGGCCCGGACGGGCGGACCCTCAGCGATCTCCAGCAGGCATTCAGCGCGCACCACGGGCTCCAGTGCGGCTTCTGCACACCGGGATTCCTGATGCTGGCCGAGGGGTTCCTTGCCGAGCGCCCGGAGGCGACCAGGGAGGAGATCCGCGACGTGGTCGCCTCGAACCTGTGCCGGTGCACCGGCTACCAGACGATCGTCGACGCGATCGAGGACTGCGCGACGCGGCGCCGCAGCCGTTGCCGTAGCCGTACGGCGGCGTGCGCACAGGGTTCCGCGCAGGGGCCCGCACGAGATGAGGAGACCGCATGCGACTGACCAACACGGTGCCGGTGAAGGCGGCGCCCGACGAGGTGTTCGCGCTCGTCAACGACGTGGAGCGGGTGGTCTCCTGCATGCCGGGCGCCGCCCTCGAAGGCCGCGAGGGGGACGCCTGGCGGGGCAGGGTGAAGGTCAAGGTCGGCCCCGTCACGGCCGCGTACGCCGGAACGGTGCGCTTCCTGGAGACGGACGCGGCGAGCCGCACCCTGCGCGTCCAGGCGCGCGGCGCCGACGCGCACGGCAACGGCGACGCGGAGGCCGAGGTCCGGCTGGAGGTGGTGCGGGCCCCGGACGGCGCCGAACTGCGCCTGGACACCGATCTGGTGATCCGGGGCAAGATCGCGCAGTTCGGCAAGGGCGCGGTCGCGGCGGTCTCCGACCGCATACTCCAGCAGTTCGCCCGCAACCTCGGCAGCCTGCTCGACCAGCCCGTGCCCGACGGCGCCGGCGCCGCGCAGCCCCCGTCGGAGGGCGCCCGCGCGGCGGACGGGGCCAGTGCCGGGAACGGGGCCGGGGACGAGGCGCTGAACGGGCTCGCGGTGCTGGCGGGCCCGGCCCTGTCCCGGTACGGGCCCGTCGTCGGCGCCTTCGCCTTCGGCCTCTTCGAAGGCTGGCTCCTGGGACGGGTGCTGGCGCACGAGAGGCAGCACGGGTGCGGCGTCGCGCGGAGGACGCGATGAGCGGGGAGCGCGCTGTGAGCGGGGGCGGCCACCCGGGAGACGGCGGGCGCTACGGGAGCACGACGGACCGCACGTACGCGCGCGCCGGGTTCGGCGCGCGGGTGCGCAGGGGCGCCAGGCCCGCGCTCGTGATCGTCGACCTCACGCGCGGGTTCACGGAGGACGCCTTCCCCTCCGGCGCCGACCTGACCGAGGTCGTGGAGGCGACGGCGCGACTGGTCGAGGCGGGCCGCGCCACGGGCGTCCCGGTGATCTGGACGGCCATCGCCTACTCCGCCGCCGAGGCCGAGGGGCACTCGGTCACCTGGCTGGAGAAGGCCCCGGGCATGCGGGCGCTGGTGGAGGGCGGCGAGGCCGTCGAGCTGGACCCCGGGCTGCCCCGTCGGCCGGAGGACCCGCTGGTGGTGAAGAAGGGCGCCTCCGCGTTCTTCGGCACACCGCTCGCCTCGCTGCTGGTCGGGCTCGGAGCCGATACGGCGGTGGTGTGCGGCGCCACGACCAGCGGCTGCGTGCGGGCGACAGCGGTGGACGCGGTGCAGTACGGCTTCCCCGTGCTGGTGCCGCGCGAGTGCGTGGGCGACCGCGCCCAAGGGCCGCACGAGGCCGCGCTGTTCGACATCGACGCCAAGTACGGGGACGTGATCGCCCTCTCCGACGCGCTCGCCTACCTCACAGGGCCGCGCTGACCACGCTCGCCCCCCACTCCCCCAACCCCGAACTTCGACAGGAGATCCCAGGTGTCCTCGCGTTCCCTCACCCCCGCAGCGGCGGCCGATCTCGCCGACGTACCGGCCCTCAGCCGCTGGGTCCGCTCGGGCCCGCTGCGCCTGCACGTCCTCGACTACGGCGGTACCGGGGTACCCCTCGTCGTGCTGCCCGGCATCACCAGCCCCGCCGTCACCATGGACTTCGTCGCCCGCGAACTCACGGACCTGGTCCGTCCCCTGGTCCTGGACGTGCGGGGCCGCGGCTTCTCCGACGACGGCGAGGGCGACGGCGGCAACGGCAGCGACGACCGCAGCGGCAACGCCTACACCCTGGAGGCGTACGCGGCGGACACCGAGGCCGTCATAGCGGAGCTGGACCTGCCGCGCCCGCTGCTGCTGGGCCACTCGATGGGGGCCCGTATCGCCGCGGCCACGGCCGTACGGGCGAAGCAGCCCCTGCGGGGCGCCGTCCTCGTCGACCCGCCCATGAGCGGCCCCGGACGCGGCCCGTACCCGACCTCGCTGGCGGCCTTCCAGGCGCAGCTCGCCGAGGCCAGGCGGGGCACCGATGCGGACGAGGTGGCCAGGTCGTGGCCGCGGTGGCCGCGCGCGGAACAGGAGCTGCGCGCACGCTGGCTGGCGAGCTGCGGCGACGAGGCCGTCGCGCGCACCCACCAGGGCTTCGAGACGGAGGACTTCTTCGGCTGGTGGCCCTCCATTCCCGTGCCCGCCGTGCTGCTCCACGGGGCCGACAGCCCCGTGGTCACGGCGGAGGACGCGGCCGAGGCCGCGCGTACGCTTCCGTCGGCACGCCTCACCGCGGTCCCCGGCGCCGGACACATGGTGTTCTGGGACAGCCCCGAGGCCGCTCTGGGGGCGCTGCGGGACGCGCTGCGCGGACTGCTCGATTGACGCGTGCACGTCGAGCCATGCGCGGGGCGAGCCGCCCATGTGCCGTGCTTAAGTGGGGCGCATGGCTGACAACACCTCACCACCGGCGGCGGACCCCGCCTCTCCCCCCGCGCCACCGGCGGCCCTGCTGGCCGCGCCCGGCTACCAGGTACGGCGCCTGTACCAGGCGTATCTGGCCGCGTGGGTGCGTACGGTCGACTCGACGCTGACCGGCCCGCAGTTCGCGGTGCTCACCGCCGTGGACGCGGCGCCCGGCAGGGACCAGAGTTCCATGGCGTCCGCCGTGGCCCTGGACACCTCGACCATGGCGGACGTCGCCAGGCGGCTGGAGAAGCGCGGACTGCTCGCGCGGCGCACGGCGGTCGACGACGGCCGCAGAAAGCTGCTCTATCTCACCGAGGAGGGCGAACGGACCCTCCGCGAGGCGAACGGCCGCGCGCGGCAGCTCGACGAACGCCTGCTGGAGCCCTACGAGCAGGCGCGGCGCGCGGAGGTGCTGCGCGAGCTGACGGCGCTGGCAGACCACTGGGAAGCGCTGGTCGAGAGCGCGTAACTCCCCCGGTCCTCGCGGGGGTTCACGGGCCGAGGGGCCACGGAAGGATTCGTGTCCGAGGCTCTTCACCGCCCCATTAGTACGTCTCCGGATTGCCCCTGTGGCAATCCCCGCGACAACCCCGCGACAGACCCCTGGAGGAGCGCACCGTGACGGACCACCACATCGGCATGATCGTGCCCAGTTCCAACCTGACGATGGAGACGGAGCTGCCGCGCATGTTCCGCGCCCGCGAGGAGGCGATGCCCGAGGACCGCTTCCTGTTCCACAGCAGCAGGACGCGGATGCGGCACGTCACGCCCGAGGAACTGCGCGGCATGAACGCGCAGACCGCGCGCGCCTCGCTCGAACTCGCCGACGCGCGGCCCGACGTGGTCGCCTCGGCGTGCCTCGTCGCGATCATGGCCCAGGGCAGGGGCCACCACCGCACGGCGGAACGCGAGATCGCCGAGGGGCTGCGCTCCGGGGGCTGCGAGGCGCCCGTGGTCTCCAGCGCGGGGGCGCTGCTGAGCGCGATCGAGGCGCTGGGCGCCCGTCGGGTGGCGCTCATCGCCCCGTACATGAAGCCGCTCACCGCCACCGTCGTCGACTATCTCCAGGACGCGGGCACCGAGGTCGTGGACGCGCTGAGCCTGGAGGTCGCCGACAATCTGGCGGTGGCCGCGCTCGACCCCGACGACCTGCGCAGGCACTGGCGGCGGCTCGACCTCTCGGGTGCCGACGCGCTCGTGCTCTCGGCCTGCGTGCAGATGCCCTCGCTCCCGTCGGTCCAGCACGTGGAGGACGCCTGCGGCCTGCCCGTGCTCTCCGCCGCGACGGCGACCGCGCACCGCGTCCTCTCCGAACTGGGCCTGGAGACCGTCGTGCCGGGGGCCGGAAGCCTGCTGAGCGGGCGCGTTCCGGCCGCCGGGCGCCGGGTCCCCACGGCCTGAGGACACGCACCGTCGCGACGCGGGCCCCGGGCGGCCCTTCAGCAGGTGGGCAGCCCGGGGAGCGGCTTGTCGTTGTCGCCGCCCTTGAGATAGACGGCGCTGACGAAGACCCCCGCGTTCCCGCTGTCGTCGTCGGTCTTCGCCCACCAGACGTTGGTCCACTTCCCGTAGGTCTCGCGATGGGACAGCTTCGTCTGGCAGTAGAAGTAGTTCACCCCGGCCTTGAGGGTGCCCACGGGCTTGTGGGCGCTGTCGTACGAGGCGGCGTCCTTCCAGACCTCGCAGTTGTACTTGCCGCCGCCCACGTCGTGGCAGACGGGCGCGGGGTCGGTGTCCCCGCCGCCTCCGCCACCGCTCGCGCCGTCGCCTTCGCCACCGCCGGAGCCCTCGTCCCCGCCCTTTCCTGAATCGCCGTCGGCCGCGCCATCGTCGCCCTTGTCCGTGCCGGAACCGGAGTCCGGGGAACCGTTCTCGTCCTTCCCCTTCTTGGCGTCGCCCTCGCCGTCGGCCGCGCCGCCCGCGCCGCCGTCACGCTCCGCCTCGTCCTTCGCCGAGCCGTCGGGCGAGGGCGTCGAGCCGCCGCCTGCCTCGCCCCGCGTGCCGCCTTCGGCGGCGGCCTCTCCCTTGCCGCCCGTCGCCGAGGCGCGGTCGCCGCTCCCGCCGCCGTGGCCGACGACGGCGTATGTGACGCCCGCGCCCGCCAGCACGACGGCGGCCACGGCAGCCGCGACGGCGATCCTGCGCCGACGCCCGCCGCCCGCCGCGCCGTCACGCACCGGGGCCGGGGGCGACGCGCCGGCAGCGTGTGCGGCCGGTCCCTGCGGCGCACCGGCGCCCGACGCGGCAGGCCCTCCGGGCGCGCCCGCACCCGCACCCGCGCCCGAACCGGACGGCGCCGGGTCAGGGGCGCGGCGGCCCAGGCGGAGCGTGTCCGGCGAGGTGGGGAGCGGGCGGCCCGAGGCGACGGCGGACAGCAGCGCCGCGGCCCGCACGGCGTCGGCCCTGCGCGCCGGGTCCTTCTCCATCAGCTCGGCCAGCGCGGGCCCCAGCGGCCCCGCACGGCGCGGCTCGGGCAGCGGATCGACGACGATGGCGTTGAGCGTGGACCACGTGGAGGTGCGCCGGAAGGGCGAGGCGCCCTCGACGGCCGCGTACAGCGTCGCGCCCAGCGCCCACACGTCCGAGGCAGGGCCCGGGTCCTCGCCGCGCGCCCGCTCGGGGGCGAGGTAGTCGAGCGAGCCGACGAGTTCGCCGCTGCCCGTGAGGCGGGTGGCCGAGCCGTCTCCGGGGTCCTCGACGGCCGCGATGCCGAAGTCGGTGAGGACGACGCGGCCCCCGGCGCCGTCCGCCTCCCCTTCGGCTGCGCGTGCCGTACTGCCGCCCTCCAGCAGGATGTTGCCCGGCTTGACGTCCCGGTGCAGCACCCCCACCCGGTGCGCGGCGGCGAGCGCGTCCAGCACACTGGCGCCGATGCGCGCGGCCTCGACGGGGCCCAGGGGCCCGCGTCCACGCAGGACGTCGTCGAGGGACGGGCCCTCGACCAGTTCCATCACGATGACGGGGCGGCCCTCGTGCTGCGCGATGTCGTGCACGGCGATGACGCCGGAGTGCCGCACCCGCGCCGCCGCACGTGCCTCGCGCCGCATCCGCGTGCGCAGATCGTCGAGTTCGGGGCCGCCCGCGTCGGTGTAGGTGCGCAGTTCCTTGAGCGCGACCTCGCGCCCCAGTACCTCGTCCATGGCGCGCCAGACGACTCCCATGCCGCCCCGCCCGAGCTGCCCGGTCACGCGATAGCGCCCCGCCAGCAGCCTGCCGTTCCCGCCTCCGCCGCCGCCCTCGTCCGGGCCCCGCTCCCCCGTTGTCCGCACCGCGCCGTCCCCTTGTCGCGTCGTGTCGCGTCGTGAGGGACGACAGCCTACGGGGCGCGGGTGACGTACGGGGCCTTTGTCCACAGGACACGAGGTGCGGCGCCGCACGTCCCGTCCCCCGCACGGGACGGCGCGCCGCTACCGCATGCGGGCCCGCGCCGCACGCGGGTCCGCTACCGCGCGCCGCCCGGGCGTCCGGCCAGCGCGTCGAGGTCGGCGCGCGTCATGCCGGAGTGGCGGGCGACCTCGGCGCCCGTGAGGGCTCCGCAGTCGAGGCCGCGCAGCAGGTAGTTGCTCAGCGCCTTGGCCGTGGCGGGCTCGTCCATGACGTCGCCGCCCGCCTGCCCCGCGTACGCGGCCAGCCGTGCCGCCGCCCGCTCGAAGCCCTCGCGGTAGAAGGCGTAGACGGCGGCGTAGCGGGTGGGCAGGTGCCCGGGGTGCATGTCCCAGCCCTGGTAGTAGGCGCGGGCCAGCGAGCGGCGCACGAGCCCGTGGTGGAGGCGCCACGCGTCGTGGACCTTCGCCTGGGAGCCGACGGGCAGGACGTTCGTCGAGCCGTCCGACAGGCGCACCCCTGTACCCGCGGCGGCGACCTGCATCACGGCCTTGGCGTGGTCGGCGGCCGGGTGGTCCATGGCCTGGTAGGCGGCGCTGACGCCGCAGGAGGCGCTGTAGTCGAAAGTGCCGTAGTGCAGCGAGGTGGCCCGCCCCTCGGCCGCCTCGATCATGGGGGCGACGGTTGCCCTGCCGTCGGGGCCGAGGATGGACTGGGTGGTCTCGATCTGGATCTCGAAGCCGATGCGCCCGTTGTCGAGCCCGCGCGCCTTCTCGAACTCCTCGCACAGCCGCACCATGGCGGTGACCTGCTCGGGATAGGTGACCTTGGGCAGCGTGAGGACGAGCCCCTCGGGCAGTCCGCCCGCCTCCATGAGCCCGGTGAGGAAGATGTCGAGGGTGCGGATGCCGCGGTCGCGCACGGCGGCTTCCATGCACTTCATGCGGATGCCCATGTACGGGGGCGCGCCCTCGGTGCCGCAGGCCGCCGCCACCAGGAGCGCCGCGTGGGCCGCGGCGGCGTCCTCCTCGGCGTCGGGGCGGGGGCCGTAGCCGTCCTCGAAGTCGATCCGCAGGTCCTCGACGGGCTCGCGCTCCAGCTTGGCGCGCACCCGGTCGTGCACGGGGCCCGCCAGCTCGTCGTCGAGGCCGAGCACGGCGGCCAGGGAGGCGGCGTCGGGCGCGTGCTGGTCGAGGAGCGCGAGGGCCGCTTCGCCCCACTCGCGGACGGTGTCAGCGGTGACGGCGTCGCCCGGAACGTAGACGGTGTGGACCGGCTGACGGGTGCCGGGGTCCCCGGGGAAGCGCCGGGCCAACTCGGCGTCCACAGGGGCCAGGGCTGCTCCGATGCCCTCGCTCACGGTGCTCGCAAGGCTGGTGGCCACCGTCCCGTGCTCGCTCACGCTCAGCTCCCTCTTTTCCGTTCAGCGGAATCAACAATTCGTATAGCGAAGCTATCCATGCCCCGCCCGAAGGTCAACACCTCCCCGGCACCGGGCCCGACGTGCGACGCCCCCGTACACGTCGTGTACGGGGGCGGCACGGGGAACGCTCACGCGGAGCCGGAAGAGACGCGGGAAGGGGTCAGCCCTTGCGGGTCTTGACCTCTTCGGTGAGCTGCGGGACGACCTCGAAGAGGTCGCCGACGATGCCGTAGTCGACCAGGTCGAAGATCGGGGCCTCGGCGTCCTTGTTGACGGCGACGATGGTCTTCGAGGTCTGCATGCCCGCGCGGTGCTGGATCGCGCCGGAGATACCGGCCGCCACGTAGAGCTGCGGCGAGACGGACTTGCCGGTCTGGCCGACCTGGTTGGAGTGCGGGTACCAGCCCGCGTCCACGGCGGCACGCGAGGCGCCGACGGCCGCACCGAGCGAGTCGGCCAGCGACTCGATGATGTGGAAGTTCTCCGCGCCGTTCACGCCACGGCCACCGGAGACCACGATCGCGGCCTCGGTCAGCTCGGGACGGCCGCTCGACTCGCGCGGGGCGCGCGAGACGACCTTCGTGCCCTTCGCGGCGTCGCCGAAGGAGACGGCGAGCTGCTCGACGGCGGCCGGGGCCGGCGCCGCCTCGGGCGCGGCCGAGTTGGGCTTCACGGTGATGACCGGGGTGCCCTTGGTGACGCGGGACTTGGTCGTGAACGCGGCGGCGAAGACCGACTGCGAGGCCACCGGGCCCTCGTCGCCGGCCTCCAGGTCCACGGCGTCGGTGATGATGCCGGAGCCGACGCGCACGGCGAGACGGGCCGCGATCTCCTTGCCCTCGGCAGAGGAGGGGACCAGCACGGCGGCCGGGGAGACGGCGTCGTAGGCGGCCTGGAGCGCGTCCACCTTCGGCACGACGAGGTAGTCGGCGAACTCGGGCGCGTCGGCGGCCAGCACCTTCACGGCGCCGTACTCGCCGAGGGTCTTCGCGGCCTCGTCGGCGTTCGGGCCCAGGTGCACGGCGACCGGGTCGCCGATGCGGCGGGCCAGGGTCAGCAGTTCGAGGGTCGGCTTGCGGACGGCGCCGTCCACGTGGTCGACGTAGACAAGGACTTCAGCCATGGGATTGCTCTCCTGCCAGAAAAATAAGGGCTGTGGGTCGGACGGGCGTACGCGGGATCAGATGAACTTCTGGCCCGCGAGGTACTCGGCGAGCTGCTTGCCGCCCTCGCCCTCGTCCTTGACGACGGTGCCCGCGGTGCGCGCGGGGCGCTCGGTGGCGTCGTCGACCTTGGTCCAGGCGCCCTCCAGGCCGAAGTCGTCGCCGTCCAGGTCCAGGTCGTCCAGGTCCAGGGACTCCACCGGCTTCTTCTTGGCCGCCATGATGCCCTTGAAGGACGGGTAACGGGCCTCGCCCGACTGGTCGGTGACCGAGATGACGGCCGGGAGCGCGGCCTCCAGGTGCTCGGTCGCGGTGTCGCCGTCGCGGCGGCCGTTGACCTTGCCGTCGGTGACCGAGACCTCGGACAGGAGGGTCACCTGCGGCACGCCGAGACGCTCGGAGAGGACCGCGGGCAGGACGCCCATGGTGCCGTCCGTCGAGGCCATGCCGCACACGACCAGGTCATAACCGGTCTTCTCGATCGCCTTGGCCAGCACCAGCGAGGTGCCCAGCGCGTCGGTGCCATGGAGGTCGTCGTCCTCGACGTGGACGGCCTTGTCGGCACCCATGGACAGCGCCTTGCGCAGCGCGTCCTTGGCGTCGTCGGGGCCGACCGTGAGCACGGTGATCTCCGCGTCGTCGGCCTCGTCGGCGATCTGGAGAGCCTGCTCGACGGCGTACTCGTCCAGCTCCGAGAGCAGGCCGTCAACCGACTCGCGATCGGTGGTCAGGTCCTCGGCGAAGTGCCGGTCGCCGGTGGCGTCGGGCACGTACTTCACACAGACAACGATCCTCAGGCTCACGCCGGCTCTCCTACTGCATCGTCTTACGGCGGTCCGGTCCGTGTGGACCGCTGCTGCCGTCCACAATATTACTCGTCAGTACACTGGGCTCGTTCCCCGTTATCAAGGACCGCGAACTGTGACCTTGCCAACGGTGGAAACGTGCCCGGCGCACCGGGGTCAACTCAATCACGCAGCGCGTTGAAGCGCCCTTGGTGGTACAGCAACGGGCGCCCTCCGCCCGAAGAATCCCCGTCCACGACCTCGGCCAGCACGAGCCGGTGGTCACCGGCCGGCACCCGCGCCACGATCCGGCACACCAGCCACGCCACGACGCCCTCCAGCACGGGCACCCCGCAGGGCCCGGCGCGCCAGGCCGTCGGCGGCGCGAAGCGGTCGGCGCCGCTGCGCGCGAAGGTCGCGGCCAGCTCCCGCTGATGCTCGCCCAGGACGTGCACGCCCACGTGCCCGGCCCCGGCGACGACGGGCCAGCTGGAGGAGCCGGTGCCGATGCCGAAGGAGAGGAGCGGCGGCTGCGCCGCGACGGAGGCCAGCGAGGTCGCGGTGAAGCCCACGGGCCGCCCCCGTGCGGCGGCCGTGACGACGGCGACGCCCGCGGCATGCTGCCTGAAGGCGCCGCGCAGGAGGTCGGCGCCCGTGGCGTTCCCGGTGTTCGTCACGCTCACCGCGCGTTCCCTGACCACATAACGTCACCTTGACGATACGCGGTGCGCACCGTCAAGCCAGGGCCAGGGTTTGGGAGCCGGATCACGCCAGGGCCTGTCACGCCACGGCCTCCCCGAGCGCGGCGATGACGTCCGCCTTGCGTGGCTGCCCCGTCGCCCTGCGCACGATCTGTCCGCCGGGGCCGAGGACGAGGACCGTGGGGGTACGGGTGATGCCCAGCGCGCGGACGAGGCCGAGGTGGGCCTCCGCGTCGATCTCGACGTGGGTGACGCCGGGGACCATGGCGCCGACCTCGTCGAGGGTGCGGCGGGTGGCGCGGCAGGGCTGGCAGAACGCGCTGGAGAACTGGACCAGCGTGGCCCGCTCCCCCAGCCGCGGCACCCCGAGGGTCTCCGCGCTCAGCACCGGCGCCCCGGCGGCTTCGCCGTCGCCGCCGCCCCGTTCGACCCCGCCGTCGCCGCGAACCCCGCTCTCGTCCCGCGTGCGCACCTGGCCCTCCCGTTCCGGGGCGCGGCCGTCCGCCGTCCGCACGCCCGTGTCGTCGCTCCTGGTCCTCTGCCCGTCCCCCGCCGTGTGCAGCGCACGCGCGGGCGCCCGGATTCCCGGGTGCCCCGAAGGCACCGCGTGATGAGGATCTCCTGATCAGGCGAGATACGGGGTAGCCATCGTTCCGTCTTTCGGGAACCATCTTCGGCAACCCGAAGTTACGCATGCGTAGGTTCAGGGCACCTGGCGGGAGAACCTTTCCCCAGGCACCGACACGAAGGGTCCCCCCGACATGGCAGATCTCGTCTACCCGCCGGTGATCGGCTTCGCGCGTACCTGGTTCAAGGCACTCGACCTCCGCTTCGACATCCAGGGCACCGAGCACATACCGCGCAAGGGCGGTGCTGTGCTGGTGAGCAACCACATCAGCTATCTCGACTTCGTCTTCACCGGCCTCGCCGCGCGTCCCGCCAAGCGGCTGGTGCGCTTCATGGCGAAGGACTCCGTCTTCCGGCACAAGGTGTCGGGGCCGCTGATGCGCGCCATGAAGCACATCCCGGTGGACCGCTCGCAGGGCGAGCACGCCTACCGGCACGCGCTCAAGGCCCTGCGCTCCGGCGAGATCATCGGCGTCTTCCCCGAGGCCACGATCTCGCGCTCCTTCACGCTCAAGGACTTCAAATCCGGCGCGGCCCGCCTCGCCCAGGAGGCCAAGGTGCCGATGGTGCCGATGGCGCTGTGGGGCACGCAGCGGCTGTGGACCAAGGGCCACAAGCGGGACTTCGGGCGCAACCACTTCCCGGTCACCATCCGCGTCGGCGAACCGGTGCACCCCGAGCCCGACGAGCCGACGCTCAAGGTCACCGAGCGGCTGCGCGAGCGGGTGCACGATCTGCTGGAGGCGGCGCAGCGCGCGTACCCGGGAGTACCCAAGGGCCCTGAGGACTCCTGGTGGGTGCCCGCGCACATGGGCGGCACGGCACCCACGCCCGCTCAGGCCAAGACGCTCTGAGCCGACGTTACGGGCCGGTGTTCCGAACTGGTCCGGGCTGACGTTCCAGGCCGACGCGCCCGCTCAGGCGCCGGGGCCGGACACCGGGGGGCGTCCGGCCGCGCCGCCGTCGGCCGCTTCGCTGTCAGCCGCGTCGCCGTCGGCGGTGTCCGCGTCCGGCACCTCGACGTCGGACACCTCGGCCTCGGCCAGCCCGCGCAGCACCCGCCCGATGGCGAGGACGCTCTCCACGTCCTCGGGCGGCAGCGAGCCGAGGCGCTTCATGAGCGCCTCGGCCTCGCCGTGAGCCACGTCCGCGAGCGCGCGGGTGCCCGCTTCGGTGACGGCGACGCGGGTGGCGCGGCCGTCGGTGGGGTCGGGCTCCCTGTGGACCAGCCCGGCGGACTGCATGTCCACGATGGCGGCCGTCGCCGTCGGCTGGGAGCACGGCACCCGGTCGGCCAGTACGCCGATGCGCGAGGGCCCGAACTCCTTCAGCAGGGCGAGGAGGATGAGCTGGGTCGGCTGGAGCCGCCCAGCGGGCGCGGCCCTGCGCAGGGTCCGCAGTATGCGGTGCAGGGACACCACGAGTTCCAGTGCCGCGTCCTCGCGCCCGCCCATCGTCCACCCGTCGACTCGCCTTGATCAGGTCAAGAGAGTGTAATGGCGGGTGCGTACATGTCCATCCAGAGCGCCAGGTCCAGGGCCCGTTCCAGACCTCGCCTGGACGCCTGGGTGATCTGCGGGGTGTCCACCTTGGCCGCCTGCTCCAGCCGGTCCCTGCTGACGAGGTCGAAGACGGGGTGCGACGGCTTGGCCAGGATGTCCTTGACGTTGTTCTGGAGGGCCACGGCGTACTGCGGGTCCTGCGTCGAGGGGTACGGGCTCTTGACGCGGTCGTAGACCGAGCGGGGCAGGACGTCCGCCGTCGCCTCGCGCAGCAGGCTCTTCTCCCTGCCGTCGAACGACTTCAGCGACCAGGGCGCGTTGTAGACGTACTCGACGAGCCGGTGGTCGCAGAACGGCACCCGGACCTCCAGGCCGACCGCCATGCTCGCGCGGTCCTTGCGGTCGAGGAGGATGCGCACGAAGCGGGTCAGGTGGAGGTGGCAGATCTTGCGCATCCGGAACTCGAAGTCGCTCTCGCCTTCGAGCCGCTGGACGCCCGAGACGGCCTCGGCGTAGCTGTCCTGGATGTAGCCGGGCAGGTCGAGGGCCTTGGTGGTGGTCTCGGTGAGGATGCTGTCGTCGCTGCCGAAGTGTTCGGCGACCTTCACCAGCCAGGGGAAGGTGTCCGCCTGCTGGGCCGCCGGGTCGAAGAACTGCTTGTAGCCGCCGAAGACCTCGTCCGCCGACTCGCCCGAGAGCGCGACCGTCGAGTGCTGCCTGATGGCCTTGAAGAGCAGGTAGAGGGAGGCGTCCATGTCGCCGAAGCCCGCGGGCATGTCCCGGGCGCGGATCATCTTGGCGCGCACCTCGGGGTCGGCCAGTTCGCCGGAGTTCAGGACGATGTCCTGGTGCTCGGTGCCCGAGCTGCGGGCCACGTCGTGCACGAAGGGGGTGTCGGGGGTGGCGCGCAGCTCGTCGGCGACGAAATTCTCCGTCTGGCCCACGAAGTCCACGGCGAAGCTGCGCACGGTCTCGCCCACCGCGCCGAGCTGCTGGGCCGCCAGCGCGGTCATGGCCGAGGAGTCCAGGCCGCCCGAGAGGAGGGTGCAGCGGGGGACGTCGGCGACGAGCTGGCGGCGCACGATGTCGTCGAGGAGGGTGCGCACGTGCGCGACCGACTCCTCCTGGCCGTCGGGGTGCGGCGCGGTCTCCAGCTTCCAGTACACGTGCGTACGGATGCCGCCCTTGCCGACGGTCACGACGGTGCCGGGCTCGACCTCGCGCATGCCCTCCCACACGGCGTTGCCGGGCGTCTTGACGAACGCGAACAGCTCGCGCAGCCCGCTGAGGCCGACCTCGCGGCGGGCGAGGGGGTTGGCGAGGATGGCCTTGGGCTCGGAGCCGAAGAGGACGCCGTCGTCGGTCGGGTAGTAGTAGAAGGGCTTGATGCCCATCCGGTCCCTGATCATCACGAGCTTGTGCTCACGGCTGTCCCAGATGGCGAACGCGTACATGCCGTTGAGCCGCTCGGCTATCGCCTCGCCCCACTCCAGGTACCCGTGCAGCACCACCTCCGTGTCGGAGTCCGTGGTGAAGCGGTGGCCCCTGGTCGCCAGCTCCTTGCGCAGCTCGGTGAAGTTGTACGCCTCCCCCGAGTACACCATCGCGACGGGCCCGTCGGGCGTCTCGTAGCTCATGGGCTGACGTCCACCGGGCAGGTCGATAATGGCCAGCCTGCGGTGGCCGAGGGCGGCGGGGCCCTCGATCCAGGTACCGCGGTCGTCGGGGCCGCGGCAGGCCATCGTCTCGGTCATGGCGTCGACGGCTTCCTGCTCGGACGCCAGGTTCCGGTTGAACGAGACCCATCCGGCGATTCCGCACATGTTCCTCTCCTCCGATTCCGACCCCGGATGCTTGCGGCACGTGACGGGCAGCGCCCCTGTCGACGCGTCGTGACACGTATTGCACCTGGAGTCATTTGTATCGGGCACCTATGTAATTGCAATGTTTCACGGAGATGTCCGCCACGAAACCCCCCAGTTGCCTCGGGCATCTGATTCGAGCCACGCACACACAGCAGGGGCTGGCCGCCCACGCGGTCCCCGGCACGGTGTTGCTGCCCGGTACGGCGTTCGTCGACCCCCCCACCCACTCGCGGGGCCCACCGGGGGGGGGGGGCCCCGCCCCTGTGCCCTGCGATCTTGTGCGGAGCTTTCCCCGCGCCTTACGGGGAATTTGCTTTGGCGATTGGCGCCGTTTTTACCCGCCCATCTCCTCGCGCAGCGCCGCGAGGAAGCCGTCGACGTCCTCCTCGGCCGTGTCGAAGGAGCACATCCAGCGCACGTCCCCGGCCGCCTCGTCCCAGAAGTAGAAGCGGTAGCGCTTCATCAGCCGCTCGCTCACGTCGTGCGGGAGCCGCGCGAAGACCGCGTTGGCCTCGACGGGGTACAGGATCTCCACCCCGTCGACGGCCTTCACGCCCTCGGCGAGGCGCTGCGCCATGGCGTTGGAGTGG
Organism: Streptomyces sp. NPDC054796; assembly: GCF_053611545.1. NCBI lineage: Bacteria > Bacillati > Actinomycetota > Actinomycetes > Kitasatosporales > Streptomycetaceae > Streptomyces > Streptomyces sp. NPDC054796. The sequence continues at coordinate 44,233 of NZ_JBSHAO010000034.1, read as the reverse complement.
CGCGCGTTGCGCAGCCACAGGTCACCGGCGAGCAGCGCCTCCAACTGCACCGATATGAAGCGCATCTTGGAGGCGAGCTGCATGGACAGCTTGCGCAGGTGCCGCATCGCCGGGCCCGCCGCTTCCGGGTCCAGGACGACGACGGCCTCGCCGAAGAGCATGCCGTTCTTGGTGCCGCCGAAGGAGAGGATGTCCACGCCCGCCGCGTAGGTGAAGGCGCGCATGGGCACGTCCAGCGCGGCGGCGGCGTTGGCGATGCGCGCGCCGTCCATGTGGACCTTCATGCCGCGCTCGTGCGCGTGGGCGCAGATGGCGCGGATCTCCTCCACCGTGTAGAGGGTGCCCAGCTCGGTGTTCTGGGCCAGGGAGACGACCTGCGGCATCGCGCGGTGCTCGTCGTCCCAGCCGTACGCCTCGCGGTCGATCAACCCGGGGGTGAGCTTGCCGTCCTCCGTCGGCACCGTCAGCAGCTTCAGGCCGCCGACGCGCTCGGGCGCACCGCACTCGTCCACGTTGATGTGCGCGGACTCGGCGCAGATCACGGCGCCCCAGCGGTCGGTGAGCGCCTGGAGCGCGACGACGTTGGCGCCGGTGCCGTTGAAGACGGGGAACGCCTCGGCGTACGGGCCGAAGTGGCTGCGCACGACCTGCTGGAGGTGCGCGGTGTACGCGTCGCCCCCGTAGGCGGTCTGGTGGCCGCCGTTGGCGAGGGCGAGCGCGGCCATGATCTCGGGGTGGCCGCCCGCGTAGTTGTCGCTCGCGAAGCCCCGGACGGCGGGGTCGTGGCGGCGGCGTGCTTCGGTGCCGGACGGCGGGTTCAGGGCTTCGGCGTCAGCCACAGGCGGTTTCCGTTCACTTCCTCGGCGGACTTGCTCCAGGTCCCGGCGATGGCCTCGGCCAGCTCCTTGACGTCCGTGAAGCCCGCGAACTTGGCGTTCGGGCGGTCGGCCCGCATCTGGTCGTTCACCAGTGCCTTGACCACCAGGATGGCAGCCGCGGCGGGCGGTCCGGCCTCGCCCCCAGCCTTGCGGAAGGCGTCACCGAGCGCCAGCGTCCATGCCTCGGCCGCCGCCTTGGCGGCGGCGTAGGCCGCGTTGCCCGACGTCGGCCTGCCCGCGCCCGCGGCGCTGGTCAGCAGATAGCGGCCGTTGCCGCTGCGCTCCAGTGCGCCCTGGAAGGCGAGGGACGTGTGCTGGACGGTGCGCACGAGGAGGTCGTGCAGCGTGTCCCAGTGGGACAGGTCCGTCTCGGCGAAGGTGGACGAGCCGCGCCAGCCGCCCACGAGGTGGACGAGCCCGTCGATACGGCCGAACTCCTTCTCGGTGCGGTCCGCCCACTCGCGGGTCGCCGCCAGGTCGAGCAGGTCCACGGTGTCGCCGACGACGGTGGCGCCGCCGTGCGCGAACCGGGCCGCGTCCACTGCCTGCGCGAGGCGCTTGGCGTCCGCGTCGGCCGCGACGACCTTGGCGCCCTCCTCCGCCAGCCGCAGCAGCGTCGCCTGCCCCGCGGGGCCCGCCGCTCCCGCGACGGCGACGACCGTTCCTTCGAGCCGTCCGTTCCCGTTGCCCTGGTAGCCCTGCTCCGTGGTGTCCGTCGTGCCGGTCATGCCCGTCGCCTCCTCGTGCTGCGCCCGCCCCTGTGCTCCGCTCGCGTGTGTGCTCCGCTCACGCGGCGGCCAGGGTGGGGCTCTCGGCCGTGATGCCCTTGGTCGATGCGATCACGCCGCGGAGCTTCTTCGCGAGTGCCTCGTAGAACATGCTCAGCGGAAACTCGTCCGGCAGCACCTCGTCCACCAGCTTGCGGGGCGGGAGGGAGAGGTCGAGCGCGTCGGGACCCTTGGCCCAGGTGGACCCGGGGTGCGGGGAGAGGTACGTGGAGACCAGTTCGTACGCCTTGAACCAGTGCACCAGCTTGGGGCGGTCGATGCCCGCGCGGTAGAGCGTCTCGATCTCCTCGCGCAGCGAGACGGTCACCTCGCGTGCGCGGTCCCAGTCGATGGTGAGCTTGTTGTCCGTCCAGCGCAGGGCCTCGTGCTGGTGGAGGTAGGCGAAGAGGAGCTGGCCGCCCAGGCCGTCGTAGTTGCGGGTGCGCGCGCCCGTCACGGGGAAGCGGAAGAGCCGGTCCAGGAGCACGGCGTACTGCACGTCGCGGCCCTGGGGGTAGCCGTCGGCGGCCAGCTTCCCCGACTCGTGGAAGGCGGTCAGATCGCAGCGCAGCTCTTCGAGCCCGTACATCCAGAACGGCTGCCGCTGCTTGATCATGAAGGGGTCGAAGGGCAGGTCGCCGTGGCTGTGGGTGCGGTCGTGGATCAGGTCCCACAGCACGAAGGTCTCCTGGCAGCGCTCCTGGTCGGCCAGCAGTCCGCGGGCCTCCTCGGGCAGCTCCAGGCTGGTCACCTCGCGGGCCGCCTCCACGACACGGCGGAAGCGCGCGGCCTCGCGGTCGCAGAAGATGCCGCCCCAGGAGAAGCGCTCGGGCGCCTCGCGCACGGCGATCGTCTCCGGGAAGAGGACGGCGGAGTTGGTGTCGTAGCCGGAGGTGAAGTCCTCGAAGGTGATGCCGCAGAACATCGGGTTGTCGTAGCGGGTGCGCTCCACCTCGGCGAGCCAGTCCGGCCACACCATGCGCAGCACGACGGCTTCCAGGTTGCGGTCCGGGTTGCCGTTCTGCGTGTACATCGGGAAGACGACCAGGTGCGTGAGGCCGTCCTCGCGCCGCTGCGCGGGCTGGAAGGCGAGCAGCGAGTCGAGGAAGTCGGGGACGCCGAAGCCCTCGTCGGCCCAGCGGCGCAGATCGGCCAGCAGCGCCTCGTGGTACGCGGCGTCGTGCGGCAGCAGCGGGGCCAGCTCGGCGACGGCGGTGCGGACCCGCTCCAGCTCGGCCTCTATCGCGGCGCGCGACGGCGCGTCCTCGGCCTCGAAGTCGATGGAGCCGTCCTTGGACTGGGCCGGGCGGATCGCCTCCACGGCCGTCTTCAGGGCGGTCCAGGCGGGGTGCCCGGCCACCACGGGCTCGGCGGGGCTGTGGCCACCAGAGCCGCTGACGGACGAAAGTCCGCCCTTCGCACCCTCGGGCGAAAGAATTTCCGTCATGACTACCCCTCCACAGGAGAACCTCGCGTGGAAGAACCGTAACCACGCGAGGCTTCTCACTCAAGGGGAGACCACAGGAGAATGTTCACGTCACCCCGGGGTTTCACCGTCAATCTTCCGGCCGGAGACCGTTCCGGCGACGGCTTCTCCCAGTCCCCGCTGGGCCTCACGGGCTTCGGCGAGCAGTTCCCCGAAGCCGAAGAAACCGTGGAACATCCCCGGGAAGTACGCCTCGCTCGCCTCGGTGCCCGCCTCCCGCAGCTTCGCCGCGTAGGCGCCGCCCTCGTCGCACAGCGGATCGCAGCCCGCCGTGATCACGTACGCGGGCGGCAGGCCCGTCAGATCGGCGCGCAGGGGTGCGGCATAGGGGTGGTCGCGGTCGCCGTCGGGCCCGAAATACTGCTCCCCGAACCAGCGCACCGCCTCGCTCGTGAGGTAGTGACCCTTCGCGTTCGCGCGGTGCGACTCCGTGTCCACGGCCGTGTCGGTCGCCGGGTAGATCAGCGCCTGGAGCGCGAGGGCCGGGCCGCCCCTGTCGCGGGCGACGAGGGCGGCGGCCGCCGCGAGGTTGCCGCCCGCACTGTCGCCCGCGACGACCAGCGCTCCGGGGGCGCCGCCCAGCTCGCCGACGTGCCCGGCGGCCCAGCACACGGCGGCGTAGGCGTCCTCCACGGGCGCGGGGAAGCGGACCTCCGGGGCGAGCCGGTAGTCGACGGAGACGACCACGGCGCCGCCCTCCCGGCAGATGGAGCGCGCGGTGCCGTCGTGGGTGTCCAGGTCGCACAGCACCCAGCCGCCGCCGTGGAAGAAGACCACGGTGGGACGGGGGCCCTCCGCGAACGGGCGGTAGATCCGTACGGGCAGCGCGGGCGCGCCCTCGGGGCCTGGGACCGTGCGGTCGGTGACCTCGCGCACGGGCGGGGGCTCGAAGGGCGGGCGTGGCGCCTGCGCGAGCACGCGGCGGGCCTCGACGGCGTCGGTGACCGCGCCGCCGACGTCGGGGAAGACGGCCGTCAGCGCCTCCACGAGAGGGCGCGCCTCGGGCGCGAGCCGGGCGGGGGCGCGCGGGGCGGGGACGGGCAGGGGGGCGGCCGGTGCGGGGGCCGGGGAGGACGGGGTGGACGGGGAGGCCGGGAAGGCCGGAGGGTGCACGGGGTCGTCGGTCACGGGTGCGCTCCTTCGTGGGTGGTGTCCGGCGTGCCGCGAGCGGGCGCGGAAGTGCGGGGGCCGTCGTCGCGGAAGCGCGGGATGACCTTCTCGCCCCATTGCCGGATGGTCTCCATGCACACCTCTTGCGGCACCGTGCCCATCTGGATCAGGCACATGATCTCGTCCGCGCCCGCTTCGCGCAGCCGTTCCACGTACGCGACCGCGTCCTCGGCGCTTCCGTACGCGTGGTCGGCCTGGAAGGTGGCGGTGGAGCTGGGGCGTACGGGGATGTCCTGCTCGTGCAGCCTCGCCACCATCAGCTCCTCGGCCGCGCGCATCCCGGCCGCCTCGTCGGCGCCCTCCACCACGGCCTCGTCGGGCACTCCCCCGCCGCCGTACCAGTGGCCGATGGACTGCGCGAAGAACCGCTGCCCACGCACCCCGACGCTGCGCGCCCGCTCCGGGTCGTCGAGCACGATGGTCGGGCACAGCACCGAGAAGTGGTCGTTGACCTCGGTCGAGACGAAGTGCGCGCTGCCGCGCTCCGCCCTCGCCACGTCGTAGGTACGGCGCATGCGCGCGACGGACGCGGGCCCCGCGAAGCCCATCACCAGCGCGCCGACGCCGAGCTCGGCAGCGCGTACGAGCGTCTCCTCGCGGCTGCACGCGAGGAAGAGCGGCGGGTGCGGGGCCTGCGCGGGGCGGGGCAGCACGGGGTGCGGGTCGATGTCGAGGAGTTCGCCGTGGTGCTCCAGCTCGTCCCGCTGCCAGGCGGCCCCGATGATCCGCAGCGCCTCCTCCACCTCCTGGGCGGTGCGCTCCCTGTCGACGCCGCACAGGGAGGTCTCCTGGAGCGTGCCGCCGCGCCCCGCGCCGAGGTCGAGACGTCCGCCGGAGAGCAGATCGAGAGTGGCGGCGCGCTCGGCGACGCGGGCCGGGTGGTTGAAGCGGAACGGCATGCAGACGACCCCGTGCCCGATGCGCAGGGTGCTGGTCCGCGCGGCCACCCACGTCAGGAAGATCTCCGGGGCCGACATGTGCGCGTACCACTTGAGGGAGTGGTGCTCGACGGCCCAGATCCCGTCGAACCCCATCCGCTCGGCGAGGACGGCCTGCTCGACGCTGTCCCTGAAGAGCTGGTGCTCACACTCGACGGTCGGGTCGGCGAGCTGTGCCTCGAAGATCATGGAGAACTTCACCCATGCCACCTCCTGCTCCTGCCGGAATCCGGAACGCCGCGTGCCCGGCCGGCGGGGCGGTCGGGCGACGGCCGGCGGAACGGCCGGATCCCTTGAAGACTCCGGCTGTTTCGGTTAGCCATATGACTAACCGTCAGGTCTACAGAAGGCAAGGCATGCGACGACAGCGCCGACGCTCCGAGGCCGAGCTCCCGCCGACCGCCTGGGCCGTGCTCGGTCTGCTCTCCTTCCCCGGCGAACGCACCGGCTACGACCTGAAGAAGTGGGCCGACGCCTCGCTGCGCTTCTTCTACTGGTCGCCCGCGATCAGCCAGATCTACGCCGAACTGCGCCGCCTGGAGGGCCTCGGCTACGCCTCCTCGCGCCGCTCAGAGCCCGACGAGCCCCGCGCCAAACGCCGTTACGCGATCACGGCGGCGGGCCGCGCCGCGCTGGCGCGCTGGGCGGACACGAGCGAACCGGGGCCGCCCGTCCTCAAGCACCCGCTGGTGCTGCGGATCTGGCTGGGCCACCTCGCGGAGCCCGAACGCCTGGCCACGCGCGTACGCGAACACATGGAGCGCACACGGGCCGAGCTGAAGGAGATACGGGACGCGCTGGCCCGCGCGGACGCGCACGACGCAACGGGCGGGGAGCCGGGCGACGGCACCGGTGCGACGGGCGGAGGCGCCGGTGCGACGGGCGAGGGCTGGCGGCATCCGCGGATCGCGCTGCGCTGGAGCGAGCGGCACCAACTGGCCGAGCTGGAGCTGGCCGAGGCGATGCTCGCGGACCTGGCGGAGCCGCACCCTACGGGCGCGCGGGAGCCGACGGAGGGCGACCGTGCGGATACCGGCGCGGGCACCCCCGCGGACACCGCGCCCACGGACGGGTGACGTAGCGGGACCTCGGGTGCGCGGACCGCTAGGACGGAGCCGGAACGGCGAGCCGGGACAGCCCGCGCTCCCGGCCTACCCCGTAAGGGAGTTCACGTGAGCATTCGCGCCGTCGTCCTCGCCGCGCTCATCACCGGTTTCGCGCTGGGGGCCGCGGACACCCGGCCCGACGCCGCGCCGTCCGTCCGGGCGCCAGGGCCCGGGCAGACGGCCGTCGCGGGCCGCTAGGGGGTGTCTTCAAGGTCCCGTCCGGGCCGCGACGCCTGGTCTGACGGCCGGACGACGCTACCTTGAAGACACCCCCTAGTCTGGCGGCGCGTACCGGGACGTACCGCCTACCGTCCGTGCCGTTCCGTGCGCGCTACGCCGTCACCGTACGAAAGCGAGAGCGCGTCGTGTCACTGCTCACCGTCGGCCACCGAGGTGTCATGGGCGTCGAGCCCGAGAACACCCTCCGGTCCTTCGTCCGCGCCGAGCGCGAAGGGCTCGACGTCATCGAGCTGGACCTCCACCTCAGCAAGGACGGAGCGCTGGTGGTGATGCACGACGCCGACGTCTCCCGCACCACCGACGGCTCCGGGCCCATCGGCGACTTCACGCTCGCCGAACTGCGCGAGCTGGACGCGGGCGAGGGCGAGCGGATCCCTGTCTTCGAGGAGGTCGTGGACGCGGTGGGCGCGCCGCTCCAGGCCGAGATCAAGGACCGGGCCGCGGCGCGGGTGCTGGCCGAGGTGATCAAGGAGCGGGGGCTGCACGAGCGGATCACCGTGATCTCCTTCCACGACGCCGCCCTGCGCGAGACCCGCGAGCAGCTCCCCGACATCCCCCTCGTGCTGGTCACCGGCAAGTCCACGCCCACGGCCCCCGAGCGCGCCGAGGCGCTGGGCGCCGGCATGGTCTCCTGCGAGCTGCGCAGGCTGGAGGCGGAGACCGTCGAACGCTGCCACGCGGCCGGGATCAAGGTCATCAGTTGGACCGTGAACACCGAGGAGGAACTGGCCCGCGCCCGCGAGCTGCGCCTCGACGGGGTGGTCACGGACATGCCCGCGATCCACCGCGCGGCCGGAAGCGGGAACGGCGCGGCGGGGGCCTGAGTCCAGGCCCGACACCGCAGTCGCCGCGGTCAGCCGAGCCGCTTGACGAGCAGTTCGAAGGCGAGGTCGTCGCGCTGCGGGATGCCGAAGCGCTCGTCGCCGTAGGGGAAGGGCGTCAGCTCTCCCGTACGGGTGTAGCCGCGGCGCACGTACCAGGCAATCAGGTCCTCGCGCTGGAGGATCACCGTCATCTGCATCTCCGTGGCGCCCCACTCGGCCCGCGCGGCGCGCTCCGCCTCGGCCAGCACGATCTTGCCGAGCCCGGCGCCCTGGAGGGTGGGGCGCACGGCGAACATGCCGAAGTACGCGTGCGTGCCACGGTGTTCGAGCTGGCAGCAGGCGGCGATCCCGTCCTCGCCCGCGCGCTCGAAGACCAGCAGCCTGCTGTCCGGGTCCTTGACCACGGCCGCGACGCCCTCGGGGTCGGTGCGCTGGCCCCCCAGGATGTCCGCCTCCGTGGTCCAGCCCACGCGGCTGGAATCGCCCCGGTAGGCGGACTCCACCAGCTCGACCAGCGCGGGGATGTCGGACTCGACGGCCGCCCTGGAGGTCACCCCGGCCGCGTCGGCCGTCCCGGGGCCGCCACCAGGCGTCCCGGTGCGCTCAGGGGTCTCGGGGCTCTCCTTGACGTTCTCCATGGCTCACGAGCCTAACCCCGTCCCACGGGTCACTGGTCACCGGCGGACTGCCCGGCCTCGGGCGCCGGTCCGAAGGCGCGCAGGAAGGTGTCGACCGCCGCGCGGGCCCCCGCGCGCAGCTCCGCGTCGGCCACGGGCCGCGTGCCCAGCCGCGAGCGCGTCTCCATGGGCCCGGTGAGCAGCGCGAGGAACTGGCCGGCCGCCACGTCCGGGTCGGCCGCACGCAGCCCGCCCCCGAGGGAGAGCCGGGCCAGCCGGTTGGCCAGCGCCTCGCCGAGACGGTTCGCGCCGCGCCCGTGCACCGTGTCGAAGAGTTCGGGGAACCTGTGGATCTCCGCGTACAGCAGGCGCCGCAGCGCCCACGCCCGCTCCCCGCCCTGGCAGCGGAGCAGCCGGTGCCCCACGTCCTCCAGTGTGGCGCGCACATCGCCCTCGCCGGTCAGCGCCTCGATCGCGGACAGGCTCTCGGCCAGCGCCCTGTCCGCCGCCGCTGCCATGGCCTCGCGGAAGAGGCCCTCCTTGTCGCCGAGGTGGTTGTAGACGGTGGGCTTGGCCACGCCCGCCTCGGCCGCGATCTCCTTGACGCACGCCTGGTGGTACCCCTCGCGCGCGAACACCGTGAACGCGGCGTCCAGGATCGCCCGCCGTTTGTCGATGCGCCCGCGTGACACGTCCCTGCCGTCACGGCCCTCCCGACCCTCCCGGCCGTCCCTGCCGTCCCTGCCGTCACGTGCCCGTACCGCCGTCGTCCTCGCTCCGCTCACCCGGGCAGACTACTGGGCAGGGCGCCCTGCTGTACCGGCGAATCCAATCCTGTGGACGCCTGCGGTCACCCCTCTCCTGTCCCACGCGTGGTCCCCGCGTCGTGCCACGGCGTGGCCCCGCCGGGGGTTCGACGCGTGCACGGGCCCGGCGGTTAGGGTCCGGGCATGGTGCACGTACTGAGCAGCCGCGTACTGCTGCGGCCCACGGACCCCGAGCGGTCCAGGGCCTTCTACGGACAGGCCCTGGGACTCTCCGTCTACCGGGAGTTCGGCACGGGCCCCGAACGCGGAACCGTCTACTTCCTGGGCGGCGGCTTCCTGGAGGTCGCGGGCCGCTCCGAGGAACCCCCTTCCCCCGGGCTTCAGCTGTGGCTCCAGGTCCCGGACGCCGAGGCCGCGCACGAGGAGCTGAGGGCGGCCGGGGTCGAGATCGTCAGAGAGCCGGTGCAGGAGCCCTGGGGGCTCGTCGAGATGTGGATCGCGGACCCGGACGGGGTGCGGATCTGCGTGGTCGAGGTCCCGAGGGAGCACCCGATCCGGTACCGGCCCGGGATCTGAGCCCGGCGCGGACCAGCCGTTCACCACCTTCACGCCGTCCGCCGCCCATTGGGGGTTCCCTCGGCCGCCCGGACCGGGGCGTACTGGTGGGATGTGCCCTCGCTCCGTCTCGGAGGAGACGCCCGTACCCGCCGCCGGGAACACCCGCGTGGAGCTGCCGGTCCCGCCCGTGCTGTGCCCGTTCCCCCTCTCGTACGACGAGGAGGCCGCGCGCCGGGCGGACGAGGGGATCCTCGCGTGGGCCGGCTCGCTGGGCCTGCCCCCGGAGCGGCGGACGGAGCTGGCCGGCCTCTGCCCGCACTGCCGGGACGGCGGCTCCGCCCGCTGATCCGGCGGCGGTCTCCCGGGGCGGCCTCGCGGGGCGGTGCTCCCCCGTTGCGCCCGTGCGCTCCCGTATGACGGAGGTTGCCGGGCACCCTCCCGCCAAGGCGAGGCGGACGAGGCGGGGAGGTTCGCGATGCACGGGCCTGTGACGGTCGGCTGGCTGCTGGTGGCGCTCTGCGCGGCGACGGGCGTCTCCTGCCTGCTGCGGACGAGAGGCGCGCCCCCGGCCCGGCGCGGCGCCGCGGGGAGCGAGGCCCTGATGGGGTTCGGGATGGCGGCGATGGCGCTGCCCGGCGCCGCCGCCGTGCCGCTGCCCCCTGTGGTCTTCGTGGTCCTCTTCGGCGCGGCGACGGCGTGGGAGCTGGTGCTCGCCCTGGACGCGCGGGGCGCCCGGCACGGCGCGGCGCACCATCTCCACCACACCGTCGGCTGCCTGGCCATGGTCTACATGGCGCTCGCGATGACGATGACACAGGCCCCGCACGGCTCCACCGGGCACCACGGCGGCATGGCGGCGAGCGCGGGCCTGCCGTTGCTGACGGGGGCGCTGCTCGCGTACTTCGGTGTGTACGTCCTGCGGGCGGGTGCGCGGCTGATGTCCCCGGGGGTGACGGCCGACGGCCTCGCGCTCGGCACCTCTGCGACGGGGCACACCGCGCGGGACCGCTCTGTACGGGAGACGGCCGTACGGGATCTGCCGGGGCTCGCGCTGGCGTGCAGGCTGGCCATGGGCACCGGAATGTTCGCCATGCTGCTGACCCTCTGACCTCTGACGTGCCACATGTGAGGCGTACGTCACTTCTGCGCGGCGAGACGTACCGCCGCGTAGCCAGGGGCTCATAGTGTGTCGCCCATGATGGTCCCCCTGGCGCTGCTCGTCCTGGCCGGGCTGGCCGCAGCCGTCGCACCCCGCGTGCTCGCCCGCTCCTCCTGGCCGGACCGTGAACCGGTGCTGGCGCTGTGGGCCTGGCAGTGCGTCGTCGCGGGCGTACTCCTGTGCTGCGTACTCGCCATGTCCCTGTCCGCCGCCGCCGCGTGGCAGGCCGTCCGGGGTCATGTGTTCGCGCCCGCGCCGCGCGGTGTGGTCGAGGCGTACGGGCTGGGCGCCTACGGGCCGTGGGCCGGATCGCTTGCCGTGCTGCTCGCCTGCGGCGGCGCGTGGACGGGCGCGATGCTGCTGCGCGAGGTGCGGGACGCGCGCGTACGGCGCCGTCAGCGCCGCGCCGAGCTGCGCGAGCGCTCACCCAGGCTGCCCGGCGAGGAGCCCTCGTCCGGCGATCCGCTGGTGGTGCTGGAGGGCGAGAAGCCGGACGCGTGGTGGCTGCCAGGCACGGCGCCCCAACTGGTCATCACGACGGCGGCCCTGCGACGGCTCAAGGGGCGCCAGTTGGACGCGATCCTGGAGCACGAGCAGGGGCACGCGAGGGCCCGTCACGACTGGCTGCTGCACTGCTCTTCGGCCCTCGCCGTCGGCTTCCCCCGGGTGCCGGTCTTCGCCGGTTTCCGCGATCAGGTGCACCGGCTCGTGGAGTTGGCGGCCGACGACGCGGCCTCGCGCCGCTACGGGCGGCTGACGATCGCCCTCGCGCTGGTGGAACTCAACGAGGACCGAGGGGTGTTCGGGCCCTGCCCCACTCCCCTGGCCCAGGTTCCCGACCGGGTGCACCGGCTGCTGACGCCCGCGCCCCGGCTGCCCGTCGCGAGCCGTCTGCGGATGACGGCGGTGGCCTCGCTCGTCCCCGTCGTCCCGCTGCTCGTCGCATTCGTGCCCGGCCTCTCCGCGCTGGGGTAGCCCCCAGGACGGTTCGTCTCCGCGCCGGGATGGCCCCCGGACCCGCGCATGCGTGAAGATCGGGCCATGCACGGTCACGGTCTCCCCCACGGTCTCTCCACGCGCCCGACGCCTTCCGGACGGCCGCCCGTCGCCCGGTACCTGTGGGCCACGCTGCCCTTCGGCGCGCTCTCGGCGCTGCTCATCGCCCTCGTGACGACGGGCTGGGCCCCCCTGCTGGAGGCCGACAGACGGGTCGCGGGCGAGCTGCACGAGTCGGCGCTCGCGCACCCCGGCTGGACGCGCGCCAACCGGATCCTCACGGACTGGGTGTGGGACCCGTGGACCATGCGGCTGCTGCTGGCGGTCGCCGTGCTCCGGCTGTGGTGGCGCTCGCACCGGACGCTGGCCGTGTGGGTCGCGGGGACGGCCGCCGTCGCCGCCGGTATCCAGCAGCTGCTCAAGGCGCTCATCGGCCGGGAGCGTCCCGAGTGGCAGCAACCCGTCGACACGGCGCACTACGCGGCCATGCCCTCGGGCCACGCGCTCTCCGCGGCGCTCGTGTGCGTGCTGCTCCTGTGGCTTCTGCACCGCGCCGCCGTGCGTCCGGGGCTGTGGCGCCTCGCGCTCCTGCTGGCCTGCGTCTCGATGGCGGGAGTCTCCTTCACCCGGGTCATGCTGGGCGTGCACTGGCTCACCGACGTCCTCGTCGGCTCCCTTCTGGGCATCGGCCTGGCGCTGGCCTCGGTCGCGGGCTGGCACGCGCTCGGGGCCCGCGCGCCCGGGCTCGCCGACGCGCACGCGCACCGACCGGACCGGGACGGGGGCGCTGCCGCATGACGGACGGAACCCTCGCGAGCGGAGTGCTGTTCGACTTCTCCGGGACGCTGCTGCGCGTCGAGCCCGTCGAACGGTGGCTGCGCGCCGTCCTGGACGCGCACGGTGTCCGTACGACACCCGAGGAGTTCGCCGCGCACGCGCAGGCGCTGACGGCGGCGGGCGCGCTGCCCGGCGGCCCCGCACCGCGCGCCGTGCCGCCCGAGCTGCGGCCCCTGTGGGACGAGCGCGACCGCACCGGGGAACTCCACCGCGCCGCCTACACCGGGCTCGCGCGCCAGGTACCGCTGCCCGGCCCACGGCTCCACGACGCGCTCTACGAGCGGCACATGTCCCCCGAGGCGTGGCAGCCCTACCCCGACACGGCCGAGGTGCTGCGCACGCTGGCGGAGCGCGGGGTGCCGGTGGCCGTCGTCAGCAACATCGGCTGGGACCTGCGGCCCGTGTTCCGGCACCACGGGCTCGACCGGTACGTCAGCGCCTACGTGCTGTCGTACGAGCACGGCGTCCAGAAGCCCGACGCGCGGCTCTTCCGCGCCGGGTGCGAGGAGCTGGGGCTCGACCCGGCGCGGGTGCTGATGGTCGGGGACGACGCGCGTGCCGACGGGGGCGCGGCGCGCATCGGCTGCGCGGTGCATCTGGTGCGTCATCTTCCGGTGGCGGAGCGGCCCGACGGACTGCGCCCCGTACTCGGCATGACGGCGGCCCTGGACCTGGACCTGGACGCGGACCTGACGTGACCCGCGCCGGGCGCCGGGTCCGGGACGCCCCCGGGCCCGGACCCGGAGCCTGGCCCGGCCTCGCTCAGGGCGTGGCCACGTCCGTGTGGATGGCCAGTTTGAACTGGGCGTGGGTGATCGGCGTCTTGATCTTCGCGTCACCGCTGCCGCGTGCCGAGATCTTCAGGCCGAGCGGGACGTCGGGGTGCACGAACATCTGCCACATGTACGCCTTGTACTGGCCGCCGCCCGTCTCGGCCGTGTCCGTCGTGGCCGTCGAGTCGTAGCTGCCGAGCGGGTCGCGCACGAAGCGCGCCCGGTACTCGTGCGGCGTGGAGTCCTTCGCCCACTGGACCATGGCCGAGAGCGTGCCCCAGCCTTCGTGGCTGGGGTGGATCAGCCCGGAGCGCGGGTCGGGGAAGACGGCGGGGTCACCGCCGCCCTTGGCCGGGTCGTGCATCTTCCACGGGTCGTAGGACTCGTCGTCGTAGGGGAACCTGACGAGGTAGTAGCCGTCCTCGTCGTACGAGATCTTCTGCGCCCCGGGACCCGACATGCTCTCGTCCCATATCAGCGAGACCACCGCCAGCGACATCGCGTTCTCCCCCTCGTGCTCGTGTCACGTCCGCGCCGCCGCCCGACGGCGACCGCGAGGGAGGGAACGTACCGCAGAGCGGGGTGCGCGAACAGCCGTCGCGGCCCTCCCGTACCGTTCCGGTTGCGTACGCGTCGACGCGGAACCCGTCAGACGATGTCCTCGCCCACCAGGTCCAGTTCGCGGTCCCCGCTCCCCCGCGTCGGCGTCGAGTACGCACTGCGGCCCGCCACCTTCCACCAGACCGTGGCCAGGAGCAGCACCACCGCGAGGGCGACGGGCGCGTAGTTGAAGGAGTTCGCGTTCACCGGGTTGGTCTGCGGGAGGCAGAACAGCACCGTCACGAACAGCACCCACGCCACCGCGATCCAGCCGACGGGCACGCCCCAGCGGCCGAGGTTCCACTTCCCCGGGCGGAAGCGGTCGCGGTTCCTGAGCCTGAGGTAGATGGGGATGGCGTAGGCGGGGGTGATCCCGATGACGTTGATGGCCGTGACGGCGCCGTACGCGGTGTCGCTGTAGAGCGACGGCAGGGTGAGCACCGCGGCGACCCCGACCGACAGCCACACCGCGCGCCCCGGCGTGCCCGTGACGGGGCTGACGCGGCGCCACTGCGCGGAGAAGGGAAGGGCGCCGTCGCGCGAGAAGGCGAAGACCATGCGGCTGGCGGCGGCGACCTCCGCGTTGCCGCAGAAGAGCTGCGCCACGATCACGATGAGGAGCAGCAGCTTGGCGCCCGTCAGACCGAGGCTGTCCAGGAAGATCTGGGCCGGTGGCACGCCCGTCGCGCTGTTCTGCGTGCCCGCGTAGTCCTGGATGGCGAAGGTGAGGCCCGCCAGCAGGAAGAAGCCCGCGACCCAGGACCAGCCGATGGCACGGACGATGCCGCGCGCGGCGCTCACCTCGGCGCCCGTCGTCTCCTCCGAAAGGTGCGCGCTGGCGTCGTAGCCGCAGAAGGTGTACTGCGCGAGCAGCAGGCCGATCATGACGACGTAGAGCGAGCTGGACCAGCCCGTGTCGTTGACGAACTCGCCGAAGACGAAGGACGGCGACTGGTGTTGGGAGGGCACCAGCGCCAGCACGCCCACGATCACGGAGACTCCGGCGATGTGCCACCACACGCTGATGGAGTTGAGGACGCTGACCAGCCGGACGCCGAAGAGGTTCAGCGCGGCGTGGAGCAGCAGGATGCAGAGGTAGATCGTCATGACGGTGCCCGGCGTGGGATCGATGCCCCACTGGAGGTTGAGCAGCGCGCTGGTGAACAGCGCGGCACCGTAGTCGATCCCCGCGATGGCACCGAGCAGGCCGAGGAGGTTGAGCCACCCCGTGTACCAGCCCCAGCGGCGGCCACCGAGCTGGTCGGCCATGTAGTAGAGGGCGCCGGAGGTGGGGTAGGCGCTGGTCACCTCGGCCAGTCCCGCGCCGACGAACATGACCATCAGGCCGACGACGACCCAGCCCCACATCATCACCGCCGGGCCGCCCGTGATGAGACCGAAGCCGTAGAGGGTCATGCAGCCGGAGAGCACCGAGATGACGGAGAAGCTGATGGCGAAGTTGCCGAACGGGCCCATGCGCCGGATGAGGACGGGCTGGTAGCCGAGGTCTCTCAGCTTGGCGTCGTCATCGATGGGCGCTGCCCGACGGGACTTGTGGCTCGGGGGCACCACAGACCTCCTGCGATGTTGCGTGAACGGTGACTCGGATGAGGGGTGCGGGGAGAGAGGGGGACGGGCCCGGGGGGCCGAGGGGAGCGGGGGCCCGGGGTCAGGCCGGGGCCGAGAGCGACTGGGCGCGGGCTCTGAGGAACTCCGCCCTCGCCGCCTCCGGGTCGTCCGGGTCGTCGCTCACGTAGCCCCAGGGCTGCTGGGTGAAGTACGGGCCCAGCGCGGTGAAGACGCGCCCGGCGTCGCGGTGCCAGTGGGCCGCCCAGGCCGCGTGCGCGAGGTAGTTGAGGTCCATGACGGACTGCTGGGCCGGGTCCGTGCGGGCGAACCAGCCGTGCAGCGCGTTGCGGGTGTCCAGGATGATGGGCTCGTGGGCCCAGCGCTGGCGCAGCCAGCGGTCCGCGCTCTGCGTCTCCACCTGACGGCGGAACTGCTCGGCGTACGCGTACAGCGGCAGCACCAGCAGCGGCGATCCGGCGGGCGCCCAGGAGGAGACCCAGCGCATGAAGTCGATGGCCGCCGCGTGCGATCCGTCGGCGCCGGCGGCGCACGCGTGGAGGAAGCGCAGCATGCGGTGGTGTGCCTCGCGGTTGTAGCGGTCGCGCTCGTAGACGCGGTAGAGCAGCCCCCACGGGCCTGGCGGCAGCATGGGCTCGGCCGCGTACTGGCGGTGTTCGGGGCGCACTTGGCGCTCGTCGGCCTGGGCCAGCGCGAGCAGGCAGACCCATGGCACAGGGTCGGTGGGCAGCAGCTCGGCGGCGCCGAGGCAGATCTCGCGCGCCTCAGCCTCCAACTGGGGCGCGCTCGGGTGGCGCTCGCGGTGTGCGCGCAGCGCCCGCTCGACGGCGACCCTGCCCCGCATCACCTGGCAGTTGGGATCGCGGGGCTCCTCCTCCAGCCACGCCTGCACCACCTGGGACCTGGCGGCGAAGACACCGAGCACCTGGGTGCGGGAGGTGCGCAGGGCCCAGTCGCTCCCCGTGCTCTCCAGCAGCGCCTTCATGCCCATCCAGCGGCCCACCCTGACCTCTTCCACCACCTGGCGGAGGGCCGCGTCGAAGCCGGACGGGCTGTAGACGGGGCGGAAGTTGTCGTGCCCGTTCCGTATCCCCCTGGGTGCCATCAGCGCCGCCGTACGTACCGCGGGCACGTGCGGACGGAGGTACGCGGCGGGGGCGGTGGTACGGCGTACGTTCTCACAACAGGTCCTCAACGGAAGGCGGGGCACGAGAGCCGGCCGCTCCAGCCCGGTGGTCAGTCCGGTGGTCAGTCCGGGCGGGCGGAAGCGCAAGCTCCAGGTGTCTGACGAAAACCTAACGCGCTGAGATCACCTGGTTCCAGAGGGACAGTTGATGTTATTGGATCGTCCCGGCTCTCCTCGGGGTGCTATGACGCCGCTTTTCGCTTCTGCGACGTTTCCGCCGTCGCGTGCCGCCGCTCCGACCGCCTCGAATCCCCCTCAGATCCGTCTCCGGTCAGCCCTTCAGCCGTCTCCGGCCGCCCTCCGGTCAGCCCTCCAGTCCGACGTGTACGGGTCCGCCGTCCGGGTCGTGGCCCGCGAGGAGCCGCCACGGCACCCGGAAGACCCGCCCCGGCGCGGCGGGCCACGGCGATCGGTGCCGGGCGAGTACGCGCCCGTCCTGGCGGGCCACCACACGGGGGAAACGCGCCGACTCCCCCGTCCACAGCAGCAGATGCCCGCGCGGCGGTGCCGGGTCGCCGGGCCGCAGAAGCCCCGGCGCCACCCAGCGGAAGGGCGCGTCCGCGAGCACGGGGACGCCCGTGTTGCCCGATGAAGCGTCACCGTCCCCGTCCCAGGGGCCGCCCTCGGCACCGGCGAGCCACTCCGTCACGCGGTCGGCGGCGTGCCTGCCGTCCAGGGCCGCGACATCGGCCGTGTCGACGGGGTGCAGCACATTCCCCGCCGCGAACACGCCGGGCCTGGAGGTGCGCAGCGCGGTGTCGACGAGCGGTCCCTTCGTCCCCGGGTCGAGGTCGAGCCCGGCCTCGCGGGCGAGTTCGTGGTCGGGGATCCAGTCGCCGGTGAGGACGAGGGTGTCGCAGTCGACGGTGCGGCGCGCGCCGCTCCCGGTGTGCTCGATCTCCACGGCGCTCAGCCGCCCGCGCCCGATGACGCGGGTGACGCGCGTGCGGGTGGCCACCGGCACCCGGAGCAGGGCGCGCCCGGCGAAGGTGAAGGCCCCGTAGGACTCGGGCGTCGGCTGGTGCGTGGTCATCAGGGCCGTGCGGCAGCCCGCCGCACGGAGGGTGAGCACGGCCGACCAGCCGACGGCCTCGGCGCCGACGACCACGGCGCGGTGTCCGGGGCGCCGCCCGTGGAGATGGACGAGATTCTGCAACTGGCCCGTGGTGTAGACGCCTTGGGGCCGGTCGCCCGGGATGAGCCGCGCGGCCCTGGGGCGTTCGCGTGCCCCGGTGGCGAGGATCACCGCGCGCCCCTCGGCCCGCAGCCGCCCCTCGGGGGTGGTGACCTCGAGGGTGCGCACGTCGCTCCAGCCGGTGACGGTGGCCTCCGTACGGATGCGGGCGCCCGCGCGCAGGGCGCGCTCGGCGAGCCCGCGCGCGTACGCCGGACCCGTCTGGAAGCGGCCGAGGTCGCGCATGCCGTAGCCGGGGTGGTCGCTGTGCCGGGGGATGCCGCCGGGCGAGGGCTCCCTGTCCAGCACGAGGACACGCCCCGGGCCCAGCCGCTCGGCGAGCCGCGCTGCGGCGGTGAGCCCTGCGGGGCCCGCGCCGACGATGACGACGTCGTGGCCGAGCGTCTCCGTTCCGTCAGCGGTGCGGGGGGCTTGGGGAGCGACGGAGTCGTGGGAGCCGCCGGGGTGGCGGTGCGGAGTGGTCATGCGGGTGCCTCCCCGGGTGCGGTGGCCGCCGGTTGGGGCGCGGGCGCGGCGCCATGGCCCCGTTCCCGTGACGGCGCGCCCTGTCCTTCGCGCCGCGCCGCGAGTCCGTCGTCGAGCAGCGCCTCCACTCTCGCGCCGCAGTA
This sequence comes from Streptomyces sp. NPDC054796, assembly GCF_053611545.1. Taxonomy (NCBI): domain Bacteria; kingdom Bacillati; phylum Actinomycetota; class Actinomycetes; order Kitasatosporales; family Streptomycetaceae; genus Streptomyces; species Streptomyces sp. NPDC054796. Next base: position 25,941 of record NZ_JBSHAO010000034.1, on the reverse strand, counting down.
GAAGCCCTGGCAGCGCCCGTTCATGGCGCGGGTGCGGCGGCGCAGCCCGTCGGTCCCGGCGGGCGGCAGCGGCGAGGCGCAGGCGTCCCGGATCTCGCCCTCGGTCACCCGCTCGCAGAAGCAGACGACGCGCCCGTAGGCGCTGTCCCGCGCGATACGGGCCTGGTCCTGGTACGGGCGCACGCCCGCCTCCCCGATGTTCGGCATCCGGGGCGGTGCGGGCAGCCCGGTCCTGGGCTCGGTCCGGAGCCCGGCCGTGGTGAGCAGTTCGCGCACGTGCTCGGCGATGGCCATGGAGGCGCTGAGTCCGGTGGAGCGGATGCCGCCCGCGACGAGGTAGCGGCGCGCGGGGTCGGCCTCGATGAGGTAGTCGCCGTGGTCGATGGCGGCACGCAGACCCGCGTAGCTCGCCGTGACCTCCTCCTCCAGCAGTCGGGGCATGAGCCGCGCGCCCTTGGCGAGCAGGAAGTCGAACCCGGCCTCCGAGGTGCCGGTGGCCTCCGGGTCGTCCAGGTCCTGCGCGGTGGGCCCGAGCATCACGTTGCCGTAGATCGTGGGGCTGATCAGCACGCCCTTGCCCCGCGAGGAGGGCACGGGCAGCACGATGCTGTCGGCGAGGGGGCGCGCGAACTTGTCGTAGACGAGGAGTTCGCCTCTGCGCGGGGTCACCCGGAAGCGGCTGTGCCCGAAGAGGCGGTCCAGCTCGGCCGAGGCGAGCCCCGCCGCGTTGACGACCCAGCGTGCGGCGACCTCGCCGTGCGGGGTCCGCAGCACGGTGACCCCGGCCCCGCTGTCCGTCGCGCCGTCGTCCCCGTCCACGCCCGTCACCCGGTGCCCCAGCAGCACCCGGGCACCGCGCGACCGGGCCTCGGTCGCGAACGCGAGGGTCGTCGTCCAGGGGCAGATGATCGACTCGTCGGGGACGGTGAGCCCGCCGAGCACGCCCTCGCCGAGGGCGGGGAGACGGCGGTACACCTCCTCGGCGGTGACCTCCCGGCAGTGCGGGTAACCGTTCCTCTCCGCCTTCTCGCGGAGCGCGGGCAGCACGTCCAGCTCCTCCCGCGTCCAGGCCACGAGCAGTGCCCCGGTGCGTTCGACGGGGATGCCCGTCGCGCGCGCGTAGTCGGACAGCAGCGCGTAGCCGCGCCGCACCAGGCGGGATTCAAGGGTGCCGGGGGTGGCGTCGAAGCCGGTGTGGAGGATGGCGGTGTTGGCCTTGCTGGTGCCGTTGCCGACGTCGTCGTGCGCGTCGAGGAGCGCCACGCTCAGGTCGTGACCGCTCAGTTCGCGCGCGATGGCGCAGCCGACGACGCCCGCGCCGATGACGGCGACATCGTGGACGGCGGGGCCGGGCGGGTCCGGGGAGTCCTGCGCTCCCCCGGACCGTGACGTGCTGTGGGGGTTCATGGTGCTGCGGGTTCCTCCGGGGCGAGTGCGGCGGATGTGACGGCGTGCCGCCAGCGGGCGAGGTGTTCCACGGCGCGCTCAGCGGACCAGCGCGGTTCCACAGTGCTGCCAGGGGACCACGCGGGCACGGCCTCCTCCAGCGTCAGCCCCGGGTCCGTCGCGAGCCGCGCGAAGGCGACGGCGCCCAGCGCGGTGGCGTGCGCCGAGGGGTAGACGTCGACGGGGACCTGCGCGAGGTCCGCCTGCGCCTGCACCAGCGTGCGGCTGCGCGTCAGGCCGCCGTCCACGCGCAGCCGCCGCAGCGGCTCGCCCAGATCGCGTTCGACGAGCGTGGCCAGCTCGGCCACCTGCGCGGCGATCCCCTGGAGCACCGCGAGCACCAGGTGGCCGCGCCGCGTGGACAGGCTCATCCCGGTGAACGCGGCGGTGGCGTCGGGGCGCCACCAGGGCGCCGCGAGACCGGCGAGCGCCGGAACGCACAGCACCCCGGCGGCCTCGTCAGCGGCCACCTCGTCCAGCTCCGAGGGCGCCCCGACGAGGCCCAGGTCCTGGAGCCAGCGGACGGCAGAGGCGGCCGTGTAGACCTGCCCGTCGACGCAGTACGCGGTCTCCCCGCGCACCCGCCAGGCGACCGACGAGGTCAGTCCGGAGGCGGAACGCAGCGCCCGGGAGCCCGTGTTGGCCAGCAGGAAGGCGCCGGTGCCGTAGGTGCACTTGGCGGTGCCCGGGGTGAGGCAGCCCTCGGCGAGCAGCGCGGCCTGCTGGTCGACGGCGAGCCCGGCGACGGGCACGGGCGGGCCGAAGGCCGTCGTGGTGCCGACCGTCTCGTCGCAGTCGGCGAGCCGGGGCAGTTCGGCGGGGTCGAGGGCGAACAGGCCGGCCAGCCCGGGGTCCCAGTCGGCCGTGTCGAGACCGAGCAGCAGGGAGCGGCTGGCGGTGGACACGTCGGTGACGTAGGCGCCGGTGAGCCGGTGCAGCAGCCAGGTGTCGGTGGTGGTGACCACGCCTTCGCGGGTGACGTTCTCGCGCAGCCAGGTCATCTTGGGCGCGGAGAAGTACGGGTCGAGGACGAGCCCCGTACGCCGTGCGACCCACTCGCGGTCCGCCTCTCTGGCCCGGCAGACGTCCTCGGCGCGCCGGTCCTGCCAGACGACGGCGGGCGAGAGCGGCCGTCCGGTGCGCCGGTCCCAGGCCAGGACGGTCTCGCCCTGGTTGGCCAGCGCCACGGCGCCCAGGGTGGGGCGGCCCGCGCGCTCCAGGGCCGCGCGGCCCGCGTCGAGCACGGACTCCCACAGCGCCTCCGGGTCCTGCTCGACTCCCCCGCCTGGCAGGTACTCCGGGGTGACCGGCGCCTCGGCGACGGCGAGGATCTCGTCGTCGGGGCCCACCACCAGCGCCTTGGTCGCGGAGGTGCCCTGGTCGATGGCGAGGACGACGGTCACAGCGCGTCCGCCTCCACGCCGGGTTCGCTGGTCAGTTGCTCGCGGCGGGTGAACCAGACGACGGCGAAGACGACGGCGCCCAGGACGAGCGTGGCGAAGGCGTAGAGCTGCGCCTCGCGGAAGTCGCCGGGGATGGTGAAGACGCACAGTTCGACGACGAGCCACAGCACGGCCCCTGCGACGACGGGCTTCTCCCACTTTCCGAGCCGGAAGTCGTCCTCGCGCGGGGTGTACTTGCGGCGGGTGGCGATGAAGAGGGCGACGGTCCCGGCGTAGAGGATGGCGGGCATCAGCGTGCCCGCGCTGAGGAGTTGGGGCAGCGCGTCGGGGTTGGTGCCGAAGGCGGCGACGATGGCGACCGACGAGGCGGCGACGGTGGCGGTGGCCCAGGTGGGCCCTCCGGTGGGGCGGGGCACCCTGCTGAGCACGCCGGAGAAGGGCAGCCGTCCGTCGCGAGCCATGGCGTGCACCAGGCGGCTGTTGCTGACCATGATGACCAGCCCGCAGGCGAAGATCGCGACGCAGACGACGACCAGCATCGCGGAGGCCGCGACGTGTCCGAGCGTGCTCTCGATGATGTCGGCGACGGGGGCCGAGCTGTCGGTGAGCGCGGCGACCCGGTCACCGGCGCCGACGGTGATCACGATGAGGAAGAGCATGCCGATGGCGCCGCTGAGCAGGATGGCCCGCACCATGGCGCGGGGCACGACCTGCTTGGGGTTGTGGGTCTCCTCGGCGAGGTTGGCGGCGGACTCCCAGCCCACGAGGGTGAAGGCGCCCAGCAGCGCGGAGAGCATGAACGGGCCGAGGAAGGAGAAGTAGCCGGAGGCGGGCGCGGCCCCGTAGGAGCCGAGGTTGCCCCAGTCGCCCTCCCCCGTGAAGACGACGGCGCCCGCGATCAGCAGCGTCAGCCCGATCATGGCGATGACCTCGGCGCCGACGGCCATGTTGTTGACGCGGGTGGCGAGGGGCGTGGACCACATGATCAGCGTCATCTGGAGCAGCAGCACGACGATGGTGCCGACGGCGCCCGCCGTCGCCGTGTACTCGATGCCCAGCAGCGGGAAGAGGGCGACCTGCGTCAGCCCGTAGTCCACCGCGACGACCACGATGGCGAGGAACGCGAAGGAGACCCAGCCGAACCACCAGCCGAGCACGGGCGAGGCGAGGCGGCTGGCCCACTGGTAGCTGTACCCGGAGAGCGGGATGCGGCTGGCGAGCATGCCGTAGACGAGCGCGACCAGCGCGGTGCCGACGGTCACGACGGGCCAGGTCCAGATGCCCGCGGGGCCGCCGTAGCCGAGGACGGTGCCGTAGGTGGTGAAGAGCCCCGTGGTGATGGAGATGAAGGAGAAGGCGACGGCGAAGGACTCGAAGCGGCTGAGGGTGCGCGCGAACTGCCGCTGGTAGCCCGCGTGCCGGATGCTCGCCTCCGCCTCGGCGGAGCCGGGGTCGGGCGGCGGCTCGACGGCGGAAGCGGAGGCCGCGTCGGACGGCTCGGTCCGAGGTGCGGCGGCCTGGGGTGCGGCGGGCGGCTCGGGCGGGGTTCCGGCCTGACGGGGCTGCTGCTCCATCGGGGCTCCTTACCGGACGTGGGGAGGCGGGGAAGGGGACGGGAGGGAGACGTGGCGGGGACGGGGACGGGGACGGGGAACGTCATGGGGCGCTATCCGACGATGAGCACTCCCCCCGCCCGCTCCACCGCCGACCGGAGCCCCTTCGGCGGCGGCGCGTCGGTGATGACGCCGCCGAGTTCCCCGAGGCCGCACACCCGGTGGGGCGCGACGCGGCCGAACTTCGTCGCGTCCGCGAGCACATAGCTGGCCGCCGCGCCCGCGATGATCGCGCGCCGCGGGGCGATCTCGTCGAGGTGGAAGTCGGTGAGGCCGCGCTCCGCTTCGATGCCCCCGGAGCCGAGGAAGGCCACATCCGCGTTGATGTCCGCGAAGAACGCCCTGGCGCGCTCGCTGGAGCAGGCCAGGTCCCCGGCCCGCAGCCGCCCGCCGCTGACCAGCACCTCGACCCGTGGCCGTCCGGCGAGTTCGGCCGCTGCCAGCAGGGAGCAGGTGGCGACGGTGCCGTGGAAGTCGGCGGGGAGCGCCCTGGCGACCTCCAGGGCCGTGGTGCCGATGTCGATGACCACGGTCTGCCCTGGCCGTACGAGACCGGCGGCGGCGGCGCCGATGGCCTCCTTCGCCGCGCGCGCCGTGTCCAGGCGCTCCTCGAAGGACGCCTCCTCGCCCGAGGCCGGGGGCGGTCCGGTGGCGCCGCCGTGCACCCGTACGAGGACGCCCTGACTCTCCAGGGTCACCAGGTCCCGGCGGACGGTCTCGGGCGAGACCTCCAGGCTGCGGGCCAACTCCTCGGTGGAGACGACGCGTTGTCGCGCGAGGGTGAGCCGGATGCGGCGATGACGCTCAGCGGGGAGCACCGTTGACCGTTTCCGTGGACTCTTCTGCGCGCATGTGGAAAATCTTGTCGACGGGCCGCGCACGGCGTCAAGAGATCAGGGCGCGAAGGGAGTTACGGATGTGTTGCGGCCCGCGCGATTGGTCCGCCATCGGCCCTCATATGCGCACACCGCCGACGGGACCCCCGTACCCGTCGGCGGTGTGCTCCCGCGTTCAGCGGGCCCGGCGGCTCCGTGGTCACCAGCGGACGGGGAGCGTGCGCAGCCCGCGCAGCAGGCTGGGCCGCCACTCGGGCGCCGGGGCCTCCTCGTCGGCGGCGAGGCGGGGGAAGCGCTCCAGCAGCGCGGGCAGCGCGACGGAGGCTTCGAGGCGGGCGAGCGGGGCGCCGAGGCAGTGGTGGATGCCGTGGCTGAAGGCGAGGTGGGCGCGGTTCGCCGCCGGGTCGCGGTGGATGTCGAAGCGGTCGGGGTCTTCGAAGCGCTCCGGGTCGCGGTTGGCCGCCGCCAGGCAGAGCACGACGCGTTCGCCGCGCGGCAGCGGCGTGCCCGCGAGGGTCAGCGGCTCCGACGTGTAGCGGTAGGCGGCGATCTGCGACGTGGGCTCGTAACGCAGCGCCTCCTCGACCAGGCCCTCCATCAGCGCCGCCCGTGCGCGCAGTGCGGCGAGCTGGTCCGGGTGGCGCAGCAGCAGGTGGACGGCGCTGGAGAGGAGGTTGGCCGTCGTCTCGTGCCCGGCGACGAGCAGCAGGAAGGCCATGCCCAGGAGTTCGTCGGGGGTGAGGCGGTCGCCGTCCTCGTCGTGGGCGCGGACGAGTGCGTGCAGCAGGTCGGCGTCCTCGCCCGGCTCGGCGCGCCGCTTCTCCTCGATCAGCCCGGTGAGGTAGCCGCTCATGGCCACGGCTGCCGCCGCCGCTGCCTCCTGGTCGTGGAAGGCGACGATGTCCCGCGACCAGGCGCGGAACGCGTCGCGGTCCGGCGCGGGCACGCCGAGGAGTTCGCAGATGACGGTGATCGGCAGCGGGTACGCGTAGGCGTCGACGAGGTCGGCGCGGCCCGCCGGTTCCATGGCGTCGAGGAGGTCGGCGGCGACGCGCGCGATGCGCGGGCGCAGGCCCTCGATGCGGCGCGCGGTGAACTGGCGGGAGACGAGGGTGCGCAGGCGCGTGTGGTCGGGCGGGTCGACCTGGAGCATGTTGCGGCCGATGGCGTGACCGCCGTCGCTGTCGAACTCGGCGGAGTGCCGGATGTCGTTGCGCAGCCTGGGGTCGGCGAGCGCGGCGCGGACGGCGTCGTGTCCGAAGACCATCCAGACCGCTTCCCCGCCGGGCATCAGCACGCGCTGGACCGGGCCCTGGGCACGCAGGGCCCGGTAGACGGGATAGGGGTCGGCGAAGAAGCCGTCGGTGCCTGTGGTGAGCGGGGTGATCCGGTCGGTGCGCATGGCGGGCTCCTGAGAAAGCGGGCAAGCGAGCGAGGACAAGCGGGGAGAGGTCCCCGTTTTGCCGTCACGGCGGAGCCTAACAAGAAGTGGGGAGCAGTCCACACTTTCACGGCGGGCGGCGCTTCGCCGATCCCTCCGTGAACGGTCTTGACGGGAGGGACGAACAGCGCGTCACTGGACGCTAAGCGGAAGCATTTCGGCCGGATCCGGGCGTGCACCGCCGGGCAGCCGAACCGCCCGGCGTACGCGCCGCGCACGGAGACGAACGGGAACGGGCCGTCGGCGACGAAGGAGCGCGGGGGCCGTGACGACGGGAAACGCCGGGCCGGGGCCACGAGAAGTGACCGGTATGGGCGATCCCCCGCGTCGCCCATACCGGCGGCCCGCACCGGGCGCCGCGACAAAGAGGCGCGCGCCCGAAATCATGCTGAGTACAGTGGCGCTGAGTATATTGGCTGCGAGCCAGTCAACGCAGGAGTTACAGCATGTCCCCTCGGAGCGCATCGGTCAATGAAGAGTTGCGCCGACGCTCGCGCGAACGCCTGCTCCAGGCGACCGTCGATCTCGTCGGTGAGCGCGGCTACGAAGCGACCACGCTCGGGGACATCGCCGACCGCGCGGGCTCGGCGCGCGGCCTGATCTCGTACTACTTCCCCGGCAAGCGCCACCTCTTCCAGTCCTCCGTGCACCGGCTGATGCACCTCACCCTGGACGAGGCTCTGGAGCGCCCACCGCAGCCCGAAGGGGCCCAGGCGGGACGGGAGTCGCTGGCCCGCGCCATCGACGCGATCCTGGGCCTGGCCCGCGACCGCCCCGTCCTGATGCGTGCCCATATGGCCGGGATCCTCCAGCAGGAGGGGTTCGTCCAGTGCGACGAACAGCAGCGCCTCGCCCACCTCCTGCACCGCACGGTGCGCCGCTTCGGCTCCCCCGACCCGGACACCGACTACCCGCTGCTGCGCGCCCTGCTGATGGGCGCCGTGGTGGCTGTGCTGCTGCCCGGCGCTCCGATGCCGATCGCGCGGCTGCGGGCCGAACTGTTCGCGCGCTACGGGCTGGACTGGGAGCTGGGCGTCCCGCCGGAGGAGACTCCGCCCGGCGGGACGCGGCAGTTGCCGGAACGCGTGACGGCGTCACCGGCACCGGGTCCGGGCCCGAGTCCGGGCCCGGCGCCGGGTCCGCTGTCCGAGGGCGTGCCCGAGAGGCTGCCCGGCCAGCGGTAGGCCCGGTCCGCTCAGCAGTCAGCGGCAGGCCCGGTCGGCGTGGGTCCCGGTCCGGTCAGCGGTAGGACGGCTGGGTCTGGACGTTCAGCTCGTCCAGGCGTACGCGCTTGGCGCCGTCGGTGCGCTTGTCGTCGAGGCGCAGGACGTCGAAGCCCTTGGCCATGTCGTTCGCGTAGATGTGGCCGTTGTAGTAGTACGCGGACCAGGCGCCGCCGGTCTTGAGAGTGGTGTCGGACAGGGGCCCGCGCTCGAAGTAGGCGATCTCCTTGGGCTTGGCCGAGTTGGTGAAGTCCCACACCGAGACGCCGCCCTGATACCACGCCTGGACCATGATGTCGCGGCCCTTGACCGGGATCAGCGAGCCGTTGTGGGCCACGCAGTTCTCGGTCTCCGCCTGGTGACGGGGGATCTTGTAGTAGGCGCGGAAGGCGAGTTCGCTGCGGTCGCCCTTGCCCTTGATGTCGTAGATGCCGTCGGCGCCCTTCTGGTCACCGGTCTTGGCGTCGCAGGTGGCGGCACCGCCACCGCCCAGTTCGTCGGTGAAGACGACCTTGTCGCCGCGCTGGCTGAAGGTGGCCGAGTGCCAGAAGGCGAAGTTCTCGGTGTCACGGACCCGGTCGATGACGCGCGGCTCCTCGGGGTCCTCGATGTCCAGCAGGATGCCGTCGCCCATGCAGGCACCCGCGGCGATCTTCTTCTCCGGGAACGCGGTGATGTCGTGGCAGCCGGTGGTCTTGCTGTTGCCGGGCTTGGCCGGATCACCGTCGTAGCCCCCGTCGGGGAACAGCACGGGGAAGTCCACGACCGCCGCCTTGGCGGGCGACTTGCGCGGCACCTCGATGACGGAGATGCCGTCGTGGGGCGGCCGGCAGTCGGGGAAGGTCTCGCTCGGGGAGTACGAGGAGACGTAGACGTAGACGCTCTTGCGCTCGGGCACCAGGGTGTGGGTGTGCGAGCCGCAGGCCGTCTCGACGGCGGCGACATAGGCGGGGTTCCGCTTGTCGCTGATGTCGAAGATCTTCATGCCCTCCCAGGAGTCCTTCTCCGTCGCGGGCTGCGTCGTACTCGCGCAGGAGTCGTCACTCCGGGAGGAGTCGGTGGAGAGGAACAGCAGGTTGCCGGAGACCGATATGTCGTTCTGCGAGCCCGGGCAGAGCACCTGGCTGACGACCTTGGGCGACGCGGGACGGCTGATGTCGTAGACGGTGAACCCGTCGTAGTTGCCCGCGAAGGCGTACTTCCCCTGGAAGGCCAGGTCCGAGTTGGTGCCCTGGAGCGCGCCCTTGGGGAGGTTCTTCAGATGAGTGATGTTGTCGCTGTGGACGACCTCGTCCACACCGGGGACCTCGCCGCTCCTGATCGCGGCCTCGGTCTCGGCCCTGTCCCGCTCGGTCACCCGCTCCCGCTGTTGCGGGGAATCACCCGGGTCGGGAATGGCAGCCGCCGGAGAGGCGGCGAAGAGCGCGGCGAGCAATCCGAGGACGGCCACTCCCGTACCGAACCGTCCGCGTCCTGCGTAGGGTCTGTGCGACGACACTGCGTACCTCCTTGATCCGCCGGTCACCGTTCATGGTTGGACGGTGCACGGATGCGGGAAGTATGACGCTCAACATGAACATAACAACAGAGCGCTCCTGGAGGACCGCGTGACCGAAGGCCCTGGACCGCGCCCCGGAGGCCGCGGAGGACGCGGCGGCCACGGGGAGAGACCCCGCGCCGCCGCCAGGACCGGCGGTGGCACCCGGCCCCGGCTCCCGCTCCGGTTCCGGCCCCGGCGCGGCGCGAAGACGCTCGGCGCCGCCCTCCTGACGCTGGCCCTCGCCCTGGCGCTCCCCGCCCTCGCCGCCTGCGACAGCGGACAGGAGCGCGAAGGCGCGGAGGGCGCGGGGAACCGCGGTGAGCAGTCCGTCGTCGCGCCGGGCAGGCCCGGCGAGAAGGCGAAAACGCTCTCCCCCGACGAGGCGAAGCAGGCGGGCGGCGCGGAGACCGAGCCCAACACCGCCGACTTCCGCTACGTCCGCGACATGATCGCGCACCACCAGCAGGCACTGACCATGACGCGCCTGGCCGACGAACACGCAGAGGCGAAGAAGGTGCGCCGCCTCGCCGAACGTGTGGCGGCCTCCCAGGAACCCGAGATCGGCGCCATGCGCGGCTGGCTGAAGGTCAACGGGGACGACGGCGGCGACGGCGACCAGCACAGCGACCGCCAGGGCCACGCCCACGGCCACGATCACGCGAAGATGCCCGGCATGGCGACCGAGGCCCAGCTCGACCGCCTGCGCGCGGCACGGGGCGACGACTTCGACGCCCTGTTCCTCTCCCTGATGACCGCCCACCATGAGGGCGCGGTCACGATGGCCACCGATCTGCTGTCGGCGGGCAACGACGTGCGCGTGGAGGAGATGGCGACCGACGTCGTCGCCCAGCAGAAGGCCGAGATCGAGCGGATGCGCAAGCTGCGCTGAGCTTGCGCGCGAGCCCGCTCGACGCGGGGCGCGTGTGGCCGTCGAGAGGTACGGGGCACAAGGGGAAGGGTGCGTTCCCGTGGGCCGCGCGGGCACTCCCGTCCGCCGCCGTGCGGTGCGATGCTGGAATCCCGGCGGAAGGAACACTGCCGTGTCCACAGTGCCCCCGGAACCCCGCAGGACCGACACGCCTCCCGGCACGCTCCGCGTCGCCGTCGTCGGCTCGGGCCCCAGCGGCGTCTACACCGCGCAGGGCCTGGCGGCGCGGGAGGAGGGCCCGCCGGTCGCGGTGGACGTGCTGGACCGGCTCCCCTGTCCGTACGGCCTCGTGCGCTACGGCGTGGCGCCGGACCACGAGAAGATCAAGTCCCTCCAGAACAACCTGCGCACGGTGCTGGAGCACCCCCGGGTGCGGTTCCTCGGCAACGTCGAGGTAGGCTCGCGTGACCACCTGTGCCCGGCGGAGCTGTTGCGGATGTACCACGCGGTGGTCTACTGCGTCGGCGCCGCCACCGACCGGCACCTCGGCATCCCCGGCGAGGAGCTGGCCGGCAGCCACTCGGCGACGGAGTTCGTCTCCTGGTACAGCGCGCACCCGGACTCGCCGCCGGACGCCTTCCTGCTCCCCGTCAGCTCGGCCGTGGTCATCGGCGTGGGCAACGTCGCCGTCGACGTCACCCGCGTACTGGCCCGCGCGGCGGACGAGCTGCGCCCCACCGACATGCCCGAGGGCGCCCTGCGCAGCCTGACCGCGAGCACCCTGGCGCGGGTGTCCATGGTCGGGCGGCGCGGCCCCTCGCAGGCCAAGTTCACCACCAAGGAGCTGCGCGAACTGGGCGCCCTGGCGGGCACGGAGGTCCGCGTCCGCGCCGACGAGCTGTCCCCCGACCCGTACTTCGCCGACCCGGCCCCGCTGCCCGCCGCCGCGCGGCGCAATCTCGCGGTGCTGCGCGAGTGGTCCGGGCGGCGGCCGGAGGCGCGGGGGCGCGGCGGGACGCGCGCGATCGAGCTGCGCTTCTATCTGCGCCCCGTGGAGATCCTGGGCGACGCCTCGGGAGCCGTAAGGGCCGTGCGCTTCGAGCGGACGGTGCCGGACGGCTCGGGCGGCGTACGGGGCACGGGCACGCTGGAGGACATCGAGGCCCAGCTCGTGCTGCGCTCCGTCGGCTACCGGGGCGTGCCGCTCCCGGGGCTCCCGTTCGACGCGGCGACGGGGACGGTGCCGCACACCGGGGGCCGGGTGCTGCGCGAGGGCGCCGTCTCGCCCGGCGAGTACGTGGCGGGGTGGATCAAGCGCGGCCCGACGGGCGTGATCGGCACCAACCGTCCCTGCGCCAAGGAGACGGTCACCTCGCTGCTGGCCGACGCCGGGGAACTGCTGCGTGCGACGGGGCCCAGGGAGACCGACCCCCTGGAGGTGCTGCGGCGCCTGGGCGAGGACCCGGTCGAGTGGGCGGGCTGGCACGGCATCGAGGAGGCCGAGGCGGCGCTGGGGCGCGGCCTGTCCCGTTCCACCGTCAAGATCCCCGACTGGGAGGGGCTGCTGACGGCGGCGCACGGACACGGGCACGCCCGCTGAGCTGCGCGGACGCCGCGCCGGGGGCGATTGTCAGTGGCGAGGGGCAGACTTTGCCGTACCTCAGACAAAGGCGTCCCGGAGGCGGTGTCAGACATGACCGAGATCCTGCTCGCGGTAGGCACGAGAAAAGGGCTGTTCCTCGCTCGGAGGGCGGCCGGTGACCGGCACAAGGAGGGCTGGGAATTCGACGGGCCCCATTTCAACGCCCAGGCGGTCTATTCGGTCGGTATCGACCGTCGGCGCCCGGGCGGCCCGAGGCTCCTCGTCGGCGGGGACAGCGCGCACTGGGGCCCGTCGGTCTTCCACTCCGACGACCTCGGCGCCACCTGGACCGAGCCGAAACAGGCCCCGGTGAAGTTCCCCCAGGACACGGGCACCTCACTGGAACGCGTCTGGCAGCTCCAGCCGGGCGGCGAGTCCGAGCCCGATGTGGTGTACGCGGGCACGGAGCCAGGCGCCCTCTTCGTCTCGCGGGACGGGGGCGAGAGCTTCACGCTCGTCAGAGAACTGTGGGACCACCCCACCCGCAAGGACTGGGTGCCGGGCGGCGGCGGGCTCGGGCTGCACACGATCCTGGTCGATCCCCGTGACGCGCGCGCGGTGACGGTGGCCGTCTCCACGGGCGGCGCGTACCGCACGGCGGACGGCGGCGCGAGCTGGGAGCCCTGCAACCGAGGGGTGCAGGCGGCCTTCCTGCCCGAGAGCCAGCGCTTCCCCGAGTACGGGCAGTGCGTCCACAAGGTCGCGCGGGACGCGGCCGATCCGGACCGCCTCTATCTCCAGAACCACTGGGGCGTGTACCGCAGTGACGACGGCGGCACCGCCTGGGAGTCGGTGGGCGACAGCCTCCCCTCCGATTTCGGCTTCCCCGTGGCCGCGCACCCGCACCGTGGCGGAGTGGCGTACATCTTCCCGCTCAACGCGGACATCGACCGCGTGCCGGCCGAGCACCAGTGCCGGGTCCACCGCACCGAGGACGCGGGCGCGAGCTGGCAGCCGCTCGCCACAGGGCTCCCCGAGTCCGCGCACTACGGCCCGGTGCTGCGTGACGCCCTGTGCACGGACGACGCGGACCCGGCCGGAATCTATTTCGGCAACCGCAACGGCGAGGTCTTCGCCAGCGCGGACGAGGGCGACAGCTGGCGGCAACTGGCCGGGCACCTGCCGGACGTGCTGTGCGTCAGAGCGGCGGTGATCGGCTGAGGTGACGGCCGGGCCTGACGGGTGCGCGCCGGGGGCACCCGGACCCCGGTCCATCGCCCCGCGCGGCGGCGGCTACGTTGTCACCCGTCAGCCCGAACAGCCGTCCCGCGCGAGGAGCTTGCCGTGACAGACGAACCTTCGGCCCCCGGCGCGCACCCGTCGCCGACGATCGACGCGTCCGTGCCGCACTCCGCCCGGATCTGGACGTACTGGCTGGGCGGCAAGGACCACTTCGACGCCGACCGCGCCGCGGGCGACAGCTTCCTGGAGACCTTCCCGGGGATCGCGGAACTCGCCCGCACCGGCCGGTACTTCCTCGGCCGGGCGGTGCGCCATCTCGCGGGGGAGGCGGGCATCCGCCAGTTCCTGGACGTGGGCACGGGCCTGCCCACCGTCGACAACACGCACGAGGTCGCCCAGCGGGTGGCCCCGGACTCCCGGATCGTCTATGTCGACAACGATCCGCTCGTCCTCGTCCACGCCCAGGCGCTGCTGACCAGCTCCCCCGAGGGCGCGACGGACTACATCAGCGCCGATGTCCGCGACACCGACGCCATCCTCGAAGCCGCGGCACGCACGCTCGACCTCAGCCGCCCCGTCGGCCTCATGCTGATGGGCATCCTGGCCCACGTCGACAGCTATGACGAGGCCCGCTCCGTCGTGCGCCGCCTCATGGACGGGCTCCCGTCGGGCAGTTACCTGGCGGTGCGGGACGGTTCGACGACGGACGAGGCGTACGCGCGGGCCATGGAGCAGTACAACGCCAGCGGGGCCGTCCCGTACCACCTGCGGACGCCCGAGGAGATCGCCGGGTTCCTCGACGGCCTCGACCTCGTGCCGCCCGGCGTGGTGCCGTGCCCCCGCTGGCGCCCGGACGCTGCCGATCCCTTCGCCTCCCCCTCGTCCGTCGAATCGGCCTTGCTGGGCGGCATCGGACGCAAGCGGTAGCCGTAGCCGTAGCCGTGGGGGCTGGGCGCGAGGCGAACGGCGGCTCCCGCGGCGTGCGGGGTGGTGTCAGTCGGGGCCGCCGCCGAGGCTGATCTCGTTGCCGTCCGCGTCGCGGTAGGTCACCTTGGTCACGCCGCCCTCGTACGTCTCGCGGCGCTCGGGCTTGATGCCCCGGCGGGCGATCTCGGCGACCCGGTTCTCGATGTCGTCGACGAACGACAGCACCAGGGCGTTTCCCGCCCGTTCCTGGTCACGCACGATATAGACGTACCGGTGCTCGGCCACCTCCCAGACCGCCTCGATGTCGTTCGGCAGGAACGAGGGCTGCCTGCCGAAGAACCGCTCGTACCAGGAGAGCGCCGCCGCGTAGTCGGCGACGGGGATGCCCGCGAAAAGGTCCTGTGCCATGTCGCGCTCCATGGGTGACGTGTGGGGCCTGGTGTCACCAGTCTCGACCCCGGCGGCGCGGGAAACTCATCGGAACGGTGCCGCCGTCCGCCCGGTCGGCTCACACGCCCCAGCTCGCGTCCCAGCTCTCGCCCCAGGTCACGCCGCGGGCGTGACCTCCCCGACGTGGTGCAGGCGGGTGACCACCTGCGCGAGGGCCTCGCGCTCCTCGGCCGCCGCCGAGCGGAGCGCGCTCGCGCGCCCGACGCGCCGGTCCGCGTCCTTCGCCGCCTCGGCGAGCGCGTCCGTGATCCGGTCCGCGTACGCGCGCCCCGGTCGGGGCGCGCCGTGTTCGAGGCGTACGGCGCAGGCCGTCGCCGCGTCCACGACGCGCTCCGCCATGGCCATGGCGGCGAGCCAGTCACGGGTCGGGCCGCGCCGTGAGGGGAACTCCGAGGCGGCCATCTCCGCCATGGCGCGGGCCTCCCCCAGCGCCCGGTACGCCGCGCGCCGCAGCGCCATCCGCTCCTCGCTCCCCTCGGCCCGCCGCACCGGCTCCCCCGGAGCCGCGACGGGCGACGCGCGTACGGCGAGGACGTGCCGCACGTAGTCCTCCGTACGCCGCAGCGCGGCGGCGAAGCGGGGGCCGACATGGGTGCCGGGGGCCAGCAGCCGGGGCAGGTGCCCCGCGAGCAGGACGATGCCGCTGGCGATGGCCGTGTGCGTGAGGCGGGGCGCCGCCGCCTGGGTGTCGCCCGCCGTGAAGAGGAACGCGAGGACCATGAGCGTGACCACGGTCGTCTGGAGCGCGAAGTGCCGCGTCGCGACGGGTATCAGCGCGCCCGCTGCCCCGGCGACCGCCACCGGCCACCACGGCCCGTCCGCCACGGCCGTGAGCCCGGCGAAGAGGAGCACGCCCACGGCCGTGCCCGCGACGCGGTTGACGACCCGCGAGAACAGCGGCCCCATGTCCGGCTTGACGAGGAAGGCGGCCGTGGCCGGGAGCCAGAACCAGTGCTCGGTGCCCAGCAGCAGCGCGGCCACGGTGCTGGCCGAGACGCAGACGGCGACCCGCAGCCCGTACGCGCGCCCCGCGGCCCCGAAGACCCCGCGCCGGTGCCGGCCCCTCCCCTTGCCCGTGAAGGCGCCGAGCGCGTGCGGGTGCGAGTGCGGGTGGTGGGGGTGTCCGGCCTCCTCGCCGGGTCCGTCGCGCGGCTCCGTACGGCCGAAGACGACGGCGGCGTCGAGCAGCGCGCGGTCGAAGGAGCTGCGCGCCGTGGTCTCGGGGACGGGCGCGGGCAGCGGCCCCGGCGGCTCGCCCGTACGCATGGCGGCGGCCAGCCGCCTCGGCCCGTCCGCGATCCGCGCGGGCAGCGCGTGGGCCTCCCACAGCAGCGCGACGCTCGCCTCGCACAGCGCGGTGGCGGCGGCGAAGCGCTCGGCCAGCAGCCGCTCCCGCACGCCGACCGTGGTGCTCCGGCCCCGCACGCGCGGCACCCCCACGCGCGGCACCCCCATGCGCGGCATCCTCACGCGCAGCGCCCGCAGGCGCAGCGCCGGTACGCGCAGCAGGCGGCGCAGGCGCAGGGCCTCGTCGGCGCGGTCGAGGGCCGCGGTCAGCCGTCGCCTGGCGCCTTCCGCGCCGGGCCCGCCGACCGCGTCGAGCGCGTCGGCGAGGGCGTCGAAGACGGCGGCGACGGCCGCGCGCTCCCCGTCCAGCGCGCCGCCCCGTGGCCGAGGCGGGCGCAGGACGAGCCGCAGCAGCATCAGCCAGCAGGCGCCGCCCAGGAAGCAGAGGGCCTTGAACCAGGGGGAGCCCGGCATGGGCATGCCAGCGCCCACGGCCGTCGCGACGAGCATCTGCATCCCGGCCGCCGACCAGACGGGCCCGCTGACGCTGACCGCGCCGGAGAGGAGCCCGACGGCGAAGAGCAGGGGCACCGCCCACCACGAGGTGGGCGCCACCGCGTCGAGCAGCGCACCGGCCAGCAGCCCCGAGGCCCCCGCGAGCGCGGGCAGCCCGATGTGCGCGGCGCCCTTGCGGCGCGTGCCGGGCCGGTCGTTCACGCCCGCGAGCATCGCGCCGATCCCCGCCAGCACCCCGGCGCCCGGATGCCCCGTGGCGAGGGCCACGCCCAGCAGCGGCCCCGCGCTCAGCGCGCCACGGCCGACGGCGGGCCAGGGCACGGGCGCCCGCTGCCAGCGCAGCGGATGGACCAGCCACGGCGGAGCGGACCGGAGCGAGCGACGAGCGGCGGAGCGGAGAGAGCGGCGGACGAGTGCGCGGAGCACGGGCCTCCTCGTAGTGGTGCATGACGAAGTGGTCCGGCGGACGGCTGTGGCCGACGGCGTCCCTCCACCGTAAACGCGCGGTTTGTCCTTACAGCGGCGCGAGGGTTACCAGAATGTGTCCTTCCGCATGCCCCGGCCCTCGACGGGGACCGGCAGCGGCACCTCTTCCGCCCGGCCGTCCCAGCGCACCCGGATCTCCTTGGGGAGGGGGCTGCGGGAGGAGGACGCCATGAGAAATTCCACCGTCTCGCCCGGCCGCACGACGGCATCCTCGGGCAGGTTGCGCACGACGCGGGGCAGCCCGACGGGGTTCACGCGCACCCCCGTCAGCACGGCGGCGCCGGTGTTGCGCAGCGCGTAGGAGTGGTCACCGTGGCGCTCCAGCCGCAGAGGGGAGGGCACGGAGTGCTCCGTCGGGGGCAGCGGCCGGCGCAGGGGGTCCTTGCGCCGCCGCTCGCGGCCGTGGCCCGGCATGGCTCCCGGAGGGGCGCCGCTGCCGTACGGGGCGGGAGCGGGGGGTTCCTGCGGATAGCCCCAGCCCGTGCCGGGGCCCCCGGGCGGGGCGGGCCGCTGCTCCGGAGGCGGGGGTCCTGGCCATGCGCCGGGGCGGCGCAGAGCCAGGGTGCCGCCCTCGACACCCTCGGCGTCCTCCACGACCTCCGCGTCGTCCACGGCGTCCGCGTCCTCCGGAACGTCCCAGTCCGCCAGAAAGTCCGGCTCGTCCACGGCGGCAGGGGCGGGGGCGGGGGCGGCGGGGGGCCGCTGTCCGTTGACGTTGACGCCGGCGTCGGAATGCCCCGTCATCCGCGCGAGGATCTGCTCCATGACCAGCGTGCGGCGTTCGGCCGTCTCGATCTGACGGCGCTGGAGCTGTGACGCCTCCGCCTGAAGCTCGTTCTGGCGCTTCAAGTCCCGTTTCTGGCTCGCGCCCTGCCAGATCGCGAAACACGCCATGGCGAAGGTCACCAGGGTGCTGCCCCAGGTGGCGGCGTCACCCGCCTCCAGCGCGTAATTCTCCATGCCCCGACTCTAGGCAAGTCCCCCGCGATCCTGGCCAGTTCGAGGAGTGCCACGCGTGTGCGGTTCGTGGAGATGTGCCGGGGGCGCCGGGAAGGAGGGCCCGGGGACGCGCCGGGTACGCCGGGGACACCGGCGAAGCCACCGCCGCCCCACGCGTCCCGGCCGCACCGGACCGCACCCGGCCGCACGGGGCCGACGCGCCGGAGGGCCGGATTCCGGGCCTCCGTACGGGAGCGGGTCAGCGGAACGGACAGGTCAACGGCTACGGTGCTGCCATGGCGACCAGCGGGATGGAGGATCAGGTGCACGGATACGCGTTGCTGATAGCGGCGTCTCCGCCCGCCAGGCACCGGGCCGTGAGCGCCGCCGACGCGCTGCCCGCGCTCGCCGCCGTGCCGCCCGCGACGCTGCTGGGCACCGCGACGGCGAGCGTCGTCCAGCTCGTCGACCCGGACGACCCGCAGACCGTGCTCACCCACCTGCGCACAGCCGCCGCGCACCAAGGGCCGCTGCTCGTCTATCTGTCGGGTCAGCTCGTCCTCGACGCGAAGCAGCGCCTTCCGCATCTCGCGCTCGCACGTACGACGCCGAAGGCCGCGCGCTACACGGCACTTCCGTGGCACTGGCTGATCGCGGAACTCCAGTACCGCCCGCAGGGGACGACGACGGTCTTCGCCGACCTCGTCGCGGACGAGACGGCGTGGGCGAGCGTCTCGCGCCGCCCTGACCAGCTCGCCTCCTCCCTCGCGCTGTACGGCGCCGTCGCGCCACCACCGCCGAAGCGGAGCCGTACTCCGCGCACGCCCCGCTACAGCCAGGCGCTCGCCTCGCTCCTGCGCGGGCTGGCCGAGCGCCCGCCGCTCGGGCCGCTGCACGAGGCGGCGGTGGCGGACGCGCGGCTGACGGGACAGGAACTGCTGCTGGGCGGCGCACCCCACGAGGTCGGCCTCCCGCACGGGAACGGGCACCCCTACGGGAACGGGCTCGTCCATGGGGGCGGCTTCCCCGACGCGGCCGGGCTGCCGGGTGCGGGCACGGTCGCACCCATGCCCGTGCCCCTTCCCGGCCAAGGGCACCCTGGCGACGACGCGTCCGTGAACGGAGCCGCCGGAACCGCGCCCGGCGGGTTCCCGTACGGCAACTACGGCAACGGCTCCGGGACCGGAACCGGAACGGAGACCGGCCTGCCCGGCGCGAGCGGCCCCGGCCAGGACTCCTTCACCGGCCCGCCTCCGGAAGCGGACGCCGACGCATCAAGCCCTGTAGGCACGGCCGGCACGTCGAGCCCCGTAGGCACGGCGGACACGTCGGGCGCGTCGGGCGCGTCGGGCGCGTCCGGGACGACCGGCGCGACGGACACAGGCTCCCCCGGCGCGACGGACGCCCCGGACGAAGCGCCCGCCCACCCGAGCCCCGAAGAGGCCCCCGACGACAGCCCCCGCACCGGAGAAGTCCCCGTCGGCACCCTCCCTCCCCCGCTCATGCCCTCGCCGCCCCTCCCGGCGATGCCCCCACTGCCTCCGCTGCCCCCGATGCCCCCGGGCCCGCCGCCCGTCGCGCAGCCGCTGCCCCAGGCCCGGCCGGAACCGGACCCGGAACCGGAGGAGCCCGAGGACCCGCATGCGGCGATCTTCGAGGCGGCCCGCGCGGGGCACCACAGCCAGGCCGCCGCCATGGCCGCGGCCTGGGAACAGGCGGCACTGCGCGCCCACGGCCCCGACTCGGCCGAGGCGATCCACTGGGTGGAGGTCAGGGCGGACCTCGCGCGGCTTGCCGGGGAGCCGGACCGGTCCTGCTCGCTGTGGATGGTGGTCGCCTCGACGCGCCTGATGGCGGGCCAGCGCCCCGAGCAGACCGAGGTGGCCAACGCCGTCGACCGCGCCCACCACTGCTGGCACCTCATCGACGACCCGGGCACGGCGCGTGAACTGGGCCTGGAACTGGCGCCGTTGCGCCAGCGCGTGCCTGGTGGCAAGCCGGGTGCCGTGGAGGACGTACAGGGGCGCCTGAACCTGCTGGTCGGGGAGGCGGCGCAGCGGCGCCCCTGAGCCGCCCGTCCCCCACCGCCGCCGCTCTCACCACACGCCCGTCACCCCGCGTCACCGGAATTCACCGTTTCCGCTGAATTCCGGCCGCGGAAGCCAGCCGTCCGCACCTCGGACCAGAGCCCCGCCGCGCGGACGACGCGCCAGGGCGCCCGTCACGCGCCACCCGTACGGATCCTCTCCTCCGACGCGCACTCCGCCACCGGGCGGACCATCATGTGTCGGGTACGGCAGACGTGTCATCGCCGGAACGCCGGTTACCCGCGACGTCAGCGGGCCCGCCGTGCCCCGCCCGGACCGCCCACCGCCTGGAGAGAACGCATGAGCACCACCGCACAGATCGGCGTCACCGGCCTCGCTGTCATGGGCCGCAACCTCGCCCGGAACTTCGCCCGCAACGGCTACTCCGTGGCGGTCCACAACCGCACCGCCGCCAAGACCCGCTCCCTGGTGGAGGACTTCGGCGACGAGGGCACGTTCGTCCCCGCCGAGTCGGCCGAGGAGTTCGTGGCCGCGCTGGAACGCCCGCGGCGGCTCGTCGTCATGGTCAAGGCGGGCGGCCCCACGGACGCGGTGATCGACGAGTTCGCGCCGCTGCTGGAGGAGGGCGACGTCATCATCGACGGCGGCAACGCCCACTTCGAGGACACCCGCCGCCGCGAGAAGGCGCTGCGCGAGCGGGGCCTCCACTTCGTCGGCGCCGGCATCTCCGGCGGCGAGGAGGGCGCGCTGCACGGTCCGAGCATCATGCCGGGCGGGCCCCCGGAGGCGTACGAGGCGCTGCGGCCCCTGCTGGAGAGCATCGCGGCGAAGGCGCCCGACGGCGTCCCGTGCACCACCCACATCGGCCCCGACGGCGCGGGCCACTTCGTGAAGATGGTGCACAACGGCATCGAGTACGCGGACATGCAGCTCATCGGCGAGGCGTACGAGCTGCTGCGCGGCGTCGGCGGCTACGCGCCCGCCGAGATCGCCGACATCTTCCGCCGCTGGAACGAGGGCCGCCTCGACTCCTATCTGATCGAGATCACGGCCGAGGTGCTGTCCCACACGGACGCGGAGACCGGCAAGCCCTTCGTGGACGTCGTCCTGGACCAGGCCGAGCAGAAGGGCACGGGCCGCTGGACCGTGCAGACGGCGCTCGACCTGGGCGTTCCCGTCTCCGGCATCGCGGAGGCGGTCTTCGCCCGCTCGCTCTCGGGCCACGCGGAGCTGCGCGAGGCGTGCGCGGGGCTACCGGGCCCGAACGCCCCGGCGCTGGAGGGGGCGGACGCGGAACAGTTCGCCGACCAGGTCGAGCAGGCGCTGTACGCGTCGAAGCTGGTCTCGTACGCGCAGGGCTGGAACATGATCCAGAAGGCGAGCGAGGAGTACGACTGGGACATCGCGCCCGGCGCGGTCGCCGCCATCTGGCGCGCGGGCTGCATCATCCGTGCCGCCTTCCTCGACCGCGTGCGCAACGCGTTCGCCGCCGACCCCGGGCTGCCGACGCTGCTGGCCGACGCGGAGTTCGCCAAGGAGATCGGCGAGGCGCAGTCCGCCTGGCGCTCGGTCGTCGCCACGGCCACCCACCGGGGTGTGGCCGTGCCGGGCTTCGCCGCCGCGCTGGCCTACTACGACGCGCTGCGCGCCGGACGCCTGCCCGCGGCCCTCACCCAGGCGCAGCGCGACTACTTCGGCGCCCACACCTACCGCCGCGCCGACCGGGAGGGCGTCTTCCACACCCTCTGGGGCGAGGACCGCGGGGAGGTCGGGGCCGACTGAGGACCGGCAAGCCGCAAGGCGGCGCGGAAGCGCCGCGGAACGCAACGATCAGCGAAGGAGGCGTGGCATGACCACCCCACCGCCCGATCCCGTACCTCCCACACCCACACCAGCGCCGCCGGGACCCGGCGGACCCGAGCCAGGACCCGCGCCAGGACCCGTTCCTGGGCCGCCACCCGACCCCGTGCCGCCCACTCCTCCCCCGGCTCCGCCGCAGCCCGAGCCGGACCCCGTCCCTCCGGCGCCACCTCAGCCAGGACCGGATCCGGAGCCTCCGGCGCCGCCGAAGCCCGGTCCGATGACGGACTGACTCCCCCTGGATCAGGGCTCGTTGGGGGCCTCCTGGCCTCCAACGGGAGGGGACACACCACGACCCCTTTGGCGCTTTTCACCCATTTGCCAGTTTCTCCCCATTGATACTTTCTGTGAAGCTGGAAGCGCTCATGGTGACTGTCCCCTACATCAGGAGTGCCCCGTGATCCTGTCCATCTCCGGTGTCGTCCTTCTGGGCACCATCGTCTTCCTCTTCTTCCGGAAGGACGGCCTCAAGCCGACCCACGCCGCGGTCTCCGCGCTCTTCGGCTTCTATCTGGCCGGTACGGCGATCGCCCCCAGCATCAAGGCGGGAGGCGAGAGCCTGGCGGGACTGCTCGGCGGACTCAATTTCTGAGGTTCGGACACGCCGAAACCTCGGTTTCTTTCGGACACTGACGACCCGGGTCTCCCACGGCCCGGGTCCGCGGTTCGGGCGGCACAGACCGTCCGGAGGAGGTTCGCGTGGGGCGCTGGCCGCTTCCCCGCCCCGGGGGTGGAACGGAGTCGTCGCTGTCGTCGCTCGACCGGAGCCGTGAGGCCGTACGGGCGGGTGCCGACGGGGTGCTGGACATACTGCATCCCTTGATCACACTCGGCCGCGGCGTCGGCCGACTGGCGGTGATGGCGCGGTCCTGGTGGGACCGCACACCGAGGGACCGCAGGGGGCCCGCGCTGTTCGTGAGCGCCGTCTGCGTGATCGTCGTGGGACTGATGCCGTACGGGCCCGCGCTCGCCCTCGTGGGCGTCGTGGGCGCCGCGGCCTGGTACGGGCGCGGACACGGCGCGGCCGGCACCGAAGCAGGCCCGGACGAGGAGGAGACGGCGCGCCTGGAGGCGGTGTACGAGGCGCTGGTCCCGTACTTCGCCGTCCCCGACGACCCGCACCCCGACCCCCTCTACACGCACAACGGCGAATGGGCGCGCGTCTTCGAGGAGTTCGAGTTCACCGACGAGGGCCGCATCGCGCGCCTGCTGCTGCGCTACCCCGCCCACTTCAGGGACGGCGAGCCCGAGGAGCGGCTGCGCGTCGAGCAGTTGCTGAGCGCCAAGTCGGGGCGCGGGCGCGAATACCACTTCTGCTGGGACGAGGAGCGGAACCGGCTGGAGATGTCCGTCCTGGGCCCCCTCCCCTCGGGCATCCACGCCCAGCGCTTCGTGACAGGCCCCGGCGAGGTGCTGCTCGGCTTCACCGACCCGGAGGCGGTCCCGCTGACCGTGCCCGTGGCCGACGACGAGGGCACCCGCGACGTCCCGCCCGTGATCTGGCGTACGGGGGCGCGCTCGACGGAGTCACACCTGCTCGCCGTCGGAGTACCGGGCTCCGGCACGAGCACCCTGCTGCGCTCCGTGGTCCTTCAGGCGCTGGAGCACGGGGACGTCCTGGTCGTGGACGGCAGCGGCGCCGGGGAGTACGCCTGCCTCATGGGCCGCTCGGGGGTGCTCGCCGTCGAATCCTCGCTGGTGGGGGCGCTCGCCTCGCTGGAGTGGGCGGTGCACGAGACGGAACGGCGGCTGATGTCCGCCAGCCGGGCACGCCAGGTGGGCCGCGCGGTGCCGTACGACCTGCGGCGCCCCCTGTGGATCGTCCTCGACCGGCCCGCCGTCCTCAGCCACCTCGCCGCGGCCGAGGGCCGCCGGGATCCGCAGGACCTCCTCCAGGTGCCGCTGCGGCACGGGCGCGCGGCGCGGGTGACGGTGGCGGTGGCGGAGCAGTTCGAGTGCGTGGAGGGGCTGGGGCAGGCGGTGCGCACGTACACGCGGGCACGCGTCGTGCTCGGGCCCGCCTCCCGCGAGGAGACCCGCGCGGTCCTGGGCGAACCCCCGCGCTCCGCCCCGGCGTACGACACGCCACCGGGGCGCGGCCTCGTCCGCCTGGGCACGGGACCCGTTCTGCGCCTCCAGGTCCCGGCGACGCCCGACCCGTACGACGAGACCTCGAGCGAGGCCGAACGCGCCGCCGTCCAGGCCCTCCTCCCCGAGAGGGCCGCGACGGGACGGGCCTAGGAGGTGCCGGTGACTCGGTGGCCGGCCCGGGCGTGCCGGAGTTCACCGGCACGCCCAAGGCAGCGGGTACGACGGGTTCAGCGGAAGGCCGCCGCATTGCGCTCGGCCCACCGGGCGAACGTTCCGGCGGAGCGGCCGAGCACGCGTGCCACGTCCGGGCTCACTGCCCGCTCGCCCGGCGTGGGCGAGCCCAGGATGTCCAGGGTGGCGTCCGCGACCGGTCCGGGCATGAAGGTGAGCAGCTGGCCTCGTGCTTCTTCCCTGGTCTGCTCGACGAACTCGACCCGCTCGCCCAGCACGCCACCGATGGCCGCGGCCATCTGACGGGGCGACACCGGTTCGGGCCCGGTGAGCACGTAGCTCTCACCGGCATGGCCGGGCTCCAGCATCGCCGCGGCGGCGACCGCCGCGATGTCGTCGGGGTCGATGATCGGCAGGCCCACGTCGCCGAACGGTGCGAACAGGGTGCGGTTCGCGCGGATCGACCCGGCCCAGGCGAAGGCGTTGGACGCGAACCCGCCCGGACGGAGCAGCGTCCACTGCGCACCCGAGCCCTTGACGGCGCGTTCGAATCCGCTGACCAGGCCGCCGTGGTACGGCGAATCCGGCCGGGTGACGACCGCCTGGGAGGACAGTGCGACGATCCGGCCCGAGCCGCTCGCCGCGGCGACGATCTCGTCGAGCTTCGCCTGCTGAGTGAGCAGATCGCCTGCGGCGAGGAGAAAGACGGCCTCCGCCTCGCCGAAGACCTCCTTCAGAGTGCCGGGCTCCGACAGATCGGCCCGCAGGGCCCGGGCCCCCGCGGGGACTTCGGTGATGTTCCGGCTGACCGCGGTGACCTCGGCGCCCGTCGCGGTCAGTAACCGGACCAGGGTGCGTCCGACGTTTCCGGTGGCACCAGTGACGACGTACATATGACATCCCCCCAGGGAAGGTCGAGTGAGTTAGCTGACTAACTAAGACGAACCTAGCATAGACTCAGTCGGGTGACTGACTCTCGACTGAGGGCCGCCTCGGCCAAGCGGCAGCGGCTCATGGAGGCGGCCGCGCGCGTCGTGCACGAGCAGGGCGCGGGGCGGACCACGATCGCCGACATCGCCCGGGCGGCGGACGTGCCGGTGGGGAACGTGTACTACTACTTCAAGACCAAGGACGAGCTGGTCGGCGCCGCCATCTCCGAACAGGCGAGAGGTTTCCGGGAGCTGGCCGCCGAGCTGGACCGGCTCGACGACCCCCGTGAGCGGCTCCTGCGTCTCGTCACCGGCTGGCTCGGCCAGAAAGAGCGGGCCGCCCGTTACGGATGCCCGACCGGCACCCTGGCCGCCGAGCTCGACAAGCGCGACGAGGGTGGCCTCGACGTCGAGGCCGGACGGGTCATCAAGCTGCTGCTCGACTGGGTGGAAGCACAGTTCGACGCCATGGGGCGGCCGGACGCGGCGGACCTGGCGGTGACCCTGGTCGGCGCCTATCAGGGCATGTCGGTGCTGGCCAACGCGCTGCGCGATCCGGAGATCATGACGCGTGAGGTGCGGCGCCTCACCGCCTGGCTGAAGGGGTTGGAACCGTCCCGGGGTTCCGCGTAGGCAGGCGGCAAGTTCCCGCACCGGCCGGCGGGCGGGAGGTCAGTGCGTGAAGCGGTCCTCGCGGCGAGGCCGTCGACCCGTCCAGCACCCTTCCCAGGAGTACGCTCCGCCGGTGCCCCTCGGGGTTTCGTTGCGGGGCTGCGGCCCGGGGCCGGATTGTGCCCACCCTCCCCCAGCTACCGCTGGGAGGCGCCCCCTCGCCTGCCCACAACAGTGGGGGCTGAGCCCGTACCGCCAGGTGCGGGCCCACAGCATGGGAACAACCGAAGCGGTCACCGACCTACTGTTGGCCACCGGGCGGGAGGGGACGTGGTGGGGTGTGCCCCCCAGTGGTGGGGACGAGTGCCGGGGGGAACCCCGAAAACATACCCGCCCATGTGGCCGCCCCCGGGGACACCCCACCCCCGCAC
>NZ_JBSHAO010000033.1:58306-97224 GCF_053611545.1 Streptomyces sp. NPDC054796 | reverse complement strand
GTCGACACGACCCCCGGCGGAAAGCCGAAAACGAAAGCTTCACGCCGAGGAGACACCCCACCGCGGCACCGGACACCCCCCCACCCACACACCCCACACGGCCACGGCCGAAACCCGGAATCACGCGGCGCCAGCCGCAAAGCACCGCACCACACGCCGCGCCGAAGCCACACAGCCGCACCCGGAAACGGCGAACCGCCCAGCGCAGCGCCCCGCGCCCCCGCGCCCCGTGCTGCGGCACAAAAATCAGCGCGGGACCCTACGGCAACTCCCTCACCGGCGAACCGTCCCGCGCAACACCCCCGTGAAGGGCCAACCCCCCGTTTCCTTCCGCACCCGCGAAGGGAACCCGCACGCCGCGAAGGGGAACCGCCTCGTCCGACCCCGCCAACAGGCGCGTCAGCTCTACGCGGGAACGGATGCCCAGCGCGGAGAAGACGTTCCGCAGGTGGTGGTCGACGGTGCGGGGGCTCACCGAGAGGCGGATGGCGACCTCCCTGTTGGTCGCGCCCTCCGCCACGTGCCGCGCGATACGAAGCTGCTGCGGCGTGAGCCCGTCGAGCGCGGCGGGCGCACCGTCGCCCTCCCCCGCGCCCGACCCCCCGCCCGTGGCGCGCAGTTCGGCCCGCGCCTGCTCGGCCCAGGGCCTGGCCCCACAGCGTTCGAAGGCGAACAACGCGTCGCGGAGCACGTCACGCGCCGCGCTCGGTCGGCGCTGCCGGCGCAGCGACTTGCCGTACAGCAGGAGGGTGCGGGCCCGCTCGTACTCGCCGTCGCAGCGGGCGTGTTCGGCGAGCGCGCGGGCGAACAGCGCGTCGGACTCGACGGGCCCGGCGAGCAGCGCGCGGCAGCGGGCGAGCTGTGCGGGGGCGAGGGGGTCGGCGGTGGCGGCGGTCCACCGTACGAATGCCGCGAGCGCCGAACGGGCCGCCTCCGTCGCGCCGGAGAGGGCCGCGGCCTCGACGAAGCAGGGCACGGCCAGCATGCGCTGGGTGAAGTGCCCCTGCCCCGGGCGTCCTTCGGACTCGTGGGCGCCGGGCCCCGGCTCGCCGCGTACCAGCGGCGCCAGGCGGGCCGCCGCCTCCTGCGCCCGCCCTCTGCCGAGGTCGCGCCGGGCCAGGCTCCACTGGGCGAGCGTGGCGGCGATGCCGAGCCCGTGCGGGCCCGCGTCGCGGCCCGCGGCGCGGGCGTGGCCCGCGCAGGCCGCGTCGTCGCCGTCGACGGCCGCGGCCATGGCGAGCACCGCGTGGTGGTGTGCCGCGCAGTTGCGCTGCCGGGTGCGGAGGGCGAGCGCGAGCCCGGTACGGGCGTGCGCGCGGGCACGGGCGTGGTGCCCGGCGCGGAGTTCGCCGTAGGCGAGCCGCTCCAGTACGCGCGGCACCAGCGCGGCCGGTCCGCGCGTGCGCGCGGCGGCGAGGGCGCGCACGCCGATGCGGCGCGACGCGGCGACGTCGCCGAGGACGAGGGCCGCGACGGTCGCGTGCAGCAGCCGGTCGGGTCGCTCCTCCCGCTCGGTGAGCCCGAGCACCCGGCGCAGCGCCACGGCTCCCTCGGCCCAGCGGCGGCGCATCATCGCGGCCATGCCGGTGGTGTACGCGTCGAGCAGGTCGTCCTCGCCGGTTCCGGAGCCGGGGAGGGCCACGGCGCGGTCGGCGGCGAGGAGGTACCCCTCGGTGTCGCCGAGTCCGAAGGACGCCTCGGCCGCGTGCAGCAGCGCCTCGCGGGCCGAGCGGGGCTCGTACGGTTCCAGCAGCCGCGCCGCCTCGAACAGCACCTCGCGCGCGTCGGCGAGCACGCCGTCCCGCAGCTCCGCGACGCCGTGCGCCAGTTCGGCGATCCCGCGCACGGGCGTGCGGACGGGGAGCCCGGCGAACGGCGAGGACGCGCCGTCCGGCCCGTCCAGTCCCTCCGGGTCCGGCCGGTGCGGGTCCGCCGGGCGGGCGGGGGGCGCGTCCTGGCGGGGGAGGCCGAGCAGCATGGTGACGGGGAGCGGCGGGCCGAGGCGGCGGGCGGCGAAGCCGAGGGTGCGGCGTGAGGGGGCGTCGAGCAGATGCGCGTCGTCGACGCAGCACAGCACGGGCCGCTCAGCGGCCAGCCCCCGCAGCAGCGCGAGGAAGTCCGCGAGGACGGGGCCGGGGCCGCGGGCGCGGCGGCCGTGCCCGTCGTGCTCGGCACCGCCGTGCTCCTCCGGGCCGCCGTGCTCCTCCAGGCGGAGGGCCTGTGCCAGGGCCGGGTACGGAGGCGCGGTGGCGCCGTTCGCGGGAGCGAGCAGGTGCGCGACGGGCTGGAGCAGCGCGTGCAGACCGCCGTAAGGGAGCGCCTGTTCGGCCGCGACGCCGCGCGCACGCAGCACCGTGCCCGCGCCCTGGCCCTGGCCCTGTCCCGGGCCCTGTCCCGGGGCGTCGGCGAAGGAGGCCGCCGCGTCGTCCAGGAGGACGGTGTTGTCGGCCGCGGGCGTGGCCCGGATGACGAGCGCGCCGCCGTGTCCCGCGCGGGTACGGGCGAGCAGCGCGCCGATCTCGTGGTGCACCGCGTACTTGCTGTGCATGCGGTCAGGAGAACATCACCCCTCGTCGGAGTCCATGCACCGCACAACGGGCACTGCGTCGGCCCAGCTCGCGGACAGGGCCGCTGTGCGACGGCACAACCGCCCGTGCCGGGTGGCGGAACAGCCCGTTCCGGCCCCCTCTCCGGCCCGGCGGCCCCCTCAGTCCACAGGGCTGCCCGTGAGGCGACGGTGCAGGCCGCGTGCCGAGGCGTCGGTCAGCGAGGAGATCTGGTCCACGACGACGCGCAGCCGCTCCGTGTCCCCCGACGCCTCCGTGAACAGCGCGCGGAACTGCGGATCGAGCCCCTCCGGTGCGCGGAGGAGCAGCGCCTCGGCCAGTTCGGCGAGCACGACGCGCTGTTCGGCACGCAGCCGCTCCAGATCGGGCCGCTGCATCACATAGCGGTCGGCGACGGCCTTGAGCACCGCGCACTCCAGGCGGATCTCCCTCGGCACGACCAGCTCGGCGGCGTACCGCGTCAGCCGACCCGAGCCGTACGCGGCGCGCGTCGCGCCCTCGGCCGCCAGGCAGAAGCGGCCGATGAGCTGGCTCGTGGCGTCCTTGAGGCGGGCCTGCGCCACGGCCGAGCCGTCGTAGCCGTGCGGCCACCACTCCTGGTCCAGCAGGCGGTCGAGCGCGGCGGACAGTTCGCCGGACTCGGCGCCCGGCGCGTAGCGGCGGGCCGCCACGGCGAAGATGTACTGGCGCTCGGGCTCGGCCAGCAGCACGTTCGGATCGAGGTGCCCGGCGTGCAGGCCGTCCTCGACATCGTGGACGGAGTACGCGACGTCGTCGGACCAGTCCATGACCTGGGCCTCGAAGCACGTGCGGTGCTCGGGCGCGTCGCGGCGCACCCACTCGAAGACGGGCAGATCGTCCTCGTAGACCCCGAACTTCGCGGAGGCCGGGTCCGTGGGGTGGCCGCCCCTGGGCCAGGGGTACTTGGTGGCGGCGTCGAGCGCCGCGCGGGTGAGGTTGAGGCCGACGGGGACCCGGCCGTGCTCCGCGCCGGCTCCGGGCCCGGAACCGGAACCGGGCCCGGAGCCGTACGGGCCGCGCTCGCCCGGTGCCGCGTCCACGAAGCGCTTGGGCTCCAGCCGGGAGAGCAGCCGCAGCGACTGCGCGTTGCCCTCGAAGCCGCCGCAGGGTCCGGCGATCTCGCTCAGCGCGCTCTCGCCGTTGTGCCCGAAGGGCGGGTGGCCCAGGTCGTGCGCGAGGCAGGCGGCCTCGACGAGATCGGGGTCGCAGCCGAGCGCGGCGCCGAGTTCGCGCCCGACCTGGGCGCACTCCAGCGAGTGGGTGAGCCGCGTGCGCGGTGTGGCGTCCCACGCCTGATAGCTGGAGCCGGGCGCGACCACCTGCGTCTTGCCCGCGAGACGGCGCAGCCCGGCGGAGTGCAGCACCCGGGCGCGGTCGCGCTGGAAGGCCGTACGCCCTGGCCGCTTGTCGTGCTCCTCGGCCCAGCGCTCGGTGTCGGAGGGGGAGTAGAAGGGGTCGGGGAAACCGACCGCGGGCCCTGTGCCGTACGTGCCGTGCATGTGCCGACCGTAACCGGACCCGCTGACAGCGGCCTACGCCCGCGCCAGCGAGGCTTCCGGTACGGGGCCATCGACGGAGCCCTCGGCCCCGGCGCGGGAAGCGGTGCGGGATGCGGTGCGGGACTCGTCGTAACGGTGCAGTACGAGCCGCGCCAGCGCGGTGTGCGCGCCCACCGGTGCCGCGACGACGGCGTCCGGCGCTGCGGCCACGCACGCGGCGGCGCACTCGGAGGCGAACCGGCCGGGCGCGGTGAAGTAGGAGGCCAGGCCGATGCGCCGGTGGCCACGGGCCCGCAGCGCCCGTACGGCCTCGGTGACGGTGGGCGCTGCGGCCGACGCGTAGGCGGGCAGCACGGGCACCCCGCCGAGGCGCGCGGAGAGCTGGGCCGCCATGCGCTCGACGCCGTCCACGTACTCCGGGTCGCGGGAACCGGCGGCGGCGAGCACGACAGCGCCCGAGCCGGGGCCGGTCCCGCGCCGGTTCCCCGGCGTCCCCCAGCCCGCCTCCGCCAGCCGCTCGTACAGCGCCTCAGCGAGCAGTGGGTGCGGACCGAGCGGTGCCGCCGACCTGGCGTCCAGGTGCGGTGCGGCGGCCAGGGCGCGCGGGATGTCGTGCTTGACGTGGAAGCCGCGCCCGAACAGGAGCGGTACGAGCACGGCGCCGCAGCCCGCGCCAGGACCCCTCTCGCCGCCTGTCTCGGCGCCGGGCGCTGGCAGGTCGGCGAGCGCGTCGGGGAGCAGGGGCGCGTTCAGCTCGATGTGCGCCAGCTCGACGCGGAGCCCCGGCCGCAGCGCCCGTACGCGTACGCACAGCTCGCGCAGGGTCCGCTCGGCGCGCGGGTCACGGGAGCCGTGGCCCACCGCGACCAGCGTGGGCGCGTCGGACATGGCGGAACGCGAAGGGGACGAGGGGTGCGTCGGGTGCGTCGGGCGGATCGCGTGGAGCTGGGAGGTGAGCTGCGAGGTGAACCGAGTCATGAGCTGCGCCGTACTGTCGAGGCCGGTGAACGGGCCGGTGCCTGGGTCCTGAGAAGGCGACGCCGTCATGGACCGAGTGTGGCGAAGCGGCGTTGCCTGACCGTTGCGCGGCGGTGACGACTGATTGCGTACGGCTCACAATCCGCCCCCGCACACCGTGCGCCACCCCGGCCGCCCTGGCCCCGCCCCGCGCACCGACCCCGTACGGGCGGGGCTCACCGGCGGCCGGGGGCCGCGCTGAGCGGGGGTTGCCGGGCGCGTAA
This sequence comes from Streptomyces sp. NPDC054796, assembly GCF_053611545.1. Taxonomy (NCBI): domain Bacteria; kingdom Bacillati; phylum Actinomycetota; class Actinomycetes; order Kitasatosporales; family Streptomycetaceae; genus Streptomyces; species Streptomyces sp. NPDC054796. Next base: position 91,896 of record NZ_JBSHAO010000033.1, on the reverse strand, counting down.
CGCGGCCGGGCGCCGCCCGTAACACGTCCGCCGCACGCTGGCCCGTATGAACGCCACCACGACCGACACCCACTGCCCGTACTGCGCCCTCCAGTGCGGCATGGCCCTGCGTCCCACCGCCGACGCCGGGAGTGGTGGCACCCCAATCCCGGTCGCAGAGGTCGTGGAGCGGCCCGCGTTCCCCGTGAACCGGGGCGCGCTGTGCGGCAAGGGCCGCACGGCCCCCGACGTGCTCTCCCCGTCGGCCCGGCTGACGACCCCCCTCCTCCGCGACCCCGCCACGGGACGGCTCGAACCGGCGGGCTGGGAGGAGGCGCTCGACCGGGTGGCCGCCGGGCTCGCCGGTACACGCGCCGCGCACGGGCCCGACGAGGTCGGCGTGTTCGGGGGCGGCGGTCTGACGAACGAGAAGGCGTACGCGCTGGGCAAGTTCGCCCGCCTCGTGCTGGGCACCTCGCAGATCGACTACAACGGGCGCTTCTGCATGTCGTCGGCGGCGGCTGCCGGTACCAAGGCGTTCGGGCTCGACCGTGGCCTGCCCTTCCCGCTGGAGGACATTCCGCGCACGGGCTGCGTCGTCCTCGTCGGCTCGAACCCGGCCGAGACCATGCCGCCCGCGCTGCGCTACTTCACGGAGCTGCGCGAGAACGGCGGCAAGCTGATCGTCGTCGATCCCCGGCGCACCCGCACCGCCGAGCAGGCCGACCTCCACCTCGCGCCCCGGCCCGGCACCGACCTCGCCCTCGCGCTGGGCATGCTGCACCTGGTGGTCGCCGAGGGCCACGTGGACCAGGACTTCGTGGACGCGCGCACCAGCGGCTGGGCGGAGGCGCGCAGCGCCGCCATGGCGCACTGGCCCGAGCTGGTGGAGCGGGTCACCGGCGTGCCCGTGCCCGAGCTGCGCGAGGCGGTGCGGCTCTTCTGCGGCGCCGAGCACTCCATGGTGCTGACGGCGCGCGGCCCCGAGCAGCAGTCGAAGGGCACCGACACCGTGGGCGCCTGGATCAACCTCTGCCTGGCGACGGGGCGTGCGGGACGCGCGCTGTCCGGATACGGCTGTCTGACGGGCCAGGGCAACGGCCAGGGCGGACGCGAACACGGCCAGAAGGCCGACCAGTTGCCCGGCTACCGCAAGCTGGACGACCCGGCGGCCCGCGCGCACGTCGCGGGCGTGTGGGGCGTGGACCCGGACACGCTGCCAGGGCCGGGGCGCAGCGCCTACGAGCTGCTGGACGCGCTCGGCGGCGACATCAGGTCGCTGCTGCTGATGGGCTCCAACCCGGTGGTCTCGGCGCCGCGCGCCACCCACGTCGAGGGGCGGCTGCGCTCGCTGGACTTCCTGGCCGTGTGCGACGTCGTCCTCTCGGAGACGGCGCGGCTGGCCGACGTCGTCCTCCCCGTGACGCAGTGGGCCGAGGAGACGGGCACGACGACGAACCTGGAGGGCCGCGTGCTGCTGCGGCGCAAGGCGGTGGACCCGCCGCCCGGCGTACGGAGCGACCTGGCGGTACTGCACGGGCTCGCGGAGCGGCTGGGCTGGGAGAAGGGGTTCCCGGCCGATCCCGAGGAGGTCTTCGACGAGCTGCGCCGCGCGTCGGCGGGCGGCGTCGCCGACTACTCGGGCATCACCTACCGCCGCATCGCGGAGGAGGACGGCGTCTTCTGGCCCTGCCCGGAGCTGGACGGGGACCAGGCGGGCGGGGCTCCCGGGGAGTCCGGGGTTCCGGAGGAGTCCGGGGTTCCAGAGGAGTCCGGGGTTCCAGAGGAGTCCGGGGTTCCGGAGGGGTGGGCGGCCGACGAGGACCCGGCCAACGACTACGGCGCCTCCCCCCACCCGGTCCCCGCCGCGCCCGCGCCCGCACCCGCGCCCCCGCCCCCGCGCCCGCACCCGGGCACCCCTCGGCTCTTCCTCGACCGCTTCGCGACGCCCGACGGCCGCGCGCGCTTCGCGCCCGTCACGCACCGCCCGGCGGCCGAGGAGCCGGACGACGAGTACCCCGTCTATCTGACGACGGGCCGCGTGCTGTCCCAGTACCAGTCGGGGGCGCAGACCCGCCGGGTGGCGGAGCTGAACGCGGCGGCGCCGGGGCCGTTCGTCGAGCTGCACCCGAGGCTCGCCGAGCGGCTGGGCGCTGCGGACGGCGACCGGCTCGCCGTGGTCTCGCGGCGGGGCAGGGCCGTCGCACCGGCCCGCCTCTCCACCGGCATCCGCGTCGACACGGTCTTCATGCCCTTCCACTGGCCGGGCGAGGGCAACGCCAACGCGCTCACGAACCCCGCGCTGGACCCCACGTCGCGGATGCCGGAGTTCAAGGTGTGCGCCGTACGCGTCGAACTGGCGTGACGGGGCGCGTCACGTGACGGGGGACGTGGCACGGCTCCCTCCGCCTCGCGGCCCGCAACCGGCCGCGCCCGTACCGCGTCGCAGCAGTTGTGCCGAACCGCCCACGTGCCCTCGCCCTCCTTCGCCGCGTCCGGCTCCCACGGACACGGGCGGGGCAACGGCGCGCCGTGCAGACGCTGGTGCTGCTGTGCGTGCTGGGGCTGCTGCCCGCGACCTGGCTGCGGCTGTCCACCGCCGACCGCCTCGTCCCCGCGGGCGCGGCGTCCGTGCCCTCGGCCCCCGTGGCGCTCGTGTTCGGCGCGGGACTGTGGGACGGCGAGCCCTCCCCGTATCTGGCGCACCGGCTGGACGCGGCCGTCGACCTGTATGAGCGGGGCAGAGTGCGCGCGGTGCTCGTCTCCGGCGACAACAGCCGTCACGACTACGACGAGCCCGACGCCATGCGCGACTACCTCACCGCGCGCGGGGTGCCGGAGAAGCGCATCGTCGCCGACTACGCGGGCTTCGACACCTGGGACTCGTGCGCCCGCGCGGCCCGCGTCTTCGGGGTGCGGCGCGCGCTGCTCGTCAGCCAGGACTTCCACATCCGGCGCGCCGCCGCGCTCTGCGAGGCCGCCGGGATCGACGCGTACGGCGTCCCCGTGCCCGAACCGCGCGACGCCACCTGGTTCTTCGGCGGCGTCCGCGAGCTGCCGAGCGCGGCCAAGGCGGCGCTCGACGCGACGTTCACCCCCGACCCGCACTTCCTCGGCCCCCGCGAACACGGCGTCCAGCGCGCGCTGGCCTCGGCGGCCTCGGCGGCCTCGGCGAAATAGACGAACTCGGCGGCAGCCACGGCATCGGCGTCCGCCGCGTCCGCCCTCCCCTCACCCACGTGCGCCTACGTGTCGGTACCGGGCATGTCGCCGTTCATGCCGGCGCCCGGCTTCGCGTCGGTCATGTCGTACTCGGTGCCGAGCAGCCGGACCTTCCCGGTCTTCTCGGGCGGTATGTACGCGCTGGTCTGGTGCAGCCAGTCCACGAAGAACGACGGCATGGCCGACGCGCTGTCGAGATAGACCTGCATCGAGTCGGACGGGTTGACCGAGGCGATGGCCGAGGTGCCCCGGTCGTGCTCGCGGACCGCCGTGCTGAAGACGGAGAGCGAGCCGCCGTCCGCCGTCTTGAGCGCGTGGACCTCCTCGTGGGTGGGCTCACCGCGGCTGAACTCGGCCTCACCGTGCGGGGTGAGCAGCCTGTTCTGCTCCTTGGGGATCTCACGGACCGATGTGACGGTGGCCGAGTCGGCGAGGCCCGTCGCGGCCGTGGAGCCCTGTGACGTGTACAGCTTGACGAGGGCGTCGGACAGGTCCTCGGGGGCCATGGGTCCGGTCTTCTTCGCGGGGTCGGACACGGGGACCGCGAAGCCGTCCTCGTCCTTGGCGAACTTCGGCAGCCACTTGGTCTCGCTGTAGCTGCCCGCGACCATCTTCCAGTCGCCGCCGGACTGCTTCTCCATGATGAGGATGCCGGGGAACTTGCCCTTCTTCTTCCCCGGGTTCTTGGAGTGCGCGACGACGGCGAACCAGTCGGCGGTGCCCTTCTTGGGTATGTAGTACTCCCGGTCGACGTAGACGAAGGGCTCCCGGTACTCGGCTATCTCCTTCTTCGACCAGTTCTCCTGCATCTTGTACGTGGCCTTGCTCTGCTCGAAGACCGCGCCGCCCTCGACGGTGGACAGCAGCTTCGGGTCCGACTTCGCGTTTGCCTGGCTGTTGACCTTCTCGTAACGATCGATGAGCTTTGCGGCCTTTGCCTCGGTGACGACTCCAGTGGGGGCCGCACCCTTCTTCTCGTCCGAGGCGGAACCGGAGCCGGAACCGGATCCGGAGCCCCCGCCGGAATCACCCCCGCAACCTGCCATTACCAGGACAAGGCTGCCCACACAGGCCACACCCGCGAGGCCCCGTGCCGAATTCTTCATCGCATACTCCCCGTTCTTCACTTGCGTCGCAGTGGTGAACCTGGAGTATGCCTTCTCGCTCTGCCCGGATTTCGCAGGGGGCACTCAAGGCGTGAGGCCGAGCCGGGGTCCGGGCACCGGACCCGTCACGGGCCCGGCGGCGCCGTCTCCGCCTCCACCCACGCGAGATAGTCCGCGCCGCCCCTGACCACGGGGGTCGCGATGATCTCCGGTACGTCGTAGTCGTGCGCCTGCCGGATGTACGCCTCCAGCGCCTCGTAGCGGGCCGCGGCCGTCTTGAACAGCACCTGCCACTCGGGGTCGTCGCAGATCTCGCCCTCCCACCGGTACACGGAGGTCACAGGGGCGCTGATCTGCGCGCACGCGGCCACCCGCTGCTCCACGGCGCCCGCGGCCAGGGCCCGGGCCTTCTCCTCGCTGTCGGTGGTGGTCAGCACGGTCAGCACGCTCGGGCTCTCGGCCATGGCCGCGTCTCCTCACTACGTCGTCGTACGGGTACGGGTACGGGCACGCCCACGCTAACCGCCCGCCGCTCACCCCATCAGCGTCGCCGCCACCGCGACCTCCGTGCCCGCGAGGCCGACAGAGCAGAACAGCGTGACCTGTCCGGGTCCCGTACGGGCCGGAGCCGCGCCCGCGAGCACCGCGCCCAGCTCGGTCGCGGCGGCCGGATCGACGAGCGGTCCGTCCCCGTCGCGGGGCCCCTCCCCACCACCGCCGTCGCGGGTCCCGTACCGCGCCGCCTGTGCGCGCGAGTCCGTGACGACGGCGTCGGCGCGGGCCACCAGCGCGGGCGGAATCTCGTGCCGCGCACGGCTCTTGGGGCCGAGCGCGGACACGTGCGTACCGGGCCCGACCCACTCGGCCTCCAGCACGGGGACCTCGCTCGGGGTGGCCGTGATCACGATGCCGTGGCCGCGCACCGCCTCCTCCGGGGTGGCCACGGGGTGCGCGTCCACGCCCAGCACCCGGCGTATGCGGTACGCGAAGAGGTTCGCCCGCTCGGCTCTGCGCCCGTACACCGAGACCCGCGAGAGGCGCCGCACGGAGGCCACCGCCCAGATCTGCGCCCATGCCTGCGGGCCCGTGCCGATGAGGCCGAGGTGCGTCGCGTCCGGCCTGGCCAGCGCGTCGACGGCGACCGCGCCGATGGCACCGGTGCGGCGCGGGCCGAGTTCGGCGCCGTGGACGACGCCGAGCAGCCCCTCCTCGGCGCTCCACACCGCGACGATCTGCTGGCCGCCGCCGTGCCCCGTCGCATAGGCGCGGAACCCGTACAGCGCCCGCTCGCCCTCCAGCCCGCCCGCCGTGAAGACCAGCTCCCCCGGGCCCGGCGCGCCCACGGGGCCCACGGGCGCGTGGAGGCGGGGCGGCGCGTGCAGCCGTCCGGCGTGGTGTGCGAGCAGCGCGTGCCGTACGGCGGCGACGGCCGTCGGCGCGTCGAGCCGGGCCCGCACGTCCTCGTCGCCGAGGAAGAGCGGGCGGGCCACGGGGGCCGCCTCCCGGGCGCCCTCCCCCGCACCGTCGGCCCCGACGCCGTCGGCCCCGGCCCCGGACGCTCCGTGTATCCCGTGCTCGTCGTCCATCGCGGGATCGTACCGACGGAGGGCGCGCGGGCGGCAGTTCCTGTATCGCCATCTTCGGCACCGCCCTCGGGGTGCGGGGTGTCCGATTCGTTCAAGACAGGGGGACGCTCGCGGGCCAGACTCACGGACATGACCGCACGTTTCGATCTCATCGGCATCGTCACCTCCGACATGGCCGCCTCCCTCGCCTTCTACCGCCGCCTCGGCCTGGACATCCCGGCCGACGCCAACGCCTCCCCGCACGTCGAGGCCACGCTCCCCGGAGGACTGCGCATGGCGTGGGACAGCGACGACGTCATCCGCTCCTTCGACCCCTCCTACTCCCCCGCGCAGGGCGCCGAAGGCCGGATCGGACTGGCCTTCCTCTGCGACGGGCCCGCCGACGTCGACCGGCTGTACGCCGAGCTGACCGGCGACGGGTACAAGGGGCACAAGGAGCCCTGGGACGCCGAGTGGGGCCAGCGCTACGCGCTCGTCAACGACCCCGACGGCAACGGCATCAGCCTCTTCGCGCCCCTCACCGACCCGTCCTGAGCCGTCCTGAAGCGGGCGGGGCCCACGTCCGCGTCCGCGCGCCCGGCTAGGACGCGGCCCCCGCCCGCGTCCGTATCAGCTCCGTCAGCGGCGCACCGGCCAGCGCCTTGAACTCCCGCGCGAGGTGGGCCTGATCGGCGTACCCCACGGCCGGGGCGATCTCGGCCGGAGGGCGGCCGGAGTGGGCGAGCCGCAGCGCCCCGCGCATGCGCAGCACCCTGGCCAGGGTCTTCGGCCCGTACCCGAACGCGTCCCTGCACCGCCTGTGCAGTTGCCTCTCGCTCAGGCCCACCGACGTGGCGACCTGCGCGACGCCGAGCCCGCGCCGCAGCCCCGCCACCACCGCGCCCCGCACGGGATCGGCGCCCCCGGACAGGGCCGCACCGCCGGCCCCGCCCGCCCTGCCCGCCTCACGGACCTCCTCGCGGCGCCGCAGCCGCTCCTGCGCCAGCGCCTCCAGCACCGCGCCGGGGTCCGGGGCGCCTGCGGCCCGCTCCGTCAGCTCCCGGACCTCGCGCTCCGGCCACAGCGCGGCGAGCGGCACCCGCTGATCGCACAGCTCCCACGCCCGCACGCCGAGGACCAGCGGCGCCGTGCCGGGCGCGAACCGCAGCCCGCACGCGCGGGACCCCGCCTCGCCCGACACGAGGTGGGCACGGGTGTCGGGACCCGCGACGACCAGTTCCTCGCCCCACAGCAGCAGATCCATGCACCCGTCGGGCAGCACACGCCCCGACCCGCGGGAGGTGTCCTCCCGCGTCCAGACGACGGCGCCACGCAGCAGTGAAGGCCGTTCCTCGTACATGTGCCCAGGATGGACCCCCGCACTGACAACCGCCCCAGGGCCGGGCGTTCTCGCAGCTCAGCGCCCGTCGACGGGACCCGGACCACCGCGCCCGCAGCGTCCGCGGCCCGAGCCGCGCGCAGCCTCTCCGCGCGCTCCCGGGCGCAGCCGTTCGCGCCCCGGGGGGCGCCCGACGCTCCCCTGTGCGCGCCCTGGACCGTCGCCACGGCGCTCTCTAGCGTGACCCGAACCCATCCGGTCCGGAACCCCCTCCGGAGCCGTCCGGAGCCGAGGGAGCGTCGCCATGGCACCCACCCGAGAAGCGCCCGACATCCTGTCGCCGGAATTCACCCGGGACCCGTATGCCGCCTACCGCGTCATGCGGGAGGAGTTCCCGCTGTACTGGCACCCGAGCACCGGCAGTTACGTCATTTCGCGGCACGAGGACGTCCAGCGCGCCTTCCGCGACCCGGTGTTCACCACCCGCAACTACGACTGGCAGCTCGAACCCGTACACGGCCGCACCATGATCCAGATGAGCGGCCGGGAGCACGCCGTGCGCCGGGCCCTGGTGGCACCGGCGTTCCGGGGGCGGATGCTGGAGGAGCGGTTCCTGCCCGTTATCGAGCGCAACGCGCGCGAGCTGATCGACAAGGTGCGCGGCGCCGGTACGGCCGATCTCGTCGACGACTTCGCGACCCGCTTCCCCATCAACGTCATCGTGGACATGCTCGGCCTGGACAAGACCGACCACCCGCTCTTCCACGACTGGTACACGGCCATCGTCGCGTTCTTCGGCAACCTCTCCGAGGACCCGGAGGTCGCGGCGGCCGGCCTGCGTACGCGCGACGAGCTGGCCGCCTACATGCTCCCGGTCATCAGGGAGCGGCGCGCGCACCCCGGCGACGATCTGCTCTCCTCCCTGTGCGAGGCGCAGATCGACGGGACGAGGATGAGCGACGAGGAGGTCAAGGCCTTCATCAGCCTGCTCTTCGCCGCGGGCGGCGAGACCACGGACAAGGCGCTCGGCAGCGTGTTCAGAAACCTGCTGGAGCATCCGGCGCAGCTCGCCGCCGTGCGCGAGGACCGCGGCCTGATCGGCAGGGCGCTGGCCGAGACGCTGCGCTACACGCCTCCCGTGCACATGATCAACCGTGAGCCCGCCGAGGACGTGAAGCTCTCGGGCGGGGTCGTACCGGCCGGAGCGACCGTCCACTGCCTGATCGCCGCCGCCAACCGCGACGAGGCCCGCTTCGCCTCCCCCGACACCTTCGACATCTTCCGCGACGACCTCGACTCCACCTCCGCCTTCTCGGCCGCCGCCAACCATCTGGCCTTCGCGCTGGGCCGCCACTTCTGCGTCGGCGCGCTGCTGGCGAAGACCGAGGTGGAGGTGGCTGTCGGCCAACTGCTGGACGCAATGCCCGACATGGCGCTCGTGGCGGGCCATGTCCCGGTGGAACGCGGCGTGTTCACGCGCGGCCCGGACGCGCTCCCGGTGCGGTTCACGCCGGTGGGGTGATCGTTACGTACCGCTTCGGAGCCGCCGCAAGAACGGTTGGGCAACAAGCTCCGGCACTCGGGACACCCGGGACGCGCGTGGCCGAACGCCTGTGCATACTTCCGGGATGACGCAGCACTCCCCCGGCGAGGACGCCGCCCCCGCACACCCACGCACGGTTGAAGAGCGGACCTCCGTGGTCGTCCTCGGCGCGGGCCCCGCCGGGCTCACCGTCGCCAATCTGCTGCGCACGGCGGGCGTCCCGTGCGTGCTGCTGGAGGCGGAGAGCCGCGCGTTCATCGAGCGGCGGCCCCGCGCGGGCTTCGTCGAGGAGTGGGCGGTGCGCGCGCTGGAGCGGCGCGGGCTCGCGGACCGCCTGCTGGAGCGGGCCGGGACGCACGAGGACTGCGAGTTCCGGATGGACGGGATCCGGCACCTGTTCCGCTACGCCGCGCTGTCCGGGCAACGGCACTTCGCGTATCCGCAGCCGCTGCTGGTCACGGACCTGCTGCGCGCGTACGCGGGCGCGGCGGGCGGCCCGGAGGAGGCGCCCGGTACGGGCGCCCTCGGCACCCCCGACGCGCCCGGTACCCCGCCCGGTGACGTCCGCTTCGACGTCACCGACGTCCGCCTCCACGCCGTCGACTCGCCGCACCCCTCCGTCTCCTACACCGACCCCGCGACGGGCCTGCGCCACCGCGTCGCGTGCGACTTCGTCGCGGGCTGCGACGGGGCTCGCGGTGTCAGCCGCGCGGCGATACCCGAGGACCGGATCACCGTCGCGCGCCACGACCTGGGCGTCGGCTGGCTGGCGCTGCTCGCGCAGGCGCCGCAGTCCTGCGAGCGCGTCACCTTCGGGCTGCACCCGGGCGGGTTCGCCGCGCACATGGCCCGCACCCCGGACGTCACCCGCTACTACCTGGAGTGCCCGCCGGACGACAGCCCGGACAACTGGTCGCACGAGCGCGTCTGGAGCGAGCTGCGGCTGCGGCTCGACGCGAAGGACGCGGCGCCGCTCATCGAGGGCGAGCTGATCGAGCGGCGCGTGCTGAGCATGCACAACTACGTCGTCGAGCCCATGTCGTACGGGCGCCTCTACCTCGCGGGCGACGCCGCGCAGCTCCTGGCCCCGATCGGTGCCAAGGGCATGAACCTGGCCCTGCACCACGCGATCCTGCTGGCCGACGCGCTGACCGGCCACTACGCGCGAGGGGACGACAGCGGCCTCGCGGGCTACTCGGCCGCGTGCCTGCGGCGCGTGTGGCAGTACCACGAGTTCACCCAGTGGCTCTCGGACGTCTTCCACGGCCCCTCCTCCGGCAACGTCTACCGTGCGGGCCTCGCGCGGGCCCGGCTGCGGCGCTTGACCGGGTCCGAGCTGGCGGGGTCCGCGGTCGCGGGGCTCTACATCGGGAGCGAGGCCGAGCACTGAGCGCTGGGCGCTGAGCCTTGAGCACTGGGCCCTGGGCGCCGGGCGCCGGGCCCTAGTCACTGAGCCCTGATCACTGGGCGCCGGGGCCTGGTGGGGCGCCGTCCCCGGGCCCGCGCGACGGCTCACAGCGGGTGCCCCGGACCGCTGAGGGCAGCGTTGCCTCCGGGAAACGGTGGTGATGCGGACGGGTAACAGCGGGACCGCACGCTCGTTCCATGACCTCGACACAGCGTGTGGTGGTGGTCGGCGGCGGCATGGCCGGTGCCCGGCTCACCCAGCAGCTCGCCGCAGCGGACGACGTGGACCTCACCGTCGTCGGCGAGGAGACGCACGCCGCCTACAACCGGGTGCTGCTCGCCGAGGTGCTCGCCGGGCGCTACCCCGCCGAGGTCGTCGCCCTCCCGGCGCCGCCCCCGCGCACCCGCTGGCTCAGCGGGGTGCGGGCCGTGCGCGTCGACCGCGCGGAGCGGCTCGTCGTCTGCGACGACGGCGCGGCCCTCCCGTACGACGCGCTCGTCCTGGCCACCGGGTCCAACCCCGTGCTGCCGCCGCTGCGCGGCCTGTTCGGGCCCGAGCGGACGATCGGCCAGGCCCTCGGACGGACCGCCGCGCAGGAAGGTCCCGAGGAGCCAACAGGGGCCGGGGCCCGTCGCGCCCGGACCAGCGCCCGAACGGGCACCCGGACCAGCGCCCCGGGGGACGGGCTTCCCGAGGGCGTCCGCGCGTTCCGCACCATGGACGACTGCCTCGCGCTGGAGCGCGAGCTGCGCCCCGGCGTGCGGGCCGTCGTCGTCGGCGGCGGGCTGCTCGGCGTCTCCGCCGCACGGGCGCTCGCCCGGCGCGGCGCCCAGGTCGTCCTGACCCACCAGGGCGAACACCTCATGGAGCGCCAGCTCGACCCGGGCGCCTCTGAACTGCTGCGCGACCACCTCGGGCGGTTGGGCGTCGAGGTCCACACGGAGTGCCGGGCGCGCGGCCTGCTCACCCGGTCCGCGACGCCTCCCGGTGGCGGCCAGGGCCGCGCCACCCGCGCCGTGCGCGCGGTGACTCTGGCCGACGGCTACGAGCTGGCCGCCGATCTCGTCGTCCTCGCCTGCGGGGTCCGCCCCCGCACGGGGCTGGCGCAGGCCGCCGGGCTCGCCCTCGGCAGCGGCGCCGGACGCGGCATCGTCGTCGACGACCAGCTCCGCACCAGCGACCCCCGCATCCACGCCATCGGCGACTGCGCGGAGCACGACGGCGTGCTCTACGGCCTCGCGGGCGCGGCCCAGGAGCAGGCCGACACCCTCGCCCGCGTCCTCACGGCGAACGCGACAGAAACCGCACCCGCAGCCGTCGCCCCCCGATACCGCGGCACCCGCGCCCTGACCCGGCTCACGCTCGCCGGGGACCCGCAGGGGCTGCCCCTGGACCTCGCCGCGTTCGGCGAGACCGACCCGCTGCCCGACGACGACGTCGTACGGCTCGCGGACGCGACCCGCGGCAGGTACCGCAAGGTCGTCGTCCGCGGTGACCGGCTCGTCGGCGGCATCCTCCTCGGCGATCTCGGCACCGTCGGCGCGCTCGCCCGTACCTGGGAGGGCGACGAGCCGCTGCCCTCCGCTCCGCTGCTCCACCTGCTGACGAATGATGGAGGCTCCTGAGATGTCCACGGAGACACCCGCGCAGACCTCGCACGCGCCGCGCGCCGCGCACGACAACGAGCGGACGATCGTGCTGGTCGGCCACGGGATGGTCGGGCAGCGCTTCCTGGAGGGCCTGGCCGCGCGCGGCGCGACCGAGGGCGCGCGGGTGGTGGTGCTCTGCGAGGAGCCGCGTCCCGCCTACGACCGCGTCCGGCTGACCTCGTACTTCTCGGGGTCCACGCCCGAGGACCTCTCGCTCGTCGACGACGGGTTCATGGACAAGTACGGCATCGAGATGCACGTGGGCGACCCTGCCGTCGCCGTCGACCGCGAGGCGCGCACGGTCACCTCGCGTGCCGGGCACACCTTCGCCTACGACACGCTCGTCCTCGCCACGGGCTCGTACCCCTTCGTCCCCCCGGTCCCCGGCAAGGACAGCGCGGGCTGCTTCGTCTACCGCACCATCGAGGACCTGCTCGCCATCGAGGAGTACGCGTCCAAGGTGCGCACGGGTGTCGTCGTCGGCGGCGGGCTGCTCGGCCTGGAGGCGGCGGGGGCGCTGAAGGGGCTGGGTCTGGAGACCCACATCGTCGAGTTCAACCCGCGCCTGATGGCCCTCCAGGTGGACGAGGGCGGCGGCGCGGCCCTGCGCCGCAAGATCGAGGACATGGGCCTCGTCGTGCACACGGGCGTCGGCGGCAAGGAGATCACCGCCGACGACTCCGGCGCCGTCGCCTCCATGACCCTTTCGGACGGCTCCGCCATCGACACGGGCCTCGTCGTCTTCTCGGCCGGTGTGCGCCCCCGCGACCAGTTGGCCCGCGAGTGCGGCCTGGACGTGGGCGAGCGCGGCGGCGTCGTCGTGGACGAGCACTGCCGCACCAGCGACCCGCACGTGTACGCGATCGGCGAGTGCGCCAAGGCCGTCGACGGCATGGTCTACGGGCTCGTCGCGCCCGGCTACGAGATGGCCGAGACGGCGGCCGGGACGATCGCCGCGACGGCCGGGGACGGGGAGCCGGACGGCGCGGCCTTCACCGGGGCCGACACCTCCACGAAGCTGAAGCTCCTCGGCGTGGACGTGGCCTCCTTCGGCGACGCGCTCGGCGCGGCCGAGGGCTGCCTCGACGTCGTCTACTCCGACTCCCGCGCAGGCGTCTACAAGAAGCTCGTCGTCGACGGGGACGGGGTGCTGCTCGGCGGCGTCCTCGTCGGGGACGCCGACGCGTACGGCATGCTGCGCCCGCTCACCGGGTCCGTGCCGCCCGTCTCCCCCGAGTCGCTGGTGCTGCCCGCCGGGGCGGGCGCGCCCGCCGCGCTGGGGCCCTCCGCGCTGCCGGACGAGGCCGTCATCTGTAGCTGCCACAACGTCGACAAGGGCACCATCCGCGCCGCCGTCACCGAGCACCAGTGCACGGACGTACCCGCCGTCAAGAAGTGCACCAGGGCGGGCACGGGCTGCGGAAGCTGCGTCAAGGTGCTCGGGCAGCTCGTGGACGCGGAGCTGGAGGCGAACGGCGTCACCGTCGACAAGGGCCTGTGCGGCTGCTTCGCGCACACCAGGGCCGAGCTGTACGAGATCGTGCGCACCCTGCGCCTCACCAGCTTCGCCGAACTGCTCGACTCGCACGGCCGCGAGGGCGCCAGGAACACCGACGGCTGCGAGATCTGCAAGCCCGCCGTCGCCTCGATCATCGCCTCCCTCGCGCCCAGCATCGGCGCCGACGGGCACGTGCTGGCCGGTGAACAGGCCGCGCTCCAGGACACCAACGACCACTTCCTGGCCAACCTCCAGCGCAACGGCTCCTACTCCGTCGTCCCCCGCGTGCCCGGCGGCGAGATCACCCCGGAGAAGCTGATCGTCATCGGCGAGGTCGCCAGGGACTTCGGCCTCTACACGAAGATCACCGGCGGCCAGCGCATCGACCTGTTCGGCGCCCGGGTGGACCAGCTCCCCGCGATCTGGGGGCGGCTGGTGGACGCGGGCTTCGAGTCGGGGCACGCGTACGGAAAGGCGCTGCGCACCGTCAAGTCCTGCGTCGGGCAGACCTGGTGCCGCTACGGCGTGCAGGACAGCGTCCGCATGGCCATCGACCTGGAACTGCGCTACCGGGGGCTGCGCTCGCCGCACAAGCTGAAGTCGGCCGTCTCGGGGTGCGCCCGCGAGTGCGCCGAGGCGATGGGCAAGGACTTCGGGATCATCGCGACGTCGAACGGCTGGAACCTGTACGTCGGCGGCAACGGCGGCGCGACGCCCCGCCACGCCGACCTCCTCGCACAGGACCTCTCGGACGCCGAACTGGTCCGGCTGATCGACCGGTTCCTGATGTTCTACATCCGCACCGCGGACCGCCTGGAGCGCACCTCCACCTGGCTGGAGCGGATCGAGGGCGGCCTCGACCACGTGCGGGACGTCGTCGTGCACGACTCCCTCGGTCTGTGCGACGAACTGGAGGCCCTGATGGCCGACCACGTGGCGCACTACAAGGACGAGTGGGCCTCGGCACTCGACGACCCCGAGAAGCTCGCCCGCTTCGTCTCCTTCGTGAACGCGCCGGGCGCGCCCGACCCCACCGTCGGGTTCGTGCCCGAGCGCGAGCAGATCAAGCCCGACCTGACGCTGCTGTCGGGGCCCGACATCCCCGTCCGCACGACGGACCTCGACCTCGCCCTGGAAGGAACCCCCTCGCGATGACCACCACCGCCCCCGCACCGGCTCCGGCCCTCAGCACCGCCACCGTCCGGCGCACCTCCGCACGCGTCGAAGTACGGCTCCCCGGCGGCTGGTTCACCGTCTGCGACCTGGACCGCCTCACCCCTGGCCGCGGCGCCGCCGCACTGCTGCCCGACGGCGCACAGGTCGCCGTCTTCCTCGACCGCACGGGCACCCCCTACGTCATCGGCAACCGCGACCCCTTCACCGGCGCCTGCGTCCTCTCCCGCGGCCTCCTCGGCACGGCGAACGGCACCCCCTTCGTCGCCTCCCCCCTGCTGAAGCAGCGCTTCGACCTCCGCACGGGCCACTGCCTGGACGACGACACGGTGACGGTTCCCGCTTTCGCGGCACGGACGGTGGAGTGACGGTTCGGACTGGTGCGTGGGGATCCGTGCGGCCCCGCCACTCAGTTGTGCTGTTGCCTGAACGCCTGCGCCTCCCCGTCCGTATGCCTGGTTGAGACGTCAGCCGAAACCGAGCGGCGAGGGGCAGGGATCGATGATGCAGCGACCATCTGGACGGATGACCCGGGGTGCGCTCTTCGTGGCAGGTACGGCGGCAGCGCTGCTGTCCGTCACCGTGCCCGCGATGGCGAGCACGGCGCAGTACTGCGGCGCCGGACGTGGCCCGACCGCCGAGACGGCGGTCCAAGGCGCGATCGACGACGCCCAGAACTCGGCGAGCGGCAATGGCCGGTTCCAGTGCGAACTCGCGGGTGCGCCTGAGATATTCGAGATCTTCGATGACCCGAACTTCGGCCACATCTTCCGCGCCAGCGTCATCATGAACTGCGAGTGACCCCGCCGGTCGCCGTCCGCTACAGCAACCGATCCGCTACAGCAACCGAGGAGCCATCAGCACCGGCTACCGGTCACCCGCCTCCGCGATCCGGTTCAGGACCGCGCGCAGTGCCAGTTCGTAGCCGAAGACGCCGTGGCCCGCGACGAGGCCCTGGCAGACCGGTGCCGTCACCGAGGTGTGGCGGAAGGGTTCGCGGGCGTGGACGTTGGAGATGTGGATCTCGATGCAGGGGACGCCGAGGCCCGCCACGGCGTCGATGGCGTCGCGCAGTGCGTAGCTGTAGTGGGCGTAGGCGCCCGGGTTGAAGACGATGCCGCTGTCGGCGTGCCGCGCCTCGTGGATGAGGCCGACCAGCTCGCCCTCGCTGTTGGACTGCGCGCAGTGCACCTCGGCGCCCAGTTCCCCGGCCAGCGCCGCCGTCCGCTCCTCGATCTCGCGGAGCGTGGTGCTGCCGTACTGGGCGGGGTCGCGCTCGCCGAGCAGGTTCAGGTTGGGGCCGTGCAGCAGCAGGATGCGCGGGGTGCCGTGCGTCGCAGTCATCGTCAGTGGTGTCCGATTCGTCGGTCGAGGGCGAGGCGGGCCTCGTCCATGGCGAGGGCTGTGGCGAGGCGGGCCTCCTCCTCGCTCCCGTATCCGAGCGCGGAGGCGATCTCCGCCCAGTCGCGGCCCGCCGCGAGCAGCGCCCGTACGGCGGCACCCAGAGCGGTGTCGGCGGCCCGGCGCAGTTCGCCCAGCTCCGAGAGCGTACCCAACAGGTCGGGCGCGGTGCGGGCACCCGCGTCGCGGTCCTGGACGTGGTCGAGCGACCGGCCGGCGGTGACCCACCAGTCGCCGGACGTGGCAGCGGGGATTTCCGGAGTCACGGTCATGGCGTCACCCTAGTGGCGTGGACCGTCAAATGGTTCGGCTGGTCCGGCCAGCGGACCAGCCTCGCGTCCCGACGCCCCCTATGCGTTCTGGTCCGCGCACCGGACCGCACCCCATACTGTCCGCAGTTCAGGGCGCCCCCCGGACCGGTGAGCGGTCCAGGGCACAGTGCGCACGACGGAACCACGGCGAGAGGCGGGAGCGGGCAGTGAGCAGCGAGGCGGCCGGGGGGATGCGGACCGTGCAGCGGGCCATCGACGTGCTCGGGCTCTTCAGCGACCAGCGCCCCGCGCTCTCCCTGAAGGAGATCGTCAGCGGCAGTGGACTGCCCAAGACCACGGTGCTGCGCCTGCTCCAGACGCTCCGCGTCAACGGCCTGCTCTGGCTCGACGAGCACGGCCGCTACATCGCGGGCCCGGCCTTCCTGCGCTGGGCCCGCATGGCCGAGGAGGGCTGGCGGCTGCCCGCGCCCGTACGGCGCACGCTGCGGGAACTCGCCGCCGAGCAGCGGGAGACGGTGCACCTCTACGTACGCCGCGATCTGCACCGCATCTGCGTCGCCCAGGAGGAGGGCCCGCAGGCGCTGCGCCATGTCGTACGGGTCGGCGACGAGCTGCCGCTGTGGGCCGGCGGCCCCTCCAAGGTGCTGCTGACGTCCGCCGACGACGCACTGCTCGACCGGATCGCCCGCCACTCCCCGCACGGCGTCGCGCACGTGGACACCCTGCGCCGCTGGATCGCCGAAGCGCGCAGGCACGGCTACGCGGTCAGCCACGGCGAGCACGAGGAGGGCCTGTCGGCGGTGGCCGTCCCCGTGCGCGCCGCCGGCGGCAAGGTCGTCGCGGCGCTGTCGTTCGGCGGGCCCTCGCCGCGCTTCACGAAGGAGCGGCTGCCGCACTTCGTACGGGCGCTGACCGCCGCCGCCCGCACCGTCGCCGCCGACGGCCTCGGCGGCCTGCCGACGGAAGGGTGACGACGGAGGGGTGACGACGGGCCCCGTCGTCGACGCCAGGGCCGCGACGCCCCCGCCCCTACACCCGCAGATCCTCCGCCGCGCCCGCCACCCGCGCGATGAGCCGCAGCAACTGCTCCTGCTCTTCCGCTTCGAGCGGGGCGAGGAAGACCCGGTTCATCCGGGCGGTGCGGGTGACCAGCTTCTTGTGGACGCGTCTGCCCTCGGCCGTCAGCTTCAGCACGTTGCGCCGCCCGTCGAGCGGATCCCGCACCCGCTCGACCAGCTCGCGTCTGCACAGTCTGGCGACCAGATCGGCGATGGTGGAGCGGTCCAGGTGCACATGCTCGCTCAGCGTGCGCTGGTCGATGTCCGGCTTCTCCTCCAGCGCGTTGAGCACGGCGAACTGCGGCGATGTGGTCTCCTCGGAGACCATGGCCCCCCACAGCAGGCTGTGCGCCTGCTGGAGACGCCTGGCCAGATGGCCCGGGTGCGTGCTCAGATCGACCGCGGCCATGGGCTCTCCTCGCGTACTTTCGGCGTACTGGCAACCTGCTGACGGCGTTCCGGCGGCGCGTCGGCGGCGTATGGAAACAGACCCGCCCACTTGATTGGCGTGCTGACTGATTCTCCCCCGGAAAGGGAAGGAGTGTCGAGCGAAAACCCGCTACTGCGGAAGTATTGACGTGCTGACCGGGCGGTGGCAGCGTTTCGCAACGTCGAAGATTTAATCAGCACACTGAGCAGTTGGTGCCGCGGAGGCGCCCTGAAGGGAAGTGCGCGCAGCGATGGACAAGGTGGTCGCCACCGCCGCCGAGGCAGTGGCCAGCGTCAGCGACGGCGCGTCGCTCGCCGTCGGCGGCTTCGGCCTCAGCGGCGTACCGAACGTGCTCATCCAGGCCGTCTACGACTCCGGCGTGAGCGGGCTCGGCGTCGTCTCCAACAACTGCGGCGCCATGGAGTCGGGCCTCGCCGTCCTGCTGTCCGCCGGGCGCATCGCGCGCGTCACCGGCAGCTACGTCGGGGAGAACAAGGAGTTCGCGCGCCAGTACCTGTCCGGCGAGCTGGAGGTCGAGCTGATCCCCCAGGGCACGCTGGCGGAGCGGCTGCGCGCGGGCGGCTGCGGCATCCCCGCCTTCTACACCCCCGCAGGGGTCGGCACCCAGGTCGCCGAGGGCGGCCTGCCCTGGCGCTACGCCCCCGACGGCACCGTCGCGCTGGCCTCCCCGCCCAAGGAGGTGCGCGAGTTCGACGGTGCCGAGTACGTGCTGGAGCGCGGCATCCGCACCGACGTCGCCCTCGTGCGCGCGGCGAAGGGCGACCGGCACGGGAACCTCGTCTTCAACAAGTCCAGCCGCAACTTCAACCCGCTCGCCGCGATGGCCGGACGGGTCACCGTCGCCGAGGTCGAGGAGCTGGTCGAGCCGGGCGCGCTGGACCCGGACGAGGTCCATCTGCCGGGCATCTTCGTCCAGCACGTGCTCGCGCTCACCCCGGAGCAGGCGGCGGACAAGCAGATCGAGCGGCGCACGGTCTCCGCGCCTACGGCACAAGGACAACCGGCTCATGTATCGGCGCGAGGGACGGAGCGGGACTGATGGCGTGGACCAGGGACGAGATGGCCGCGCGGGCGGCGCTGGAACTGCCGGACGGCTCGTATGTGAACCTGGGCATCGGACTGCCGACGCTGATCCCCAACCACCTGCCCGACGGTGTGCACGTCGTGCTGGAGTCGGAGAACGGCATCCTCGGCGTCGGCCCGTACCCGGCGGACGACGAGGTGGACCCGGACCTGATCAACGCGGGCAAGGAGACGGTCACCGTGCTGCCCGGCGCCTCCTTCTTCGACTCCGCGCTCTCCTTCGGCATGATCCGCGGCGGCCACATCGACGCCGCCGTGCTCGGCGCCATGCAGGTCTCGGCCCGTGGTGACCTCGCCAACTGGGCCATCCCCGGCAAGATGATCAAGGGCATCGGCGGTGCGATGGACCTGGTGCACGGCGCCCGCCGCGTCGTCGCGCTGACGCAGCACACCGCGAAGGACGGCACCCCGAAGATCGTCGACGAGTGCACGCTGCCCCTCACGGGCAAGGGCTGCGTCGACCGGATCATCACCGACCTCGCGGTCCTCGACGTGACGGACGAGGGCCTCGTGCTGGTCGAGACGGCGCCGGGCGTGACGTCCGACGAGGTCGTGGCGAAGACCGGCGCACCGGTCGCCGTGCCCGGTGACGCCGACGCCGACGCCTCAGGAGGCTCCCGGTGAACGGCGCGCCTCGCGACGTCTACATCGTCGACGCCGTCCGCACCCCGGTCGGCAAGTACGGCGGCGCCCTCTCAGCCTCGCGCCCCGACGACCTCGCGGCCCACGTGCTGCGCGCCCTCGTCGACCGCACCCCGGACCTCGACCCGGCCCGCATCGACGACGTCTTCCTCGGCAACGCCAACGGCGCGGGCGAGGAGAACCGCAACGTCGCCCGCATGGCCGTCCTCCTCGCGGGCCTCCCCGTCTCCGTGCCCGGCGCGACGGTCAACCGGCTGTGCGCCTCCGGCATGGAGGCCGTCGTCCAGGCGGCACGGGCCATCGCGCTCGGCGACGCGGAGGTGGCCGTCGCCGGCGGGGTCGAGTCCATGAGCCGCGCGCCCTGGGTGCAGCCGAAGCCGGAGCGCGCCTTCCCGGCCGCCGCACCGCAACTGCACTCCACCACCCTGGGCTGGCGCATGGTCAACACGCGCATGCGCCCCGAGTGGACGGTCTCGCTGGGCGAGGGTGCCGAGCTGATCGCCGACGAGCACGGCATCACCCGCGAGCACCAGGACGCCTTCGCGCTCGCCAGCCACGAGAAGGCGGCGCGGGCATGGCGAGAGGGCCTGTACGGGCCCGAGGTCGTGCCCGTCGACGGCGTGGACCTCCCGCGCGACGAGACGATCCGCGAGGGCGGCACCCCGGAGTCCCTGGCCAAGCTGAAGCCCGTTTTCCGCGACGCGGGCTCGGGCACCGTCACCGCGGCCAACTCCTCGCCGCTCAACGACGGGGCCGCCGCGCTGCTGCTCGTCGGCGAGGAGGGCCTGCGCGCCACGGGCCGCGAGCCGCTGGCGCGGGTGCGGGCCAGCGCGGTGACCGCGCTGGAGCCGCGCATGTTCGGGCTCGGCCCCGTCGAGGCGATCACGCGGGCGCTGGCGAAGGCGGGCAGGGGCTTCGGCGAGCTGGACACGGTGGAGCTGAACGAGGCGTTCGCGGCGCAGGCGCTGGGCTGCCTCGCGGAACTCCCCGAGCTGGACCCCGCGCTCGTCAACCCGCGCGGCGGCGCCCTCGCCATCGGCCACCCGCTCGGCGCCTCCGGCGCCCGGCTCACCGGCGCCGTAGCGCACCAGCTCGCCGCCAAGGGCACGGGCGTGGGCGTCGCCTCCCTGTGCATCGGCGTCGGCCAGGGACTGGCGCTCGTCCTCGAACGGTGACACCCGGCGTGCGGCGGCGCCCGGCGCCGGGCCCGGCCACGGAGACCTCGAAGGCCATAGAGGCCACCGAGGTCACGGAGGCCACGCAACCGGGGGCGTCCGCCGACGCGCGGGGGAAGGCTCCCGCGCGGGCCTCCCCACCGCGGGGCGACCGCAGAGATCCCGCGGCCCGACCGCACGGGGCCGACGCACGACACGCACGGACAGGCGACCGGTCCTCCGCCCCCACCCCCACGCTTCTTCACTGACCACGGCAGTTCAGGAGGAGTCATGGCACTCACTCAGCACGACATCGACCGCGAGGTCGCCGGCCTGCGCGAGGCGTATGAGAAATCCCGCGCGGCGGGCGCACCCGCGGCCGACCACCCGCCCCGCGACTACGCGCCCTACCGCAGCAGCACGCTGCGCCATCCCAAGCAGCCGCTCGTCGGCGTCGCGGGCGACCCCGAGACCGTCGAGCTGCACACCCCCGTCTTCGGCCCCACCGACGTCACCGCCATCGACCACGACCTCACCCGCCAGCACCAGGGCGAGCCGCTGGGCGAGCGGATCACCGTCTCGGGGCGGCTCCTGGACAGCGGCGGGCGGCCCGTGCGCGGCCAGCTCATCGAGGTGTGGCAGGCCAACGCGTCGGGCCGCTACGCCCACCACCGCGACCAGCACCCGGCGCCCCTTGACCCGAACTTCACCGGCGTCGGACGGACACTGACCGGCGACGACGGCGGCTACAGCTTCACCACCATCAAGCCCGGCGCCTACCCGTGGCGCAACCACGACAACGCCTGGCGCCCGGCGCACATCCACTTCTCGCTGTTCGGCACGGCGTTCACCCAGCGCCTGGTGACACAGATGTACTTCCCGAACGACCCGCTGTTCGCGTACGACCCCATCCTCCAGTCCGTCACCGACGAGTCGGCACGTCAGCGGCTCGTCGCCGCCTACGACCACGGCCTGTCGCGGCCCGAGTGGTCGCTGGGCTACCGCTGGGACATCGTGCTGGACGGCCCGTCCGCCACCTGGATCGAGGAAGGCCGCTGATGACCGCCGCAGACACCCCCGCCACGCCCGCCTCCGCGCCCGGCCCCACCCCCTCCCACACGGTCGGCCCCTTCTACGGGTACGCGCTGCCCTTCCCCGACGGCGGCGACCTCGCGCCCCCCGGCCGCCCCGGCACCGTCACCGTGCACGGCCACGTCTACGACGGCGCGGGGGAGCCCGTGCCCGACGCGCTCGTCGAGCTGTGGCAGGCCGATCCCTCGGGCAGGCTGACCGGCGCGCCCGGCTCACTGCGCAGGGACCCCGTCGACGGCGGCTACCTCGGCCGCAACGGAGTGGACTTCACCGGCTTCGGCCGTATCGCCACCGACGCCGACGGGCAGTGGGCCGCACGCACGCTCGTCCCGGGCGCGCGCCCGGGGCACGCGCCGTACATCAGCGTGTGCGTCTTCGCGCGGGGACTGCTCCACCACCTGTTCACGCGGCTGTACTTCCCCGAACACGCCGAGGCGCACGCCGCCGATCCACTCCTCGCCTCGCTGGAACCGGCCCGCCGCGAGACGCTGGTGGCCGCGGCCGGGCCCCACGGCTCGTACCGCTTCGACATCCGGCTGCAAGGGGAGAAGGAGACGGTCTTCCTTGACTTCCACTGACCCGGGCGAGGGCCCGGCTCCAGGCTCCGACACAGGGCTGCTCTCGCCCGTAAGGACCGGCTCGGCCGCCGAGGCCGCAACGGGCGACCGCGCGTTCCTCCAGGCCATGCTCGACGCCGAGGCCGCGCTGACCCGCGCCCAGGCGACGCTGGGCCTGGCGCCCGAGGCCGCCGCCGAAGCGGTCACCTCGGCGGCACGCGCCGACCGCTTCGACGCCCGCGACCTGGCACTGCGCGCCCGCGCGGGCGGCAACCCGGTGATCCCACTCGTCGCCGACCTCACCGAGGCGGCGGGCACCGAGGGCGGCCCGTACGTCCACCGGGGCGCCACCAGCCAGGACATCCTCGACTCGGCCCTGATCCTGATGTCGGCACGCGCCCTGGACGGGGTGCTGCCAGAGCTGACCCGTACGGCCGAGGCGCTGCGCGCGCTGGCCGTCGAACACCGCGACACGCCGCTCCCCGGCAGGACACTGACCCAGCACGCCGTCCCGACCACCTTCGGGCTCAAGGCCGCGGGCTGGCGCAGCCTCGTGCTGGACGCGCACGACCGGCTCTCCTCCGTACGGGCCACGCTGCCCGCCCAACTCGGCGGCGCGGCGGGCACGCTGGCCGCCTTCGACGCACAGGCGGAGGCGGCGGCCCTCACGGGGGACGGCGCCGACGACACCGGACTGCGCCTGCTCGCCGCGTACGCACGCGAACTGGACCTCACCGAACCCGCCCTGCCCTGGCACACCCTGCGCACGCCCGTCGCCGACCTGGGCTCGGCGCTCGCGTTCGCCTGCGGCGCGCTCGGGAAGCTGGCCGCCGACGTGCTGGTCCTCTCGCGCACGGAGCTGGGCGAGGTCGCCGAGGGCAGCGGCGGCGGCTCGTCCGCGATGCCGCACAAGAGCAACCCCGTGCGCGCCACCCTCATCTCCGCCGCGGCCCGGCAGGCACCGGCGCTGGCCGCCACCCTCCTCCACTCCCTCGTCGCCGAGGACGAGCGGCCCGGCGGCGCCTGGCACGCCGAGTGGCAGCCCCTGCGGGAGCTGCTGCGGCTGACCGGTGGCGCGTGCCGCGACGCGGCCGAACTCGCGGAGGGCCTACGGGTCTTCCCGTACCGGATGCACGAGCACCTCGCGCTCACCGACGGGCTCATCGTCAGCGAGCGCATCGCCGCCGCGCTCGGGCCGCTGCTGGGGCGTGCGCGGGCCAAGCGGCTGCTGGCCGACGCGTCACGCAAGGCGGTGGACGAGGGGATCGCCCTGGACGAGGCCCTGGAGGAAGAGGAACCGGAACTGCGCCGCCTCCTCTCGAAGGAACGCCTCCGCGACCTCACGGACCCCACCCACTACACCGGCTCAGCCCCCACCCTCACCGACCGCGCCCTGGCCCGCACCCCGAAGCGCCTGCTCCCTTAACCAGGGGTTTCGTTGCGCGGCTGCGGGCCGGTGGGTGGGTTGTGCCCACCCTCCCCCAGCTACCGCTGGGAGGTGCCCCCTCGCCATGCGGAACGCTTGCCCACAACAGTGGGAGCGGGCCGGAGGTTGGTCACCGGGTGGGAGGGGACGTGGTGGGGTGTCCCCGCAAGTGGTGGCGACGAGTATGTACAGGCAGCCGAAAAGCCGACCCGCACTTGTCGCCGCCCGAGGAGACACCCCGGCGCGGCACCGACCCCCACCACACACCAACCCCACACGACCACCGGCCGAAACCAAGAACCACGCGGCGCCAGCCACACCGCACCGCAACCACACGCCGCGCCGAAGCCACACAGCCGCACCCGGAACACAACGCACCGCCCCACACAGCGCCCCCCACCACGTGCCGCGGCGCAGAAATCAGCGCGGGACCCTACAGTGCCCACCACACCGGCCGACCGTCCCGCGCAACACCCCCTGACAACCAGAACCCCCCGTTTCCTTCCGCACCCCGCGAAGGGGACCCGCCCCCGGAGAAGAATCGTCACCATGCCCACCCCAGCGAAGACCCCGGACCCGGCGCCGCCCCTCCTCCCCCACCACCGGCTGGACGGCCCCCCAGACGGCGCCCCCCTCATCCTCGGCCCCTCCCTCGGCACGTCGCTCGCCGTCTGGGACCCCCAGCTCCCCGCCCTGACCCGCGCCCACCGCGTGCTGCGCTGGGACCTGCCGGGCCACGGCTCGTCCCCCTCCGCGCTGCTGCCTTCCGACGGCTCCGCCACCGTCGCCCACCTGGCGGCCGCCGTGCTGCGGCTGGCGGACGCCCAGGGCTGGGACACGTTCGCGTACGCGGGCATCTCGCTCGGCGGCGCGGTCGGTCTCCACCTCGCCACGCACCACCCGGACCGCGTCGCCTCACTGACCCTGGTCTGCTCGTCGGCCAGGTTCGGCGAACCGGAGACGTGGCGCGAGCGCGCCGCCACCGTACGGGCCAAGGGCACCGAGGCCATGGTGGACACCCGCCCCGGCATCTGGTTCGCGCCGGGCTTCGAGACGACCCCGCGCGGCGCGGCGCTCGTCGAGGACCTGCGCGCGGCGGACCCGGAGGGCTACGCCGCCTGCTGCGACGCGCTCGCCGCCTTCGACCTGCGCGACCGCCTCGGCGACGTCCTCGCGCCGACCCTGGCCGTCGCGGGCCGTGAGGACCCGGCGACCCCACCGTCGCACGCGCGCGAGATCGCCGACGGCGTGCCCGGCGCGGCCCTGACCGAGATCCCCGGCGCCGCGCACCTGGCCAACACCGAGCGCCCCGAGGCCGTGACGGACGCGCTGCTCACCCACCTGGGCGGCTACGGCGACGACAGCGCGCGCCACCACGCCGGGATGGCGGTGCGCCGCGCGGTGCTGGGGGACGCGCATGTGGACCGCGCCGTCGCCGGGACGACGCCTTTCACCGCGCGCTTCCAGGATTTCATCACCCGCTACGCCTGGGGCGAGATCTGGACCGGCGAAGCGCTCGACCGCAAGCAACGGAGCTGCGTCACGCTGACGGCGCTGATCGCGCACGGGCACCACGCGGAGCTGGCCATGCACGTGCGCGCGGCCCTCACCAACGGCCTGACGCGCGAGCAGATCGGCGATGTCCTCCTCCAGAGCGCCGTCTACTGCGGTGTGCCCGCAGCGAACTCGGCCTTCGGCATCGCGCAGCGGGTGTTCGACGAGCTGGACGGCGCGGCCCCGGCACCGGGCGGCACGGACCAGGGGTGACCCTCGGAAACCCCTGGGTGTGACCCGGGGGAACCCGCCGCGTCGGCGGCCTCCCCCCGTGCAGTCGCTGCGCCTACCCTGACCCGCATGGGCTGGACGGCGCGCAGCATTCCGGATCAGAAGGGCCGCACCGTCGTCGTGACCGGTGCCAACAGCGGGCTGGGATATGTGACAGCACGGGAGTTGGCCCGGCGCGGCGCTCGGGTGGTGATGGCCTGCCGCGATGTGCGACGGGGCCAGGAGGCGCGGGGCCGGCTCCAGATGGAGGTGCCGGAGGCGGCTGCCGAGTTCAGAGAGCTGGACCTCGCCGATCTCTCCTCGGTGCGGGCCTTCACCGAGTCGCTGCCCTGCGCGCGCGTCGATCTGCTCGTCAACAACGCCGGTCTGATGGCCGTGCCGTACGCGCGCACGGCGGACGGCTTCGAGACCCAGTTCGGCGTGAACCACCTGGGCCACTTCGCGCTGACGGGGCTGCTGCTGGAGCGGCTGCTGGCCGCGCCTGGCCCGCGCGTGATCTCCGTTTCGAGCGCGATGCACGCGCTGGCCAACATCGACATAGCGGACCTGAACAGCGAGCGTCGCTACCGGCGCTGGCTCGCCT
This sequence comes from Streptomyces sp. NPDC054796, assembly GCF_053611545.1. Classification (NCBI taxonomy): domain Bacteria; kingdom Bacillati; phylum Actinomycetota; class Actinomycetes; order Kitasatosporales; family Streptomycetaceae; genus Streptomyces; species Streptomyces sp. NPDC054796. The sequence continues at coordinate 65,910 of NZ_JBSHAO010000033.1, read as the reverse complement.
ACGCGGCCTCGAAGTCCGCGAATCTGCTGTTCGTGCACGAGCTGGCCCGTCGCGCCGACCGCAAGGGCGTGCCCCTGATCGCCGCCGCCGCGCACCCGGGCTACGCGTCGACGGAGCTTCAGACCAAGGGCCCGCGTCTGGCCGGGCGGCGGGCCACGGAGCTGTTCATGCGGGCCGGTGGCGTGCTGGTGGCCACCTCGGCCGAGCAGGGCGCGTCCCCGACGCTGTACGCGGCGACCTCCCCCGAGGTGCGGGGCGACTCCTTCACGGGCCCGCGCTTCCTCGGGCTGCGGGGCGGGCCCGGCCCGTCGTGGCGCGCGCCGTGGACCCGTAACGACGTGGCGGCCGAGCGGCTGTGGGCCGCGTCGGAGCAGCTCACGGGGGTCACCTACGGGGCGCTGTGACGCGGGTGCGGCGTGCGGGAGCGTTTCTGGGACCACGGTGGCCGACGCGGTGATCGGCGCGACGGCCGACGCGGTGGCCGGATCGTTGCGCCGCCGCACGGGCGCGGGGCCCGTACGGCCCGGTGGACGGGCCCCGGGGGGCCTTGCGGGCGTGCGCTACCGTGGCCTGAAAGGCCCTGGACGGCCCCGCTCACCAGGGCCGCTGGGCCGACGGGGCCACCGGCGGCCACCGGGGAAGGAGAGGCCAGTGATCCGCGTCCTTGTCGTCGACGACGACTTCATGGTCGCCCGGCTGCACAGCACCCTGGTCGAGCGCGAGCCCGGCTTCGCCGTCGCGGGCGTGGCCCACAGCGGCGCCGAGGCGCTGACGGCCGTGCGCGAGCTGGCCCCCGATCTGGTGCTGCTCGACATCTACCTCCCGGACATCCCCGGCCTGGAGGTCCTGCGCGAGCTGCGCGGCGGCGGGGCCCCCGAGGGCGGTCCCGACGTGCTGGTCGTCACGGCCGCGCGGGACGCGGGAACGGTACGGGGCGCGCAGCGCGGCGGAGCCGTGCAGTACATCATCAAGCCCTTCGAGGGGCAGTTGCTCCAGGAGCGGCTGCGGCAGTACGCGGAGCGCCGCAAGGAGCTGGCGGCCCTGGCGGCTCCGGGCCAGGACGACGTGGACCGCCTCTTCGGCGGCGCCGGCGGTGCTGGCGGCGCGCTGGGCGCGGGCGCGACCCAGGGCCACGGCGGCGGGCGGACGCCCGCCTCGCTGCCGAAGGGGCTCACGGAGCAGACGGCGGCGCTCGTCAGGGACGCGCTCGACGCGGGCGTGGAGGGCGAGGGCGTCTCGGCCTCCGAGTGCGCCGAGCGCAGCGGGCTGTCGCGGGTGAGCGCGCGCCGCTATCTGGAGCACTTCGTGGCGACGGGCAGCGCCCGCGTCACCCTCCGCTACGGCACCACGGGCCGCCCCGAGCGCCGCTACCACCGCGAGGGCCGCCCCCCGGCCCCGGCACACGGCCCCGGCGCCCCCGGCACGGAGCGGCACGGCTCCGCCTGAGAGCCTCGCCTGAGAGCCCCTTCGAAGAACCCCGACGGAGAACTCCGCTGGAGAACCCCGCCGGAGAACTCCGCCCGGCATCGGCTACGGGCCGGGCCCGGTCGGGAGTCAGTCGGCGGTCAGCCGGGCCAGGGTCGCGTCGAGGTCCGCTGCGCGTCCGCCGCGCCTGTTGTGCGGGAGCCTGCCGAGCAGCGCGGCCATGCCGCAGGTGTCGGTGAGCGCGGAGAAGACCAGCCCGGCCCCGATCGCGGCGGAGAGCCAGCGCGCGCCCGGCAGCACGAGGTCGACGAGCAGGCCCAGCAGCACGAGGGAGCCCGCCGCCAGCCGCACCTGGCGTTCCATGGCCCAGGTCGCGCGGCCCGCCTCCGGCCTGTCCACCTCGTGGCCCTCGGCGGTCCAGGCGCTGGTGCCGCCAGTGAGGGTGGCCAGCCGGGAGGCGGCTATCCCGCCGTCGGCCAGGGCGCCGACGGCCTTGGCCGAGCGCGCCCCGGAGGCGCAGACCATGAGCAGGGGGCGCCGCCCGGCCGCGTGCCGCAGCGCGGGCAGGGCGCGGTCGAGCCGGTCGAGGGGGACGTTGTGGGCGCCGGGCAGGTGTCCGGAGGCGTACTCGCCGGGAGCGCGTACGTCGACGACGGTGAACTCGTCCAGGCGCGGGCGCGCCTGCCCGGGAGCCAGGGCGGCGGAGGACACGGCGGTGGAGGTGGAGGAGGGAGGGGTGGTCACAGGAGGGTCCTTCGTGTTCGGTGGCACCGGCTCCGCCGGGGGTACGCTATACCCCAGAGGGTATACGTGAGGAGAAGCCGTGGATCTTGAACTGGCGGCCGACGACCTGAAGACGGTCCTCAACCGGCTGCGCAGGGCACAGGGTCAGATCGCCGGGATCATCCGGATGATCGAGGAGGGCAGGGACTGCGAGGACGTGATCACACAGCTCGCGGCCGTCTCGCGCGCGCTGGACAAGGCCGGTTTCGCGATCATCGCCACCGGCCTCCAGCGCTGTCTCGCGGAGCCGGGTGCCGATGGCGAGGACGGCGCCGTCCAGGCGGCCGACCGCGAGCAGATGCGGGCCCGTCTGGAGAAGCTCTTCCTCTCCCTGGCCTGACCGGGCGCGGACCCGCGACCAGCGGCGGAGCCGGGACCGGGACCGGGACCGGCCCCGCACCCCGGCCCCGGGCTACGGCCGCCCCTACGCACCCGCACCCGTAGCCCCGTCACTCGAACCGTCGCCCGAACCGTCGCCCCGCACCCAGTCCTCGGCCCGGAAGGCGTCGTCGACGGCGACCACGTCGCGGCCCATGGCGGCCAGCATCGAGGCGGCGACGGCGGCGCGCATCCCGCTCGCGCAGTGCACCCACACCACGCCGGGCGGCACCTCGTCGGCGCGGCCGTGCACCTCGTGGACGGGGAGGTGGACCGAGCCCTCGACGTGGCCCTTCGCGCGCTCGGACGCGCGGCGCACGTCGAGCACCACGGTCCCCTCGCCGCCGTCCCGTTCCCTGGCCGCAGCCAGGTCGGCGAAGTCGGCGCGCGGGAAGGAGTGCGGGCGCTCACCCGCACGCAGCCAGGAGGACGGGCCTCCGGTCGCCGCCGCTGCCGGGCGGTCGATGCCGACGCGGGCCAGCTCGCGCTGCGCCGCCGCGATCTGCCCGGGGGTCTCGGCGAGCAGGGTGACGGGCTTGCCCCAGGGGATCAGCCAGGCGAGATACGTGGCGAGCTTGCCGTCGCCCTCGAAGTTGAACGCGCCCGCGAGGTGCCCCTCGGAGAACGCCACCCGTGAGCGCAGGTCCACCACCCACTCGCCCTCGGCCAGGCGCCGCGCGAGGTCGTGCGCGTCGGCGGTGCGGGGCGGGGTGAGGTCCAGGGGCGCCGGGCCCGAGGCGTTGGCCGGGGCCATGTGCGTGTAGTAGGCGGGCACGTCCTCCAGCCCGGCGAGCACGTCCTTGACAAAGTCGTCCACGTCGCGGGTGAGCGCGTCGTTGTGCGCGCGTTCCTCGCCGATCGTCGTGGAGTCGGCCGAGCCGTCGGAGCCCCCGGAGCCCCCGGAGCTCGTGCCGGAGCCGCCGGAGGAGCAGAAGCTGCCGAAGCCGTGGGTGGGCAGGACGCGCACATCGTCGGCCAGTTCGTCGGCCAGCCGGTGCGCCGAGGCGTGCTGGGCGCGGGCGAGCGGCTCGGTCAGCCGGGGTTCGACCAGGTCGGGGCGGCCCGTGGAACCGATGAGCAGGGAGCCGCCGGTGAAGGCCAGCACGGCGCGGCCGTTCTCCTCCAGCGCGTAGGAGGTGTGGTGCGGGGTGTGGCCCGGGGTGGCGAGGGCCCGCAGTGTCAGGCCCGCGCCGGCGTCGACCGTCGCGGTGTCGCCGTCGCGCACGGGCACGCGGGCGAAGGCGACGTGCGCCTCGGCGGGGACGAGATAGCGGGCGCCGGTGACGCGGGCCAGTTCCAGGCCGCCGCTGATGTAGTCGTTGTGCACATGGGTCTCCGCGACGAGACCGACGCGCACGCCTCTGCGTGCCGCCGCCGCGAGCACGCGGTCGATGTCGCGGGGCGGGTCCACGACGACGGCCTCCGCCGCGCCGCCCGCCAGATAGCCGCGGTTGCCCAGGCCCTCGGTCCCGATGGTGTCGACGAAGAACACGGCCGACCCTCTCCTCTCCGCTCTCCGTTCGCTCCGGTCTCCCGGACCGACTCGTTCATGTACCCCCCGGGGTATCCATCATCGACCGTAACACGGGTACCCCAGGGGGTATTCCGCACACGCCCGGCATCGCGCCGAGTGCCCCCGCGCGAGCCGGAAATGACGTGACGCGTTCCACAGGAGGTGCGTGAGGAGCGACACAGGAAGGCAAGATCGAAAGGGTTCCGGTTTTGACGCGGACGCGGCACGCGTGTTTCGAATGCCCTGCGCACAGCGTTCTCTTACGGACTTATTCGACACTCCGTACGAGAAATGCGCGGGTCCCCACATGGCTCTCCTTCCCTGGCTTTAGTTGTCCCCGCGAATTCCATCTGTTTACGGTGCATCCGCCATCGCACGTCCCATGCGGTGGCCCGTGACCGGGACGCCGAATCCTGCCGCCCGGTCAGCGGAAATCACCCGACCCAAGGGCGGCAGGAGCGGGGGAACCACAGGTAAGTGCCGCGTCGCGGAAACGCGACCGGCTTGGGGTGAAGCCCCCTCGCGCACATGCCACGGGCATGTGCACAGGTGGCCGGGCAACTCCAGCCCGAATCCGACAGCTCACCTCGCAGGCGTAGGAGAGGAACACTTCTGTGTTTGCACGCGAAAGCGTTAACCGACAGTCCAATGGCCGTAACGCGCGGCGCATTTCCCGCGTCTCGCTCGCTCTCGCCGCAGGTGGCGCGGGTATCGCCCTTCCGCTGATGGGCGCCGCGAACGCGCACGCCGCCGACGTCAGCACCTGGGACAAGGTCGCCCAGTGCGAGTCGGGCGGCGACTGGTCCATCAACACCGGAAACGGCTATTACGGCGGCGTCCAGTTCGACAAGAGCACCTGGGACGCCTACGGCGGTTCGCAGTACGCGCCGACCGCCGACAAGGCCACCAAGGACCAGCAGATAGCCATCGCCGAGAAGGTGCTCGCCAAGCAGGGTCCGGGCGCCTGGCCCAACTGCGGCCCCAAGGCCGGGCTGAGCCAGAACAGCGGCTCCCCCGACGTGAACCCCGACTCCGGTTCCGACGACTCCGCGACGAAGTCCGCGCAGCCGCAGCAGACCGAGCAGCAGAGCAAGCCCCAGGGCGGCTCGGGCTCGTACACCGTCGCGAGCGGCGACACCCTCGCCAAGATCGCCAAGTCCGAGGGCGTCGAGGGCGGCTGGAAGAAGCTGTACGAGGCCAACCGCCAGACCGTCGGCGGCGACCCGAACGTCATCATTCCGGGCCAGAAGCTGACCCTCTCCGGTTCCGCCTCCGGCTCCGGTTCCGGCGACGAGGTGAAGACGCAGCCGCAGGGCGGCGCCTCCAAGACCGCCGAGACCTCCGGCTCCGACGACGGCCAGTCCGCTTCCAGCGACTACGTCAAGCCGGTCGACGCGGGCACCAGCACCCCGTACAAGGCGTCCGGCGGCTCCTGGTCCAGCGGCAGCCACACCGGCGTCGACTTCTCCGCCTCCTCCGGCACCCCGGTGAAGTCGGTCACCTCCGGCACCGTCGTCTCGGCGGACTGGGGCGGCGCCTACGGCAACGAGGTCGTCATCAAGAACGACGACGGCAAGTACACCCAGTACGGCCACCTGACCTCCTCCTCCGTCCAGCCCGGCCAGCAGGTCGACGCCGGCGAGCAGATCGCCGTCTCCGGCTCGACCGGCAACAGCACCGGCCCGCACCTGCACTTCGAGGTCCGCACCGGTCCCGACTACGGCTCCGACATCGACCCCGTGAGCTACCTCCAGTCGCACGGTCTCTCCGTCTGAGGCGTTCCCTCCCCTACGCCCGCGACGGTCCGGAGGGCGCGGGCCACACGCGCCCTCCGGACAGCGGCAGGCGAAGCCACACCGATGCCCGGTGTCCCCTCCAGGGACGCCGGGCATCCGGCGTTCCCGGGCCTTCCCCGCCGCCCGGCCGCGCCTCCGGTTCACGGGGAGTTGTGGCGCCGGTCACGCCCGAGCGCTAGGTTCCACCCCGCCCGGACCGGACCGTCCCGTACCGGCGGTACCGGCAGCACGGGCGGTACGGGCCGCACCCGCACCCGCACCCGCACCCGCAAGGCACCAAGGCACACGCACCGCACGCACCACCGCTCTCCCCGGCGGACGCAACGCCGCCGGGCACCGCAGCACCGCAGACCCGAGTGGAGTGACCGTGGAACGTGGAGTGACCGTGGAACGCCGTGACTTCCGGCGTCGTACCTTCCTGCGCGCGGCCGTGCTCACCGGCTCGGCCGCCGTCTTCGGCGGCACGCTGTGGCGCGGCGCCGCGCACGCCGACCCGGCGCAGCCGGGCACGGGCCCGTACGGGGCACTCGGCCCCGCAGACGCGAACGGCGTCCAGTTGCCGCAGTCCTTCACGAGCAGGGTGATCGCGCGATCGGGCCAGGTGGTCTCCGGCACCTCGTACACCTGGCACCCGGCGCCCGACGGCGGCGCCTGCTTCGCCGACAGCGGCGGCGGCTGGATCTACGTCTCCAACTCCGAGGTCGCCCTCACCGGCGGCGCGAGCGCCGTGCGTTTCTCGTCCTCTGGCGCGGTGACGGGCGCGTACCGCGTGCTCAGCAACACGAGCGTGAACTGCGCGGGCGGCCGGACCCCGTGGAACACCTGGCTCTCCTGCGAGGAGATCGACCGCGGCTACGTCTACGAGACCGACCCGTGGGGCGCCGAGGCCGCCGTGCGCAGGAGCGCGATGGGCCGCTTCAAGCACGAGGCCGCTGCCGCCGATCCCGACCGCCGCGTCGTCTATCTCACCGAGGACGAGAGCGACGGCTGCCTCTACCGCTTCCGACCGGCCACGTGGGGCGACCTGTCGGCGGGCACGCTGGAGGTGCTGACCATGGGCAGCGGCACGTCGGGCCCCGTCGGCTGGGCCGCGGTGCCGAACCCGTCGCCGGGCGTCTTCGGCACCCGTACGCGGGCGCAGGTCGCGGCGGCCAAGCACTTCGACGGCGGCGAGGGCTGCTACTACGCGAACGGCACCTGCTGGTTCACGACCAAGGGCGACAACCGCGTCTGGCAGCTCGACTGCGCCGCCGACACCATCGAGCTGGCCTACGACGACAGCCTGGTGACGGGCGGCCAGGCGCCGCTGACGGGCGTCGACAACGTGACCGGCACCGCGTCCGGCGACCTCTACGTCGCGGAGGACGGCGGCAACATGGAGATCTGCGTGATCACCCCGCAGGGCGTCGTCGCCCCGTTCCTGCGCGTCACGGGGCACAGCGGCTCGGAGATCACCGGGCCGGCGTTCTCGCCCGACGGGCGCCGCCTCTACTTCTCCAGCCAGCGCGGGGCGGGCAACAGCTCGTCGGCGGGCGTGACGTTCGAGGTCACGGGCCCCTTCCGCGCCTGAAGCGCCCGCCCCGGCCGGGGGGGGGGCCCCGGGGGACACCGCCGGCCCGCCCCGCCGCAGGCCCGCCCCCCCCCCCCCGCGGCCGCCCCCCCGCATAATGATTAGCCGCGCCCCAGATGCCCCCCGAAAACTCGGGCCC
>NZ_JBSHAO010000033.1:27506-58296 GCF_053611545.1 Streptomyces sp. NPDC054796 | reverse complement strand
CAGTGCCAGGAGCGTCGCCTCCCGGCCGCCGTGCGTGCATGTGGAGGACGTCATGGCCCGGCCCCCCCCGGGGGGGGGCCGGCCCCCCGTTAGGTGGGGCGGGCCCCGCCGATCCGCTGCCCGCACCCCTACGCTCGGGGCACGCCCCCTTATCTCCTCCCCGAACCGTGGAGTCACCGTGACCGCTGCGAACCCGAACTCCGGCCAGAACCCCCGCCAGAACGTCACCTTCCCCAGCACCGCTGACGTCGGCACCGCGCACGGTTACCTCGCCCTCCCTCCGTCGGGCCGGGGGCCCGGCGTGGTCGTCATCCAGGAGTGGTGGGGTCTGATGGACCACATCGCGGAGGTCACCGACCGGTTCGCCGAGGCCGGTTTCGTCGCCCTCGCCCCTGACCTCTACGGCGGCCAGGTGGCCCACGACGCCGACGAGGCAGCCCGCCTGATGTCCGAGCTGCCCACCGACGAGGGCGCGCGGCTCCTCTCCGGCGCCGTCGACTACCTCCTCGGCCGCGAGGAGACGACGGGCGGGACCGTGGGCGCGGTCGGCTTCTGCATGGGCGGCGGCTTCGTCCTCGCGCTGGCGGCCCGCGAGCCCCGCGTCTCGGCGGCGGTCCCCTTCTACGGCGTCATCCCGGGCGCCCTCCCCGACTTCTCGGGGCTCAGGGCCGCGGTGGAGGGGCACTACGGCGAGCAGGACCCGACGGTTCCCCTCGCGTCGCTGGACGAGCTGCGCGCCACGATCGAGGCCCAGTCCGGCATCACCCCGGTCTTCCACCTCTACCCGGCGGGCCACGCCTTCTTCAACGACGCGAACCCGGCGACGTACGACGCCCCCTCCGCCGCCACGGCCTGGGCCCGCACCCTCGCCTTCCTCCGCTCCCGGCTCGGCGAGGGCTAGATCCGGGGGCGGACGGGGGGCCGTTCGGGTGCCTTCGGGGCCGTTGCCGTTATCGGCGCCGCGTGGCGGACAACAGCAACGTCACACGACCGACGACAGCCGATGACAGGAGAGACGAACGATGCGCATGCGTATGGTGATCGCCGCAGCCGCCCTCGCGGCGGCGGGCGTAGTGGGCGGCGCGGGCGCGGCGAGCGCCACGGGCTTGGCGGGCGACGACGAGGGCGCGCGCAGCGCGCAGGCCCAGGGCGCGGGGCCGGTCCCCGAGGTCCCGGCGCACGTCACGGGCAAGGCCGAGACCACCCCGGACCGCGCCGCAGAGCACGTCGCCCGCACGACCCCGGCGAAGCGCCCCCACGCCGAGAACATCCAGAACACCTCCCGCCAGAACTTCTCCCGCCCCTCCTGAGCCCCGCTCTCCACGGGCCCCCCGTGCGCGCCCGCCAGCCCCGCTCCACTGCGACGTGGGGCGGGGCGGGCGGCGCATCACGTCACTTCACGTTCCCCGCGAAGACAGCCGTCTCCGACTCGAAGTCCGGAGACACCTCCACCTGAACGTATTTCTCGTCCTTCGGCAGTTCGCACGCGACCGGCGTACTCATCGAACGCCCCGGCCGAAGATGCGCCGTCGGCGTCCCGTCGAGTCCGTTCTCCGAGTCGAAGATCTGCTCGCCCGGCTTGCCGTCGTCCCCGTACACGCAGGCCACCGACATACCCGAGAGGTCCATCATCGTGTCTCCGCCGTTGACGACCTTGACCGTGAAGCGTACGTAGGCCGCGGAGGCGGGCGCGGCGTAGGCGCTGGAAACGCCACGGGAGAAGCCGGTGAGCGAGACCTCGGTGTCGGTCTCGTAGGCGACCGTCTCGGACAGGCCCACGGTGTCGTCGCCGAGGTCCCCGACATCTCCACCGCCGGTGCTCGCTTCGAGGTCCTGTTCGATCTCTTCACCGACCTCGTCGATCAGTTCGTCGACACGCCCGGCTTTGATGCCGACACACGGCTCCTGCTCCGTAACGGCTTCGGGCTCGCCCTCGCTGGTGAGTTCCTCGCGGATGAGGTCCTTGCAGGGCTGTTCGTCCGGGACGGTTTCGGCCGAGGTCGCACGTGCGGCACTGCTGGGCCTGGGCTCGGCCTCGGTGAGCGCTGAGCAAGCAGTGAGCGGCAGTGCGAATGTGACGATCGGCGCGAGAACGACGGTACGGATGTGCATGAGCCCCCCTTGAGTGCGCGTGGGGGTGTCGCGAGTGTGACGCAAGCCACACCTTGTCCGCTACCTTCCCGGCAAAGTCGTGTCAGTGTCCGACGAGGAGCAGGCCCGCTTCATACCCCAGGAGTGACCACGCGCCCGGTGCGCACTCTCTGCTCCGGCCCGGCCGGTCCGGCCGGACCCTCACCTCAAACCAGGAAGGCTCCGCAACTCACTGACCTTCATCAGCCGGGCAAGGCCGAGGTACCCCACCACCATCACAACCGTTCCGGCGGCAAGAGCGACCGCAGGCGGTGAGGGGCGGACCCCGAACAGTCCGGGCCCGCCCCTGCACCCGTGTTCGGCCGTGGCCGCCTGCGCGCGGCTGCTCGGCACGGCACGGCCATGCGCGACCACGCCTCAGCCAGGTTGCGCACCTCTGCGGCGTGCTGGTTCGTGCGCCCTTCTGCCTTCTGGCCCTTCTTCGCCTCCGAGGTGACGGCTTCGCACACTGCCTTGCGTGTGCCTTCCAAGCTCATCCCCGCCTCGGCAGGGTACGGCGGGCCGTCACTCGCAGTTCATGACGACGCTGGCGCGGAATATGTGGCCGAAGTTCGGATCGTCGAATACCTCGAAGATCTGCGGTTGGCCCTCCAGCTCGCAGTGGAACCTGCCATCGCCGCTCGCCGAGTTCTGTGCGTCGTCGATCGCGCCTTGGACCGCCACCTCGGCGGTCAGACCGCGCCCAGCACCGCAGTACTGCGCTGTGCTCGCCATCGCGGGCACGGCGACGGACAGCAACGCCGCCGCCGTCCCGGCCACGAAGAGCGCACCCCGGGTCATCTGTCCAGATGGTCGCTGCATCGTCGATCCCTGCCCCTCGTCGCTCGGATTCGGTTGACCTCTTCACTGGGTACGGACGGAGAAGCACATCCGTTCAGCCGCCTCCGGGCCCGTGTGTCGGCAACCCTGCACAGGTGCCGCCAAGGAAGGCGGGTACGGAACGGCCCAGCGCCATACCCTGGCAGTGTCCAGTCGCGCAGAGAGGGGCAAGGCCGTGTCGTCTGAAGATGTCAGCCCGGACCCGTACGCCGAGCCGCTGGCGTTCGGCCAGCGGATGCAGCTCCTCCGTGAGCGGCGCGGCATACCCCGCACCGTGCTGGCGGGACTTCTCGGCATGTCACCGAGCTGGGTCAAGCAGGTCGAGAACGGGCGCCTCCAAACACCGAAGTTGCCCATGATCCTGCGTATCGCCGAGATCCTCCGCGTGCGCTCGCTCTCCGAACTCACGGGAAACAAGGCCCACGGTGAGCTGACGCTGTTCGTCGGGCCCGGACACGCGCGCCTGCCCGCAGTGGCCGCTGCCGTGAACACGTTCCCGGCCGGGACGGACCGGGCCGCGCCGCCGTCCGCACATCTCGCCGCCCGCCTGGCGAGCGCATGGACAGCCCGCCACGAGGCCAAGAACCACCGGGAAGTCATCGGGAAACTGCTGCCCGACCTGATCCGCGACGCTCAACTCGCGGTACGGCAGGCCGACTCGGCGCTCGATCGCCGGGTGGCGCAGGCGATCCTGTCCGAGGTGTACGCGCTCTCGCAGTTCTTCCTCGCCTACCAGCCCGACAGCAGCCTCCTGTGGCGTGTAGCGGAGCGCGGCATGGTCGCGGCCCAGGAATCCGAGGACCCGCACGCCATCGGCGTCGCCGCATGGCTGACCGCCCAAGCCCACCGCGACGGCGGCGCCACCCACTACGACGCGGCCGACGCGGTCACCCTGGCGACCCTGGCCTACCTGGAACCGCTGCTGCCGGACGCGCCGGACGATGTGCTGGCCATCGTCGGCGCGTTGGAGTTCGAGACCGGGTACACGGCCGCGCGGCGCGGCGACACGGGCACGGCGTGGGGCTGGTGGGACAAGGCCCGCAAGAAGGCCAAGCGCCTCCCCGCTGACTACTACCACCCGGTCACCAGCTTCTCGCGGGCCATCATGGGCGCGCACGCGGTGACGGTAGCGGTCGAACTGCACGCCGGGGGCGAGAGCGTCCGGCAGGCCGCCGCCGCTGACGCGACCACGATCAAGTCCCGGCCGCGCCGCGCTCGGCACCGTATCGAAGAGGCACGCGGCTACCAGCTCGACGGGCAGCCCGAAGCCGCGCTCGCCACACTGGACAAGGCATTCGAGGCGGCGCCCGAGACGATCCGCTACAACGGCTACGCGCGGCGGATCGTGCTGGAGGAGACCGAGGCCAAGAGCCCGGAGCGGCGTCGCCGCGCGGCGGAGCTGGCCGTGAAGATCGGCATGCTGGCCGACTGAGAACCTGTGGAATCGATGGGGCACGATCTGTGCCCCATCGGCTACACCCGCATCCCTACGGTCGGTAGCGCACTGATCACGCCGACAGCAGGGGTCGTCATGGACGCCATCGCAGACCCGCCCACACGCCAGTGGGCCCCGCCCACGGGGATCGCCGCCGAGTTGCTGCCCGCAGGGGTGTTTTGGGATGGGGTGCGGGTGCCCGCATATCTGGGTGACCGGGTGCTGGCGCGGCTCGGCCGTGAGTCGGGGGCGGTGATCCGGGACCCGTACGGGCGTCGCCTCATCTGGCTGGTGCCACCCCGTACGACACAGGGTTGGGCGATTCCCGAGACCACGTGCGTGCAACTGCTGAGCACCGCGCAGCATGTGACGGTTCCGCCTGGCTGGTGTACCCGTTCGGCCTTCACACACTGGGTGCGGGGCTGGGCTGAGTACGGGCTCACCGACGCGCGGTTGCTGTACGTGGTGCTGGACGCGGTGATCCGCGCCGAGCACGGGCCCCGCGAGCACGGGAGCGGGGCCGGGTGGTGAGCGCGCGCTGTGTCCGTTGCCGTCAGCGGCCGGGCGCGGTGGAGATCTACATCGTGTCCGCCGGGGATGCGGCAGGCCCGCGCACTGTTCCGGTGCGGATCTGCGACGAGTGTGCGCGGCGGGCTGCCGAGTGCTGTTTCCGCTGTCGCCGGGTGCCCGGCACGCAGACCGTCCTCGACCTGTACTCCGGCGACGAGCGGGGCGCGAGCCCACAGACACGTACGCGCACCGTCCCCGTGAAAGTCTGCGACGGCTGCGCGGCCGACATCGCCGCCGAGGACGAAGCCCGCACCGCGAGCCCGGAGGCGGCACGGTGACCGGCCGCACGTGCGAGGTGGAGGGCGACGGTCACGTGGGCCCCGTCGTGCGCTACCTGCCCACAGCCCGCTACCTCTGGCACAACCCGGTGTGGCTGTGCCCCGGACACGGCGCCTACCTCCCCCTCGCCGCCATCCGCGCCGAAGTCACCGGGGAGAACGTCGCCCGCGCCATCACCGTCTTCACCGGCGCGGGCAAACGCCCCACCGTCGTCCCGGAGACGCAGGGCCCGCCGTGAGCGGGGTCTGTGGCCGGTGCGGCTGCTGGACCGCCGAGGGACGCATCGTCCAGTGGCACACCCCGGAACAGCCCGTCCTCCTCTGCCCCCTGTGCCCGCCGGGACGGCGCGAGCAGATCGCCTCCATCACCGTCCTCGCCGCACTCATCGTCACCCTCGTCTACGTCACCGCCACCCGCTGACCCCCAGGAGCAGCCCCGTGCCCCGCGACCACACCGTCCTCATCCCCGCCGACCCCGAAGACGTCCTCTACGACCCCCACGGCTGGGCCGACACGGCGGGCTTCCCCGTCGCCGTACTCGACGGCCACGCACCCCACTTCGTCATGCGCCGCATCCAGGACCGCGCCGTACGCCTCATGTACGAACTCCCCCACGGCACCGCCTTCCTCACCAGCTACCCGCGCCCCATGCCACGCGGCCAGGCCATCGAGATCATGGAAGGCAACCTCGCCACCCTCCTCACCGCCCACGCCTGCCACCCCCTCCGCCTCCGCGAAAAAGGCGAACGCATCACCGTCGACGGCACCCCGCGCGACTGCCTCAGCACCCTCCTCGCACCCCGCCACTGGTGGCACGCCCGCCACACCCGCATCGGCAAAGCCCTGGAGCATGAGGGCCGGGCCGTCATCCTCACCGCACCGCTCGTCGGTGGACGCACCCTCCAACTCACCACCGTGCCGCCCAGCCCGGCCCCATAAAGACCCCCGTCCCCTGGGGGAACCGTCGGCAGCGGTCCAGGGGACGGGCCCCGCAGCCCGGTCGTCCGCGTCCCAGCCCCCGTCGCGGACGACCGGGCCAGGCCCCGCGGCGTGTCCACACATCCGCGCCGCGGGGCCCCGCACCGCACAGCCGAGAGGGCGGCACCCCCGCACGGGTGCCGCCCTCTCTATGTGCCGGGCCCGAGCCGCCGCCGGTGAGGGTTGGTGCGCGGCGGGGTGGGCCCGGAGGTGCACCGGCGGCCGGTCAGGGCTGACCGTGACCGGCGCGGCCGGTGAGCCATGGCCGTGGCTGGGAGCCGGAGCCGGAGCCCCCGCCCGTCAGCACGGCATCAAAGGTTCACGCGTCGCGGGCCTCCGACGCCGCCGCGCGGCCTGCCTCCAGGCGCGCTACGGGGATGCGGAAGGGCGAGCAGGAGACGTAGTCGAGCCCCACCTCGTGGAAGAAGTGCACGGAGTCGGGGTCGCCGCCGTGTTCGCCGCAGACGCCGAGCTTCAGGTCGGGCCGCGTGGCCCGCCCCGCCTCCGCCGCGTTGCGGACGAGCGAGCCGACGCCGTCCTTGTCGATGGTCTCGAACGGGGACACCCCGAAGATGCCCTTCTCCAGGTACGCGGTGAAGAAGCTGGCCTCCACGTCGTCGCGGGAGAAGCCCCACACGGTCTGGGTGAGGTCGTTCGTCCCGAAAGAGAAGAAGTCGGCCGACTCGGCGATCTGACCGGCGGTCAGGGCCGCGCGGGGCAGTTCGATCATGGTGCCGAGGGTGAGGTTCAGCTCGACGCCGTGCTCCTTCTCGACGTCCGCGATGACGGCCTCGGCCTCGTCGCGCACGATCTCCAGCTCCTGCACCGTGCCCACGAGCGGAATCATGATCTCCGCGCGCGGGTCGCCCTTGGCCTCCTTGCGCTCGGCCGCTGCCTCGGCGATGGCCCGCACCTGCATCGTGAACAGCCCCGGAATGACCAGCCCGAGCCGCACGCCGCGCAGCCCGAGCATCGGGTTCTGCTCGTGCAGCCGGTGCACGGCCTGGAGGAGCCGCAGGTCGTTCTCGTTGGCGTCGCGGCGGGACTCGGCCAGGGCCACCCGCACCGACAGCTCGGTGATGTCGGGCAGGAACTCGTGCAGCGGCGGGTCCAGCAGCCGTACGGTCACCGGCAGCCCGTCCATCGACTCGAACAGCTCGACGAAGTCGCCCTTCTGGAGCGGCAGCAGCGCCTTCAGCGCCTCCTCGCGCTCGTTCCGCGCGTCGGCGAGGATGAGCCGCTCGACGAGTTCGCGCCGCTCCCCGAGGAACATGTGCTCGGTGCGGCACAGGCCGATGCCCTGGGCGCCGAAGCGCCGGGCGCGCGAGGCGTCCTCGGCGTTGTCGGCGTTGGCCCGTACGCGCAGCCGCCGTACGCGGTCCGCGTAGGCCATGATCCGGTGCACGGCCTTGACCAGCTCGTCGGCGTCGTCGGCGCCCGCGTGCATCCGGCCCTCGAAGTATTCGACGACCGGCGACGGCACGACGGGCACCTCGCCCGCGTAGACCTTCCCCGTCGAGCCGTCGATGGAGACGGTGTCGCCCTCCTCGATCACCAGCCCGCCCGAGGTGGTCATCCGGCGCCGCTTGGTGTCCACCTCCAGCTCCTCGGCGCCGCACACGCACGTCTTGCCCATGCCGCGCGCGACGACGGCGGCGTGCGAGGTCTTGCCGCCGCGGGAGGTGAGGATGCCCTCGGCGGCGAGCATGCCGTCGAGGTCGTCCGGGTTGGTCTCGCGGCGGATGAGGATGACCTTCTCGCCGGAGCGCGACCACTTGATGGCGGTGTACGAGTCGAAGACCGCCTTGCCGACGGCCGCGCCCGGCGAGGCGGCGATGCCCCAGCCGATCTGGTCGGCGCCCTTGACGCCGCCGTTGCTGTCGAAGCGCGGGAACATGAGCTGCGCGAGCTGCGCGCCCGTCACCCGCTGGAGCGCCTCGGCCTCGTCGATCAGGCCCTGGTCGACGAGCTGCGTGGCGATGCGGAAGGCCGCCGCTGCGGTGCGCTTGCCGACGCGCGTCTGGAGCATCCACAGCTTGCCGCGCTCGATGGTGAACTCGATGTCGCACAGGTCCCTGTAGTGCGTCTCCAGGGTCTCCATGATCGTCATCAGCTCGTCGTAGGACTTCTTGTCGAGCTGCTCCAGATCGGCGAGCGGCACGGTGTTGCGGATGCCGGCGACGACGTCCTCGCCCTGCGCGTTCTGGAGGTAGTCGCCGTAGACGCCCTGCTGGCCGCTGGCCGGGTCGCGGGTGAAGGCGACGCCGGTGCCGGAGTCGGGGCCGAGGTTGCCGAAGACCATCGAGCAGATGTTGACGGCCGTGCCCAGGTCGTGCGGGATGCGCTCCTGGCGGCGGTAGAGCTTGGCGCGGTCGCCGTTCCACGAGTCGAAGACCGCCCGTACGGCGAGGTCCATCTGCTCGCGCGGCTCCTGCGGGAACTCCCGCCCCGTCTCCTTGAGCACGATGTCCTTGAACTGCTCGACCAGCGTCTTGAGGTGCGCCGACGTCAGCTCGACGTCCGAGACGGCGCCCTGCCCGCGCTTGGCCTCGTCCAGCGCCTCGGCGAACAGTTCGCCGTCGATGCCCAGCACGGTGTCGCCGAACATCTGGATGAGGCGGCGGTAGGAGTCCCAGGCGAACCGCTCGTCCCCGGACTGCTGCGCGAGGCCGTTGACGGACTCGTCGGAGAGACCGATGTTGAGGACGGTGTCCATCATCCCGGGCATGGAGAACTTCGCGCCGGAGCGGACGGAGACCAGGAGCGGATCGTCGGCCTGGCCGAGCTGCTTGCCCATGCGCTTTTCCAGGGCGCTCAACTGAGCGCTCACCTGGTCGCGCAGCTCCGGGGGCTCGTCCCCGGAGTCGAGGTAGACCTTGCACGCCTCGGTGGTGATGGTGAACCCCGGAGGGACGGGGAGACCGAGGTTGGTCATCTCGGCGAGGTTGGCCCCCTTCCCGCCGAGGAGGTCCTTGAGGTCCTTGTTGCCCTCTGTGAAGTCGTAGACGAGCTTCTGCTGCTCCGCGGCTCCCGCGGCTACCGCGGCTGCATCGCCTGCTGTGTTCTTTGCGTGAACCGGCATCGGACTCGGCTCCTCATGGACGGCTGCCCTGACGGCGGGGAGCGTACCCAGATCAAAGGCTTTGAGGTACGTCCAGCAGCACGTCACACGGCCGTAACCGCCCCGGACCCAATGATCGAAAGTGACGACCGGGTAACCGCGCAGTTGGCTCGCGGTTCACAAGTCGAAGGGAGCGCTCCGCTCTGCTATGACCATATCCGCGACCACTCACGGAGCGTCATCCATCGGTTCGGGTCATGAACCAAGGGTCGGTAAAGTCGCGGCTCGCTCCTAAGAGGTATGCAGCTCACATGTGAGCGCTCATTTGAGCACACCCCTTATCAAGGTGGCGAGAATCACGCGTTCGGCCGTACGCACATCCCACGATCCGGACGGCCGTCTCACGCCCGTAACGGGACATTCACCCCTGGCCGCCGGTCCCGGTTCCGGCCACGGTTCCCGCCCCGGCCCGCACCAGGGCGCGTTCCAGCAGCTCCTGGAGCCGCAGCCCCCGCCGTACGTCGATGTCCGGGCTCCTCCCGGCGCGCACCGCCGTCGCGAACTCGCGCCGCAGCACCGGCCAGCACGCGTCGTGGTCGATCTCCGCCGTGTCGTAGACCAGCTCGCCCTCGGGCCCGAACAGCTCGATCCGGGTACGGGCGCGCGGCAGCGCCACGGCCCCCGACAGCGACGCCTGGCTCACGGCCCCGCCCTCGTGCTCACACGTCAGCTCGATCCAGCGGCGCGGGTCGCCAGTACCGCGCACGGCGACCACCGGACCGACGGCGAGGTCCAGCAGGTCCAGCAGATGCGGCCCCAGATCGAGCAGCGCGCCGTGCTCCAGGCGCCAGGAGGTGGCCTGCTCGCCGCCGAGGAAGGCGCCGTGCAAATAGCAGGAGCGGGCGCCGGTGGCCGTGAACTCCCCGGCCCGCGCCAGGAACGCGCGCGTCTCGGGGTGGTAGCGCTTGGTCAGCACGAGCTGGGTGACGACGCCGTGCGCGAGGGCCGCGTCCGCGACGGTACGGGCCTCGTCCAGACCGGGCCCGAGCGGCTTCTCCAGCAGCAGCGCCTTTCCGGCCCGCGCCGCGCGTGGGGCCAGCTCGGCCTGGACGGCGGGCGGCACGGCGAAGGCGACGGCCTCGCACTGCCCGAGCAGCGCGTCGAACGAGTCCGCGACGGCGGCACCGTAGAGCGCCGCCACCTCGGCCGCGGCCTCGGGCCTGCGCGCCCACACCGACGTCAGGGCGGTCTCGGGCCCGGCGGCGAGCATGCGGGCGTGCATGGTGCGGGCCCAGGGCCCGGCCCCGACGAGGCCGACCCGCACGGGGTCGCCGGTCCACGGCTCGGTCATGGTGCGGCTCCAGAAGGGGACAGGAGAGGTAACAGGGGGTCAGGCGCGGGGAGCGGCGAGGCGTGCGTCGGCGCGGTCAGGGGCGTAGAGGTCCTCGACCACCATGGCCGCGGCCCCCGCCAGCCCGGCCCGGTCGCCGAGCTGCGAGGTGACGACCTGGAGATGCGCGGTCGTACGGGGCATCGCGCGCTGGTACAGCAGCTCCCGCACGCCCGTGAGGAAGGGGGTGCCCGCGAGGTCGCCCGCGATCATCAGCAGCCCGGGGTTGAGCAGCGTCACGACGGTGACCAGCACCTCGCCGACCCTGCGCCCCGCCTCCCTCGCCAGCCGCACCGCGTCCGGCTGGCCGGCGGCGAGGTGGGCGCGCACGTCGGATCCTGAGGCGGTCGGCACGCCCGCCTCGGTGAGCTGACGGGCCAGTGCCCGGCCGCTGGCCACGGCGGCGAGGCAGCCGTAGGAGCCGCACATGCACAGCGCGTCCGCGCAGTCGTGCAGCCGGATGTGGCCGATGTCGCCCGCGCCGCCGTCGATGCCCCGGTACATCTGCCCGTCGACGACGACGCCCGCGCCGATGCCCGTGGAGACCTTCACGAGGAGGAAGGCGGAGCAGTCGGGGTGGCCGTGCCGCTGCTCGGCGTAGGCCATGAGGTTGGCGTCGTTGTCGACGAGTACGGGCACGGGCGCTGGGCCGCCCTCGCCGCCCTCCGCCGTGACGTGTTCCGCGTACGCCTGACGCATCCGCTCGCGCAGCGGATAGCCGTCCCAGCCCGGCATGATCGGCGGCTGGATGACCAGGCCCGAAGCCCAGTCGACGGGTCCGGGGACGGACAGGCCGATGCCGCAGACCCGTTCGGGCGCGGTATCGGCGCGCTTGAGGAGCGTCGCGAACCACTGGCCGAGGCGGTCGAGCACCGCGTCGGGGCCGTCGCCGATCAGCAGCTCGTCCGCGTGCTCGGCGAGCACCGTGCCCGCCAGGTCAAGGACGGCGGCGCTCGCGTGCCGGGTGCCGAGGTCGGCGGCGAGGACGACGGCGTGGGTGGGGTCGAACTCCAGCCGGGTGGAGGGCCGTCCGCCCGTGGACGCCTCGACGGGCCGCGTCGCGCCCTCGCGCAGCCAGCCGGCGGCGAAGAGCTGGTCGAGCCGGTGGCCGACAGTGGAACGGGACAGGCCCGTGGCCTGTTGCAGGGCGCCGCGCGTCGTGGCCCGTCCCTCGCGGATGAGCCGCAGCAGATGGCCCGCGCTGGCCTGGTTGCCGTTCATCTCCTCGTTCCCGCCTCAGCTCTTGTCCCTGTGTCGTGACGGCCGCCGTCCCTTGTGCGCCGCTCCCCGTCCGTCAGCCCTTGTCCGCGCCGCTCGTCAGCCCCTCGGTCAGCAGGCGCTCCGCTGCGAAGAAGAGCAGCACCACGGGCACGGTCAGCACCACCGATCCTGCCATCAGCACGGTCTTGGAGACCTCGACCCCGTTGGAGAGGAGCTGGAGGCCGAGGGAGACCGTCCACTTGTCGGGGGCCGCCGCGAGGAAGAGGAGCGCGAAGAGGAACTCGTTCCACGCGATCATGAAAATGTAGAGCCCGGTGGCCATCAGCGAAGGCAGGGCCAGGGGCAGGACCACCTTGCGCACGGCCTGGAGGCGGGTGCAGCCGTCCAGTGCCGCGGCCTCCTCGATGCTGTAGGGGATGGTGACGAAGTAATTGCGCATCATGTAGATCGACACGGGCACGGTCTGCGCGATGTATACGATCGCCAGCCCCACCAGGCTCCCCTGGAGCCCCATCCGCGCGAACATCACGAAGAGCGGGACGGCGAGCAGCGTCGCGGGGAAGAGGTAGACCGCGAGGAAGAGGGCGCTCACCTGCCGTCCCCCGAAGAACCTCAGCCTGCTGATCGCGTACGCGCCGGGGATCGCCGCGAGCATGGTGAGGACGACGGCGCCCACCGACACCAGCGCGGAGTTGGCGAGCATGCCGAGGAAGCCCTGGCCGCCCTCGGACACCGGGCGCAGCACCTCCTCGTAGGTGGCGAGGGTGAACTCCTCGGCGGAGACCCAGAGCCGTCCCGGGTCGAGCAGCAGCTTGTCGATGGGCTTCACCGACAGCAGCAGCATGTACAGGAAGGGGACGACGGTGATCAGGGCCAGGAAGGCGATCACCACGCGGCGCAGCACGCCGAACAGCCGCTCCTCGAACCGCGCCCGGCTGAACGGGGGCCGGGCGGTCCGGGGCCGGGACGCCCCGCCCGTACGTGCCGTCGCGTCGCTCATCGCTCCTCCTCCTGCGTCCGCTTGGCGAAGAACCTGAAGTAGAGGCCCAGCAGGGCCATGAGGATCACGGCGAGGACCAGGGCCTGGGCCGCCGCCGCGCCCACGTCGAAGCGGGCGGTGAGGAAGTCGTAGACCCGCACGGCCACGACGTCCGTGCCGGAGCCGCCGCCGGTGAGCAGGTAGATGTCGTCGAACTTGTTGAAGGTCATGATGAAGCGCAGCACGCACAGCAGCGCGATCACGGGCATGAGCTGCGGCAGCAGCACGTGCCGGAAGCGCTGGGTGGGCGCGGCCCCGTCGACCTTCGCGGCCTCCTCCAGCGTGTCGGGCACCGCCTGGAGGCGGGCGAGGAGGAAGAGGAAGGCGAAGGGGAAGTAGCGCCAGGTCTCGAAGGCGATGACGGTGAGCAGCGCGAGCGGCACGTCGAAGTGCAGCCCGAGCAGGCTCACCTCGTAGGACCGGGTGGACAGGAAGGCGAGGGGCTGGTCCCAGCCGAGCAGCCGGGTGCCCCACTCGTTGACGATGCCGAACTGGGGGCTGAGCGCCACCTCCCACACGAAGGCGACGGCGACGACGGGCGCGACGTACGGCAGCAGCATCGACGCACGCAGCAGCCCGCGCCCCCGGAAGGGCTTGCGCAGGGCGAGCGCGGCGACGAGGCCGAGGAGGACGGAGCCCGCGGTGGAGCCGACGGTGTAGACGAGCGTGGTCCACAGGCTGGACCAGAAGCCGGGCGAGCCGAAGACCTTGCCGAAGTTGTCCAGGGACCAGTTGCCGAGCAGGCCCATGCCCTGGATGTCGACGAGCTTGGCGTGCTGGAAGGCCAGCAGCACCGTCCACAGGATGGGCAGCACGACGACGACCAGGACCACGACGAAGGTCGGGGTGACGAAGGCGAGCCCGGCGCGGTTCTCGCGGGCACTGGCGGTGAGGTCCCGGCGGGGGCGGCGGGAGCGGGGGCCGGGGCGGGAGGGCGGGGGCATGGGGGCGGTTCCTCGGTCGTCGGGCTCAGTGCGGTTCTCCGGCCCGGGACGCGCTGCCGACCCGATGCGTGGGGCGGTCACTGGAGGGACTCCCTGAGTGCGGCGACTTCCTCGTCGGCGTTGCGGGCCGCCTCGTCGGGCGGTGTGCCGCCGCTGGTCATCTCGCCGAGCGCCTTGGGCACGGGCAGTTCGCCGTTGGTGGCCCCGACGAGGGCGCCCTCGCCCTGCGCGATGCCCCAGCGGCGCATGTGGCTCACGCCGTCGGTGAGCTGGTCGAGCAGGGCTGCCGGGTAGATGGCGTCGAGCCTCTTGCGCTCCTTCGCCTCGACGCCGAGCCTGCTGTGCCGCCAGGCGCGGGTGTACTTCTGCGGGTCCTCCGCCGTCCCCTCGCGGACGGGGATCTTGCCCTCGGGGGCCATGCCGAACCAGTCCTCGTACCCGGCGTTCATCATGTACGTGACGAAGTCGCGGGACGCGTCCCGTTCCGCCGTCCTGGTCACCGCCCACGAGGTGACCTCCCCGTACTGCGCGGGACGGTCGCCGTCGGGGCCCTTGAGGGCGGTGACGATGCCGCTGTTGTCGGAGAGGAACGAGCGGTCGCTCTTGCACTCGGGGCAGCTCGGGGTCGCGTCGGCGCGCTGCCCCGACAGTTCGTCCAGGAGGAACGAGGACCACACGAGCATCGGTGAGCGACCCGCGAAGTAGGTGGCGCGCGTCGAGTCGAGCGTCTGGGTGCCGGGGGCTCCGTGGTCGCGGGCGAGTGTGCGGTAGGCGGCGAAGGAGCGGCGGCAGGCCGGGGAGTCCAGGGTGACCTCGCCCTTGCCGTCGACCAGTTGGCAGTCGTTGGCGAGGGCGAGGCTCTCGAAGCTCTGCTGGGTGAAGACGTCGCCGGGGTCGCTGGCCACGGAGATGCCGTCCATGCGGCCGCGGTCCAGCTTCGCTGCGGCCTTGAGCAGCGCGCCGTAGCTGTCGGGCCGGGCCAGGCCCGCCTTCTTGAGCAGGTCGGCGCGGTAGACGAGGAGTTGGAGCCAGGCGTCCGAGGGGACGGCGAGCGGGGTGCCGTCGTCGGAGGCGAGGCGCAGGGCGTTGGCGTTGAAGGTGCCGGGGCCCAGGTCCTCGACGATGTCCGAGGCGAGGCGGGTGTCGAGCAGCCCGTTCGCGTACATCTGCCAGGTCTGGCCCAGCGGGAGCGCGGCGATGACGTCGGGGAGGTTGCCCGCCGCGGCGGCCGACATGATGAGCTGCGGGAGCTGTCCCTCGTCCACGCCGACGAGTTCGACGTCGATTCCGCTCCGCTTCTCGAACCGCCCGACGATCTCCCGGGTGGCGGCCATCCGCGCCGGCAGGTTCTCCTGCGTCCACACCGTGATCTTCTTGTCCGGCGCGGCGCGCTCGCCTGCCGCCTGCCCGGCCGAGCAGCCCGCCAGCAGGGCGGCGGTGAGCGCCGCCGCGAGTCCTGCCGCGACAGTTCTCGACCGCCGGGCCCGTCGGGACCGTCGGGACCACATCCGCATGCCACGTCCTCACACGACTTCCGTTTATTTGGCATGCATCTCAGCACCACTTTTGCCTGTTAACAAGACGTAACCCTGATGTATCTTCGACGGAACTACTGGAGCCATCGCCTTTCGGAGTCCTTTGTGGAGCGAGTTGTCCAGTTCGTCGGCCCCCGCGATGTCGAGGTCGCCGAGCACGAGCGCGAGCCGCTGCCGACCGGCCATCTGCGGGTCCGCACCCGCTACTCGGGCATATCGGCGGGCACGGAACTGACCGCGTACCGCGGCACGAACCCCTACCTCACCCGCACCTGGGACGCGGAGGCCCGCCTCTTCCGGGACGGCGCCGCCGGGATCTCCTATCCCGTCGCGGGCTGGGGCTACTCCGAGGTCGGCGAAGTCACCGAGGTCTCCCCCGAGTTGACGGACACGCCGGACATGCCCGCCGTCGGCGACCTGGTGTGGGGCATCTGGGGCCACCGCAGCGAGGGCATCGTGCCCGCGGCACGCATGGCCGGGCACACACTGCCCGCCGGACTGGAGCCGCTGGCGGGCGCGTTCGCGCGCGTCGGCGCCATCGCGTACAACGCGGTGCTCGGCGCCGGGCTCCATCTCGGCGAGGACGTGGCCGTGTTCGGGCAGGGCGTCATCGGCCTGCTCGCCACCCGCCTCGCCCAGTTGAGCGGAGCGCGCGTCACCGCCGTCGACGCGCTCGGCGTCCGCCTGGAGACCGCCCGGCAGTACGGCGCGGAGCGCGTGCTCAACGCCCGCACGGATGCGGTCGCCGAGCGCATCAGGGAGGCGACGGGCGGCCTGGGCGCCGACGCCGCCATCGAGATCAGCGGCGCGTACCCGGCGCTGCACGAGGCGCTGCGCTCCGTCGCCGTCGACGGGCGGGTCGTCGCCTCCGGCTTCTACCAGGGCGACGGCGCGGGGCTGCGCCTCGGCGACGAGTTCCACCACAACCGCGTCCAGTTGATCTGCTCCCAGATCGGCGGGGTGCCGCCGCAGCTTGCCGGGCGCTGGAGCGTGGAACGGCTCCAGCGGACCTTCCTGCGGCTGGTGGCCGAGGGGAAGGTGGAGGTGAAGTCGCTGGTCAGCCATGTCGTGCCGGTGGACGAGGCGGCCGACGCGTACCGCCTGCTGGACGAGCGTCCGCAGGAAGCGCTCCAGGTCGTGCTGGAGTTCTGAGACGAGCCGGAGTGCTGAGACGAGCCCAGCGCCCCTCCCGGCCCCCGTCCCGTATACCCACCCCGTCCCTTACCGCTCATCGCCGCCGCACCGCGTGGAAAGGCCCCAGCATGTTCAAGACCGCCTGCCAGGAGCAGCTCCTGCCCGGGGAGACGCTCCAGGAGAAGTGGGAGTTCGCGCGCGGCGCGGGCTACGACGCGATAGAGCTGCGCGGAAAGGGCGACTTCCACTTCCGCGAGCGGCTGCCCGAGCTGCGCAAGGCGGCGGCGGACGGTGTCGTCATGCCGACGGTGTGCGTGGACATGCTCCACTTCATCGGCGCCTTCGACGAGGAGCTGCGCCGCGACGCCGTCGCACAGATGAAGTCGCAGCTCTCGGTCATCGCCGAACTCGGCGGCGTGGGCGCCCAGACGCCCGCCTCGTACGGCATGTTCTCGCGCCGCCTGCCCCCCTTCACGCCGCCCCGTGACGAGGAGGCCGACCGCGAGGTGCTGCTCGCCGGGCTCACCGAACTCGGCGAGCACGCGCGCGCCGAGGGCGTCACCCTCTTCCTGGAGCCGCTGAACCGCTACGAGGACCACATGGTCAACCGGCTGGAGCACGCGGCGGGGCTGATCGAGGCCGTCGGCCTGGACTCGGTCCGCATCGGCATCGACAGCTACCACATGAACATCGAGGAGGCGGACCCTCCGGGCGCGATCGTCGCGGCTGCCCCCTACATCGGGCACGCGCAGGTCAGCGACTCCAACCGGTTCCAGCCCGGCGCCGGGCACCTGGACTGGGCGGCGTGGCTCGGCGCGCTGGAGGCGGCGGGCTACGAGGGGCATCTCGCCGTCGAGTGCCGTCTGACCGGCGACCCCGAGCAGGCCGTACGCTCCATTCCCCCCTTCCTCGCGCGGGCGGCCGGATGACACCGCCGTCGCCATCGCCCTCGTTCTCGGGCCCCGCGCTCCTGGCGGCGCCGCCACGTGCGGCACGCTCCGGCTCCGCCGCCCTTCGCGGGCTGCGCCGCGAGGCGAGCCGGGTGCTGCTGCGCAACTGGACGGGCGCGGCCACCGTCCCCTCCCGCGGCCTCTACCCGCACCAGTGGAGCTGGGACTCGGCGTTCATCGCGATCGGGCTGCGCCATCTGTCGCCGCTGCGCGCACAGCGCGAACTGGAGACGCTGCTGAGCGCGCAGTGGGGCGACGGACGTATCCCGCACATCGTCTTCAACCCCTCCGTGCCGCTCGGCGCCTACTTCCCGAGCCCCGACTTCTGGCGCTCCTCCACTGCCGGGGCCGACGCGGGGGCGCCGAGCGGAGTGGAGACCTCCGGCATCGTCCAGCCGCCCGTGCACGCGCTCGCGGCGTGGCTGGTCCACCAGTCCGACCCCGCGCTCTCGCGCCGACGCGGCTTCCTGGCCCGCGTGTATCCGCGGCTGGCCGCCTGGCACCGCTACCTCACCGAGCACCGTGACCTCGGCGGGCACGGCCTGGCCGCGATCGTCCACCCCTGGGAGCCGGGGATGGACAACAGCCCGTGCTGGGACGCGCCGCTGGAGCGCGTCGAGCCCGCCGCGCCCGGCTCCTTCCGCCGCGCCGACCTCGACCACGGCGCGGCGGACGACCGTCCGACGGACCTCGACTACGGGCGCTACGTCCGCCTCGCCGCCGACTACCGGGACGGGGGGTACCGGGACGGGGGCGGGAGCGGAACCAGGGGCGAGGGCCGCGCGCACGCCTTCGCCGTCGAGGACCCCGGCGTCAACGCGCTGCTGATCGCCTCCGAGCACGCCCTCACCGGCATCGCCACCTCCCTCGGCGCCAACCCGGGCCCGCACCGGCAGCGGGCACGGAGGCTGACGAAGGCGCTGGTGGAGCGGCTGTGGGAGCCGGACGCCGGCCAGTTCCTGTGCCGCGACCTCGTCGGGGACGCCGGGAACGCCGGGAACGCAGCCGGGGGACGGCTGATCCCCGAGCGGAGTGCGGCCGGGCTGCTGCCCCTCCTCGCCCCTGGCCTCCCCCGCGAGGTGACCTCGGCCCTGCTGCGCACGGTGCGCGGCGACCACTTCGGCCTGGGCACCCGGGTACGGCTGCTGCCCAGCTACGACCTGCGCGGCCACGCCTTCGACCCGTACCGCTACTGGCGCGGGCCCGCCTGGTTCAACGTCAACTGGCTGCTGGAGCGCGGGCTGCGCCGGCACGGCGAGACCGCGAGCGCCGACGCGCTGCGCGCCTCCGCGCTGTCGGCCGCCGCCTCCTCGGGCTTCGCCGAGTACCTCGACCCGTACACGGGGCGGGCGCGCGGCACCCGCGACTTCGGCTGGACGGCCGCGCTCGCGCTCGACCTGCTGGCGGCGTCGGAACACACGCCCGCGCCCGCCCCCGCATCCGCACCCGCACCCGACCGCGCATCCATGTCCGAGAAGGGACAGAAGCGATGAACGCCACGGACCAACGCCTGCTCGTCCACGACGGCACCTTCGCCCTGCTCGGCCCGGGAGGTGACATCACGGGCGCGCGGGGCGCCGCGCCCGACGGGCTGTTCCTGCGCGACGCCCGCCATCTGAGCCGCTGGCAGCTCACGCTCGACGGCGGCGCGCCCACCGTCCTCGTCCCGGCGGGCACGGGCGCCGTAGCCGCCTCCGTACTGACGCCGCACGGCACCCGCGAGGAGCCGCCCGCCTACACGGTCTTCCGCGAACAGGCCGTCACGGCGGGCGCGTTGGTCGAGCGCATCCGGCTCACCAGCAACCTCGGCGAGCCCGTCACGGCACGGCTGGCGATCACCGCGGACGCTGACTTCGCCGACCAGTTCGAGCTGCGCTCCGACCACCGCTGGTACGAGAAGCCGCACGCAGTACGCACCCGTCAAGCGCACCCGGACGGCGTCGAGTTCGGCTACCGGCGCGGCGAGTGGCACTCGCGCACGACCGTCGCCGCCGACCCCGGACCCGAGGCGGTCGAGCTGACGGGCGGTCCGGCGCGGCAACTGTGCTGGCAACTGGAACTCGCCCCGCACGGCACGGCCGAGCTGAGGCTGCGCGTGACGGCGCTGCCGCACGGTGCCCCTGAGCCGGCGGCGTCCGACGACGGGGGCGACCCGGCCGCCGTCGCGGCGCGGCTGTCCGCCGACGTCGCCGACTTCGCGGGCACGGGCGGCACGGGGGACGGCACAGACGCGGGCGGCACGGTCACCGGATGGACCGATCTGGACCGGGCCTGCGAACAGGGCCTCGTCGATCTCGCCGGGCTGCGGGTCACCGCGTACGGCCCGGACGGTGAGGCACTGCGCGTGCCCGGCGCCGGAGTGCCGTGGTTCCTCACGCTCTTCGGCCGCGACTCGCTCCTCACCTCCCTCTTCGCCCTCCCCTACCGCCCCGCGCTGGCCGAGGCCACCCTGCTCGCGCTCTCGGCCGTCCAGGCGGAGGCCGAGGATCCCGCGCGGCTCGCCCAGCCCGGCAAGATCGTGCACGAGGTGCGCCACGGCGAGCTGGCCTTCTTCGAACAGGTCCCCTACGGGCGCTACTACGGCTCCGTCGACGTCACCCCGCTCTATCTCGTCCTGCTCAGCGCCTACGCGCGGGAGCCCGGCGAGACGGGCGAGTCGGGCAGGGCCCTGGCCCGGCGCCTGGAGGGGCAGGCGCGCGCCGCCGTGGAGTGGATGTTCGCGTACGGCGGGCTCGACGAGCACGGCTACCTCGCCTACCAGGCGCACGAGGGCGGTCTCGCCAACCAGAACTGGAAGGACTCCCCCGGCGCCGTCTGCGCCGCCGACGGGCGCCGCCCCGAGGGCGCGGTCATGGTGGCCGAGGTGCAGGGGTACGCCTACGACGCGCTGCGCCGCACCGCCTCGCTGGCCCGCGAGGTGTGGGACGACGCGGCGTACGCGGACCGCCTGGACCGCGCGGCCGGGGCACTGCGGGAGCGGTTCGCCGCCGACTTCTGGCTGGCGGAGCGGCACTTCCCGGCACTCGCCCTCGACGGCACTGGCCGCCGCGCGGACGCGCTGGCCTCGGACGCGGGGCACCTGCTGTGGTCGGGCATCCTCGACCAGGAGACGGGCGAGACCGTGGGCAGGCGGCTGCTGGAACCGGACTTCTTCTCGGGCTGGGGCATCCGCACCCTGGCGGCGGGCCAGGTGCCGTACCACCCGCTCTCGTACCACCGGGGCAGCATCTGGCCGCACGACAACGCGCTGATCACCCTCGGCCTCGCCCGCTACGGCCTCCACAAGGAGGCCCGTACCGTCGCGCACGGCCTCGTCGAGGCGGCGTCCCGGCACGGCTACCGGCTCCCCGAGGTCCTCGCGGGCTACGGCCGCGACGACCACCCCGACCCGGTCCCCTACCCCCACGCCTGCTCCCCCCAGGCATGGGCAGCCGCCACACCCCTGGCCCTACGGACGGCGCTGGGGTGAGGGGGCGCGAAGGGTGAGGGGGCGGCGCCGGTTCCGGTGGCGGGGCCGGTGCGCCGGACGCCGCACGGGGTGTCTGACGGAGCGCCCGGCTCCCCGGAGGGCGGCGGGCGGTCACCCGTAGAGCGAGCGGGCTCCCGGGCTGTTGCCCTGGAAGCGCTGACCTGCGGCGATCTCCTCGCCGACCGCCCACCAGACGGTCTCGTCGTCCTGGAAGGGCAGCGGGTCGATGCCGCTCACCTCCTGGCGAATACGCGCGACCTCGCCGTCCAGACGCTCGAAGCCGGTCTCCTCGTCACCGCCGTCACCGTCACCGCTGAAGGTGAACTCCTCCAGCAGGCGCTGGAAGCGGAGGGTGACCTGGACGAGGGAGGAGACGTCCGTGTGAAGTGCCCGCACGGTCTCCTCGTCGGCATCGAAGGCGTACACCTTGCCGGAACCGGGGTCGAGGGCGAGGTGGGCGTTGAGCAGCCAGGCGATGACGGGCCATTCACCCGCGTCCCGCGCGACGTCCTCAGCGTCCTCGGCGTCCCCGAAATCCGCGAAGTCCTCGACGTCGACGACGTCCTGGACGAGGGGCAGCAGGCCGTCGTCCTCGTCGGGCTCACGCAGCCACAGTGTCCCGGTGGGGACGCCGACGGTCCGCAGGAGGCGGGCGCCCTCCGTGTCCGCGACGGCGGGCGGGAAGGCGGTGGCGGGCAGGGTCGTGAGCCGGTCCTCGCCGAAGATCTCGGCGAGTCCGCCGCGGGTGACGTCGAAAAGCACTGCCGTGACTCCGAACTCGAACGAACTCGCTGGACGCACCAGTCGGCCCTGTGCGGTGTGCCGCCATCAGAAGCGGCGGCGGCTAAGCCCCGTCCGCCTCTGCGTCGCCGGCCACGTCACCGCCCACGTCGATGACCGTCACACCGGGCACCCCTGGCACGGGCGCGTCCATCGCCGTCAGCGCCTCCGGGCCGTCGGACAGCCCGATCCGGCGCCGGATGAGGAGGTCGGGACGCAGCGTGCCCGCCTCGGTCATGGCGAGCATCGCCGGGTACTCGTGCGCCTGGACGCCGTGGCTGCCCAGCAGTTCCAGCTCGTAGGCGACCACCCGGTCCATGGGGACCGCCGCCGCGCCCCGCTCGGGCGGCATCAGCCCGACCTGCACATGACGGCCGCGCCTGCGCAGGCTCCGTACGGACGCCTCGCACGTCTGCGGGTGCCCGAGGCAGTCGAGGGAGAGCGCGGCGCCCCCGCCCGTGAGCTCGGTGACGGCGGCCCCCGCGTCCGGTACGGCGGACGCGTCCACCGTCGCCGTCGCGCCGAGTTCCCGCGCGAAGGCGAGCACCTCGGCCGAGATGTCGACGGCGACGACCCGGCACCCGCTCGCGACCGCGATCATCACGGCCGACAGCCCGGCCCCGCCGCACCCGTGCACCGCCACCCACTCACCGGCGCTCGCCCTGCCCTGGCGCAGCACGGCGCGGAACGCGGTGCCGAAGCGGCAGCCGAGCGACGCCGCCGTGGCCGCGTCGAGGGAGTCGGGGAGGGGGACGAGGTTGCCGTCGGCGTGCTCGATGGTCACGTACTCGGCGAAGGAGCCCCAGTGCGTGAACCCCGGCTGGGTCTGCCGCTCGCACACCTGCTGGTTGCCCGTCGCGCACTCGGCGCACGTGCCGCAGCCGCACACGAACGGCACCGTCACCCGGCGCCCCACCCACGGCCGCCGCACCTCGGCGCCCACGGACACCACCGTCCCGGCGAACTCGTGCCCGCCGACGTGCGGGAGCCCCACCCCTGAGTCGTGGCCGCGCCACGCGTGCCAGTCGCTGCGGCACAGCCCCGTCGCCGCGACCTCGATCACGGCACCGGTCGGGGAGGGGGTGGGGTCGGGCACGGTGCGGAGTTCGGGGAGCTGCCCGAACTCCTCGTAGAGAATCGCCTTCACGGGCGGAAGTATCGCAGCGCGGGCCGGGCGGACGTCGGTCCGGGCTGGTCAGCGGCGCGACGGTGCGTCGCTACGCCATGAGCCGTCAGCCGTCAGCCGTCAGCTGTAACCCGTGCGCCGTCAGCCGCCCGACGTGTCCAGTTCCGCGTCCTCGCCGACGCCACCGGCGCAGTCGTTCGGGTCGTCCAGCCAGCCGTCGGGGAGGACGACGCGGTTGCGCCCGCTCGTACGGCCGCGCGGCCCGTCGGCGCCCGCCGAGGGCCACGGCTGGTCGAGGTCCAGCTCGTCCAGCAGCGACCGCAGCTCCTCCAGCGACGACGCCACCGCCAGCCGCTTGCGCATCTCGGAGCCGACGGAGAAGCCCTTGGTGTACCAGGCGACGTGCTTACGGAAGTCGATCACGCCGCGCGGCTCGTCGTTCAGCCACTCTCCGAGCAGCCGCGCGTGCCGCACCATCACGTCAGCGACCTCGCGGAACGCGGGGCGCGCGTACGCCTCCGGGCCCTTGCCCTCGAAGGCCGCCACCAGGTCGCCGAACAGCCAGGGACGCCCGAGGCAGCCGCGCCCCACGACCACTCCGTCGCAGCCGGTCTCGCGGACCATGCGCAGGGCGTCGTCGGCGGACCAGATGTCGCCGTTGCCCAGCACGGGGATCTCCGGGACGGCCTCCTTGAGGCGGGCGATGGCGTCCCAGTCGGCGGTGCCCCCGTAGTGCTGGGCCGCCGTGCGGCCGTGCAGGGCGATGGACGTCACGCCCTCGTCGACGGCGATGCGGCCCGCGTCGAGATACGTCAGGTGGTCGTCGTCGATCCCCTTGCGCATCTTCATCGTCACGGGCAGCCCGCCCGCGTTGCCGACGGCCTCGTGGAGGATCGCGCGCAGCAGCGGTCGCTTGTACGGGAGCGCGGAGCCGCCGCCCTTGCGGGTCACCTTGGGGACGGGGCAGCCGAAGTTGAGGTCGATGTGGTCGGCCAGATCCTCGTCCGCGATCATGCGGGCCGCCTTGCCGACGGTGACCGGATCCACACCGTAGAGCTGGATGGAACGGGGGCGCTCGGTCTCGTCGAAGCGGATGAGCTGCATGGTCTTCTCGTTGCGCTCGACGAGAGCCCGCGTGGTGATCATCTCGCTGACGAACAGCCCCTTGCCGCCCGAGAACTCCCTGCACAGCGTCCTGAACGGCGCGTTCGTGATCCCCGCCATCGGCGCCAGCACGACCGGCGGCTGGACGCTGTGGGGACCGATCTGGAGCTGCGGCGTCATGACGGGCTTTCTCCCAGGCGTACGGGCATGGACAGACCTCCCATTGTCCCTCATGGGGCGGAGTGCGGGGGAACGGGGAGCGGGGCGTGGGTAACAGGTAACAGATGACGGATAACAGATATTGAAATCTGTCATCTGTTATGCCACCTTGGTCACCATGCAGACCATGCGAACCCGCACCCTCGGCACCCACGGCCCCTCCGTCTCCGCGCTCGGCCTCGGCTGCATGAGCATGTCCGCGCTGTACGGCGAGGCGGACAGGGCCGAGTCGCTCGCCACCATCCACGCCGCGCTCGAAGCGGGCGTCACCCTCCTCGACACCGGCGACTTCTACGGGATGGGCCACAACGAGCTGCTGATCAACGAGGCCCTGCGCACCGCCCCGGCGGCCCGTCGCGAACAGGCTCTGACCAGCGTGAAGTTCGGCGCGCTGCGCACCGTGGAGGGCGGCTTCACCGGCTACGACGGTCGCCCGGCAGCGGTCAAGAACTTCGCGGCCTACTCCCTCCAGCGCCTCGGCACCGACCACATCGACATCTACCGCATCGCCCGTCTCGATCCGGACGTGCCCATCGAGGAGACCGTCGGCGCCATCGCCGAGCTGGTCAAGGCGGGGCACGTACGTCACATCGGCCTCTCCGAGGTCGGCGCGGAGACCATCCGCCGGGCGGCGGCCGTCGCACCGATCAGCGACCTCCAGATCGAGTATTCGCTGATCTCGCGCGGCATCGAGGCGGAGATCCTGCCCGTCTGCCGCGAGCTGGGCATCGGCGTGACGGCGTACGGGGTGCTCTCGCGCGGCCTCATCAGCGGCCACTGGTCCCCGGACCGCAAGCTCGCCGCCAATGACTTCCGCGGCATGAGCCCCCGCTTCACCGGCGACAACCTCCAGCACAACCTGGACCTCGTCGAGACGCTGCGCGGCATCGCGGCGGCCAAGGACCTCACCGTCGCGCAGACCGCCATCGCCTGGGTGCTCTCCCGTGGCGAGGACATCGTTCCGCTGATCGGCGCGCGAAGCCGTGAGCGGCTGGCGGAGTCGTTGTCGGCGGCGGAGGTTACGCTCGACGACGTCGATCTCGCCGCCATCGAGCGCGCCGTCCCCGTGGACGCCGCGGCGGGTGACCGCTATCCGGCCAACCAGATGGCGCACCTGGACAGCGAGAAATAACCGCGTGCGGGCTCGCGAGCGCCCTGCCCGCAAACGAGAGCCGAGGTAGCCGATGGCGACGGAATCACTGACCCCCGAACGCATCCTCGCGGCCACGGAAGAGGTCCTTCGCCGGTACGGCGCGGCGAAGGCCACCGTCGTGGACGTGGCGCGCGAGCTGGGAGTCACGCACGGCAGCGTCTACCGCCACTTCCGCACCAAGTCGGCGCTCCGTGAGGCGGTCACGGAGCGCTGGCTGTCCCGTACGAGCGAGGAACTCGCGTCGCTCACCTCCGGGCCAGGGCAGGCGGACAAGCGCCTGGACCGCTGGCTGACAGGCCTGTTCGAGGCGAAGCGGCGCAAGGCGGGCGACGAGCCGGAGCTGTTCGCCACGTACATGGCCCTGGTCAAGGAGCACAGCGGCGCCGTGGAGCGTCACATCAACGAGCTGGTCGATCAGATCGCCCGGATCATCGACGAGGGGCGCTTGAAGGGCGCCTTCTCCTCGAAGCTGATCGGCACCGGGTCGGAGGTGGCCCGCGCCGTGTTCGACGCGACGGCCCGCTTCCACGATCCGGCCCACGCGGCGGAGTGGTCCCGGCCCGGTATCGAAGACGAGTTCGCGGCGGTCCGCACGATGATTTTGCGGGGCCTGAGCGCCTGACGGTTCCGGGTCGTCCGACGGGGTTGCGTGCCCCGAAGCGCCGGAGCCCGAGGCGTGGGGGTCCGAGGCTCCGGGCACGACACCGGGAAGTCACGGGCCGCCTGCCCTGGCGTGCAGGAACAGCACCCTGCGCACGCTCCATGCGAACCGGACGGCCCCGGCGTCGCCCGTCGCCTCGAAGACGCGGGGCGCGCCATCTGCGCGCAGCCAGCGGTGCGCGCGTTCGGCGTCCGCCGCGTCGAGTCGGGGCAGCAGGGTGCGCACGTCGGTACGCATCCACATCGCGGCGTGCCCGGCGCTGGTGGCCCGGCACGCGTCCCGGTACGCACGCCGTCCGTCCTCGTGGACGACGCGTGCCTCGCACCACCACCCCGGCCGGAGCAGGAGATCACGCACCCGCCCCTCACGCCTCATCGTCCGCACCGCCCCTCACGGACAGGTGCGCCCACACGGTCTTCCCGGCCCCGGCACGTGGCCGCACCCCCCACCGCTCCGCGAGCGCGTCCACGAGCAGCAGCCCGCGCCCGCCGGTGTCCTCCGGCCCCGGTTTCCGCAGCTCCGGCATCTCCCACGTGCAGGAGTCGGTCACCTCAAGTATCAGCACGCCATCCCTGCGCCGGACGGTCAACTCGAAGTAGTCCGCGATGCCTCGTGCGTGGAGCACGGCGTTGGTGGCCAGCTCGCTGGTGACGAGGACGGCCGGTTCGACGAGCTGCCCGAGCCGCCACTCGACGAGTAACGCCTCGACGTGACGACGCGCCTCGGCGACGGCCGCTTTGCGGACACGGAAACGGGTGATGTGCGTGCGCCCGGACATACGTCCTCCCGGTGGGGGCGGTGGGCAGGCAGAACCTTGATCACCCTTCGCGCCGACGGCGGCACCCTGAGTGACGCAACTCACGCTAGAGGCAAGCGCTAAGATCTGGCAAGTGAACTTAGTGGCAAGTTTGCCAACTTCTGAGCGTGACGAACCCCTGCCGCACAGTGCGTCGAGGTATGCACACTTGAGAGCAGCGACAAAAGGAGAGGCATGCCCGCTGACCGCAAACCGACCATGCGCGGGAGACGACTCGGCGCTGCGCTCAAGCGGTACCGCCTGGCCGCCCGCCTCGACCAAGAGCACGCGGCCGAAGCACTGGCCTGTTCCACCGCGAAGGTCAGCCGCATCGAAACCGGAGTCAGCACCGCCAAGGTCGCGGAAGTCCGGTACCTGCTTGATCTGTACGAGGTGAATGACCAGCACACACGAGAGCAACTTGAGCGCCTGGCCAGGAACGCGACAAAGCGCGGCTGGTGGCCCGACCACCCGGTGCCCGTCCCCGACAAACTCCACGACTATCTCGCACTGGAAGCGGATGCCACTTACTTGCGCACGTGGCAAACGACCCTCATCCCAGGACTCTTGCAGACAGCGGAGTACACCGAGGCACTCGCTTCAGCAAACTCCACCCGGAGCAACACCGAGCACGTCGAACACCTCGTCGCCATCCGGCAGGAGCGGCGCAAGCAGTTCCTGAAGTCCGGGGCCCGCCTCGCGGCCGTGATCTGGGAACCCGCGCTCATCTCCCGTATGCCATCGCCCAAGACACACCGAGCGCAGCTTCTGGACCTGCTCTGGTTCCACCAGCAGCCCATGATCACCTTGCAGGTTCTCCCGCTCAACGACTGGGCAGCCGCGACAAGTTCTCCACCCTTCGTCATGCTCTCGTTCGATGACGAATGGGCACCGTCGGCAGTCGTTCAGGACACGCACGAGGAGAGCATGGTCCTGGAGGACGAGCACCTGACGACGCCGTACGCGCACACTTTCGACGCCTTGCGCTCTGCGGCTCTCACGCCGGAGCAGAGCCGAACCTTCATCCAACGCCTCATCACCGACATCCCCGAGGAAGACGAAGTCCCATGAACGGCAAGACCGTCATCACTCCCTTTCGGAAGTCCTCCCACTCCGGCGGGGGTTCCGCCAACGAATGCGTCGAGATAGCCATCACCGCCGACGGCGGACGCGCCGCCCGCGACAGCAAGAACCCCGCCCACGGCACCACGCACCACTCCCCCACCGCATGGGCGGCGTTCCTCACCTCCCTCAAGGACGGCACGCTCGACCTCTGAGCGATGTCGCCACGAAGACCATCACCCACATCGCCAGGGAGCATTCGCAGCCATGAACCACAAAGCATTGGCCACGCCCTTCCGCAAGTCCTCCTATTCGGGAGGCGCCGAGAACGAGTGCGTCGAAATAGCCGTCACCGCAGACGGCGGACGCGCCGTCCGCGACAGCAAGGACCCCGTCCACGGCACCGCACACCACTCCCCCACCGCGTGGGCAGCGTTCCTCACCTCGCTCAAGGACGGCACACTCGGGTACTGACCGAAGCGAGTTTGGCCGGGTCGATAATGATGTGGATGCCAGCGATCCGGCCCTCGGTGACGGTGAAGACGACGATGGAGAGCGGGGTCCCGTCGGGGCGCCAGGACATGTGGCCGGGGATGCCGTTGACCAGCACGGGGCGTTGGTGGGCGGCCTCGCCGGAGAACATGCGGGCGCCGGCGGCGACCTTGGTGGCGCCGAGGGTGACGACCATGCCGTCGGGGGTGTCGACGGTCAGCTTCACGTTCGGGTCGAGGACACGCAGCAGCGCTTCGAAGTCGCCGCTGAGCGCGGCGGCGCTGAACGCCTGGACGGCCTCCCGGTGTTCGCGGCCGGGGCCCGCCGGGCGGTCCGTGGCGCGGACCTTCCGGCGGGCGCGGCTGGCGAGCATCTTGGTGGCGTCGGCGGACTTGCCCAGGATGTGGCCGATTTCGCGGAACGGGACCGCGAACATGTCGTGCAGGACGAACGCCAGGCGCTCGCTCGGGGTGAGCGAGTCGAGCACGACGAGCAGGGCGAGGCCGACCGAATCGGCCAGCGCTGCCTGCTCGTCCGGCGGGGGCCCTTCGTCGGGCGTCGTCACCACGAGGTGCGCGAACTCCTGCTGCTCCTGCCCGTAAACAGCTTCGGGGCGGGCCTGGCGGGATCTCAGGAGGTCCAGGCTGATCCGGCCGACGACGGTCGTCAGCCAGCCCGCCAGGTTGCCGATGGCCGCCTCGTCCTGCCGGACGAGCCGCATCCAGGCTTCCTGGACGACGTCCTCGGCGTCGGCGTGCGAGCCCAGCACGCGGTAGGCGACGGCGCGCAGCCGGTCGCGCTGGGCCTCGAACGCCTCGGCCACGAGGCCGGACGAGGACGGGTGGGCGGTCACGGCTTCCGCTGCTGACGGAGCGAGACCCGGTTGCCGTCCGGGTCCACCGCCTCGGCGCGGACCCCGAACGGATAGTCCTGGGGTTCGGGCTCCACGAAGGTGACACCGCGCCGGCGCATGGCCTCGAAGTCCTTCCGCAGGTCGTCGGATTCGAGGATCAGCGGTCCGGGCGCGGCGTGCTGGTCCGCGTCGACGGGCTGTCCTGCGGTCGCCGCGTGCGGCCACAGGATGATCTGCACAGGGCTGTCGGGAACGCCGACGGTGAGGAAGCGCCCGTCGGGCCCCGGGAAGTCGAGCCGCTTCTCCAGGCCGAGCCCGTCGGTGTAGAACCTCAGCGCGCGCTCCTGGTCGGTGACGTAGACCGTCACGTACATGATGTTGCTCAGCATCCTGCTCTCCGTTCGTCCGTTCACTCGTGGGTGCGACGACCGCTCGTATTCGGCTCGTACGCGGCCGTCGCACTCATGACGAACGCCGACGGGAGAAGGTAACAACGGCACGCTTCCTGGCCCGGCGACCCCCAGGAACGGGCGCTGTGCCGTGCCGCGTTCAGCGCAGCATGTCGTACGTCCCGGCCGCGTCGAACGCGTCCTTGATCGGCTTGACGAGCGCGGCGAGGCGGCGCGCGCCCGCTTCGCCGACCCCCTCCCACAGCGCCGCGCAGTGCTCGTCGGTCTCCGTCTCGATGCGCTCGCGCGCCGCCGTGCCCGCGTCGGTCATGGTGCCGTCGGCGTCGAGCCAGCCGCGTGCGACGAGGCGGGCTGTCGCCGCCGCCCACTCCTCGTCGTCCCACTGGCGGGTGGCACGCGCGAGCTTCACCGGGAATCGGCCCGTCGCGGTCTGGAGGACGGTGCAGTCGCACGGGCCGAGGCCGTTGTGCGCGAGGACGACGAGGTGCGCGTCGCCGCGCCACTCGCGCAGCACCGTGATCTGCTGCCACAGCGCGACGAGCGGGTCCGCCGGAAGCGGGACCGCCGCGTTCGCGGCGGCCAGTGTCTTGCCCGCGTAGTCGGCACCGGCGACGACGGGGTCGATCAGCGACCGCGCCTCCGCTACCTGATCAGCCGTCAGCTCGGGGCCGACGCGCCGGAACGCGCGCCCGGCGGACGCGAAGCGCGCGGTCTGCCACCGCTCCGGCGACGCGGCGTCCCACACGCCCTCCATGGGCCGCACCGCGCGCGGGCTGAAGTTGTAGAAGGTCGCGAGCGCGACCTGCCACGGAACCGCGCCCATCGCGGCCGACCTGTACGCGAAGTACGCGGGTCCGCGCTCGGTCACACCGAACTCCGCGGCCTCCTCCGCGGCTTCGGGGACGAAGTAGATGAACTGGTGGGCCGCGCTCAGTGCGGAGCTGACCTCGCGAACGGCGTTCAGGTCCGTCCGTCGGCCGTCCGGGTGGGCGGTGTGGCCGGAGGGGGTGGTGGTGGACATCGCGGTTCTTTCCTCCTGGGAGGTTGAGCCGTGGCCCCCCCGGGGGGGGGGGGGGCCGCCGCCGCCGGGGGGGCCCGCGAGGCCACCCGCACGCGGCCGGGGGGTCGGGGGTCGCGGGGAGGGCGGCCCCCGCCCGGGG
>NZ_JBSHAO010000033.1:0-27496 GCF_053611545.1 Streptomyces sp. NPDC054796 | reverse complement strand
GGGGGGGGGGGGGGGGGGGGGGGGGGGGGGTGGGGTTACGGTGTTTTTTTTGCGCGGGGTGTGTGCGCCGCGGCGGGCGGGGGGGGGGGGGCGCCCCCCCCACGGCGGGTCGGACCGGATCGGCAGCCGTCAGGCGGCGGGGGTCTCGGCTGTCGCGGTCAGGACGGCGCGGCCGAGGGTGTGTCCGGCCATATTGAAGCCGAGGAAGGCCGGGGTGGCATCGGCGGGTACGCCGATGGACTCGACGTCCAGGGCGTGCACCACGACGAAGTAGCGGTGCGGGCCGTGTCCGGCGGGCGGCGCTGCACCCATGAAGCGGGCGGCGCGGGCGTCGTTGGGGAGCTGGAAGGCGCCCTCGGGCAGGCCCGAGCCGGTGTCGTCGCCCGCGCCCTCGGGCAGTTCGGTGACCGTGGCGGGGATGTCGGCGACGGCCCAGTGCCAGAAGCCGGAGCCGGTGGGCGCGTCCGGGTCGTAGACCGTCACGGCGTAGCTCTTGGTGCCCTCGGGGGCGCCGCTCCAGGAGAGCTGCGGGGAGACGTCCTTGCCGCCGGGGACACCGGCGGCGAACTGCTCGGCCGACCAGGCGGCGCCGTCGGCCACGGTGGTGCTGGTGACGGTGAAGGTGGCCGCCTCGGGGAGGCGGGCGAAGGGGTCGTTGGCGCTCATGCGTTGTTCCTTTCGACGTGTCTCGGGGTGTCGCGGTGTCGCGTGCCGGATGGCCGTGCCCCGTCGACTCTTCATCGACCATAACACCAATAATCGATTATCCAAGCGATCGTCTATGCTGACCCCATGACACCACCAGCCGCCGCCGCCTCCCCCTCTCCCGGAAAACAGATGCTCTCCGAGCAGGTCTACGGCCGCCTGCGCGACGCGATCATGCGCGGGGACCACGCCCCCGGTGAAGCCCTCAAACCGCAGGACCTGGCCAGAGAACAGGGTGTGAGCCTGGCCGTCGTACGCGAGGCGCTGGTACGCGCTGTCGGCGACGGCCTCGCCGACCGGCTGCACAACCGCGGCTTCGCCGTGCCCGCCTTCTCCGACCAGCGCTGGCAGGAGATCGCCGAGGCACGGCGCACGATCGAGCCGGTCGTGCTGCGCATGTCCGTCGAGCGCGGCGACGTCGACTGGGAGGCCCGCGTACGGGCAGCGCACCACCGGCTGACCCGCACCCCCGTCCACACCCCGGAGGAGACCAAGCACTACAGCGAAGCCTGGGCCGAGGCCCATCGGGTCTTCCACCGGACGCTGCTGGAGGGCTGCGGCAACCCCGCCCTGCTGGAGACCTTCGACCGGCTGTGGACGTCGAGCGAACTGACCCGCCGCTGGTCGACGCTCCGCAACCCCGGCCGCGACGGCGCCGACGAACACCGTCGCCTGGAGGAGGCGGCGCTGTCCCGCGACGCCGACACGGCGGCCGAGGTCCTGACCCAGCACCTCACCCTGACGGCAACCGCTCTGACCGGTTCCGACCGGTTCTGACCAGCGTCTTCACGAAAAGAGCGGGCCTTCGGCAAGCACCCCCATGTCGACCATTCGATCGTTACGCTGCGTATCAACTGGTTCACTTCGCGGGGAGGGCGCATCATGACAGTGATGCTCGAACGACCGACGACGATAGATGTCCCCGACGGCTCAGCGCGCTTCCAGGCGCTGTGCCGCACCACGCTGGGCATGGACGTGCCCGAGGGCTATCAGGCGGAGATCATCGGGGGAAACATCGTCATGGCGCCGTGGTCGCAGCCGTTCTACCTGCCCCTCATGCGTTCCCTCCGCCGCCAACTGGAACCGCACGCGCCCGAGGGTCACATCGCCGACAGCGCCCCCTTCCTGTTCACGTTTCCCAGTGAGGAGCGCGCCTACGGGCCAGACGTGTACGTCGTCGCCGAGCGGGCCCTTCAGCGCCGGGGCCGTTACGTGGACGGGGAGGCCCTGTCCCTCGTCGCCGAGCTGACTTCGCCCTCCACGCGTGACACGGACTGGGACGACAAGGCGCCGGTCTACGGCAGGAGCGGCGTGCCGGTATATCTGCTGCTGGACATGCAGGAGGGCGCCGTGACCGTGTTCTGGAACCCCTCCTCGCGGGGTTACGCGGCCCGGCTGACCGTTCCGTTCGGCGAGAAGGTCACCGTGCCGGCGCCCTTCGACTGCGTCCTGGACACCACCGGCTTTGACACCCGCCCCGACGACGGCGACGAGAACGAGTAGCCGCTCACCGAAGCCCCATGCTCCCCGCCCATCCCAGCCGCCCCTAATTCGCTGGCGCGCCCCCTCCCTCAGCGGGATGCTCCGAAGCCAGGAGCCGCCCGCCAGGAGGGGACCGTGATGACCACCGGCGCACCGGAACCAGCAGGGCCGTCGCTCGAAGTCCGCACCCCCGCCGGAGCCCTGCGCGGCACCCGCGAAGCAGGAGTGGCCGTCTTCCGGGGCATCCCGTACGCCGAACCGCCCGTCGGCGCACTGCGGTTCGCAGCACCGCGCCCCGCACAGGGCTGGGACGGGACGCGCCCCGCGGTCTCGTACGGGCCGCCCCCTCCCCAGGGCGGAGCCCTCGGCATGCACGCGCTGGCACAGTACGCGCAGGGTGACGACTGGCTGACGGTCAACGTCTGGACGCCCGACCCGGACCCCGGCGCCGCGCTCCCCGTCATGGTGTGGATCCAGGGCGGCGCCTACACGGTCGGGATGTCCTGCCTTCCCGAGTACGACGGCGCCCGCCTGGCCCGCGAGGGCGAGGTCGTCGTAGTGACGTTCAACTACCGCGTGGGCCTTGAGGGGTTCGGCCAATTCGACGGTGCGCCCGCCAACCGGGGGCTGCTCGACCAGATCGCCGCCCTGGAGTGGGTGCGGGACACCGTCCGCGCCTTCGGCGGCGACCCGGACCGGGTCACGGTCTTCGGCCAGTCGGCGGGCGGCGGGTCGGTCGCCGCGCTGCTGGCGATGCCGCGCGCGGCCTGGCTCTTCCGGCGGGCCGTCGCGCAGAGTGTGCAGGGCACGTTCTTCTCGCCGGAGCTGTCCGCCGACATCGCACGCGTCTGCGCCGCCGAACTGGGGCGCAAACCCACCGCCTCCGACCTGTCCACGGTGACCCCGGCCCAACTGTCCGCCGCAGGTGACGCGGTCAGCGCCGCGATGGACCGGTGGGCGCCGCGCTGGGGGCTGGCCGCGCACGCGACGATCCCGTACTCCCCCGTCGTCGACGGCGACACCCTGCCGGTCACTCCGTGGCGGGCCCTGGCCGAGGGCGCGGCCGTCGACGTCGCACTCCTCGTCGGCCACACCCGTCACGAACAGCGACTGCTCACCGCGCTCCAAGGGCTCCTCGGCCACGTGACGGAAGCCCAGGCCGCGAGCGCCCTGCGCGCCCTGGGCCCCGAGGAGGACGGGGGCGGGAACGGCCCCCGCCGCTACCGCGACGGCTTCCCCGGCGCGGACCCCGAGGCGCTGTACGAACTGGTCCGCTCCGACTGCCTGTTCCGCATGCCGTCCCTCCGCCTCGCCGAGGCCCGCGCGGCGGCCGGAGGCCGGGCCCACGTCTACGAGCTGACGTGGGAGGCGCCGGGCATGGGCGGGATCCTCGGCGCCTGCCACGGCCTGGACGTGCCGCTCGTCTTCGGCAACCTGGACCGCGGCCAGCCCGCCGCACTGATCGGCGAGGCCCCGTCCCCCGGCTATGACGAGGCGGAGGCGCTGTCCGCCCGGATGCGGGCCGCGTGGACCGGGTTCGCCGCCCACGGCGACCCCGGGTGGCCCGCGTACGACACCGGCCGGCGCCTCACCCGGCTCTTCGACGGCCAGGACGCCCGGAACGGCACCCCGACCGTCGCCGCGTACCCCGAAGAGACCTCGCGCCTCATCTGGCGGGACCACGCCTTTCCCGCGCTCGCACTGACACGCTGACGCCCGAGGAGCCCTACCCCCAGGTCTGAGCCGAGCCGGGCTGGAGATACAGGACGTGTCCTCCGTCGCTGCCCAGAAAGATCCGCTCCGCCCCCTCCAGCGCTTCGAGATCGAGCCTGCCGCCCTGCGCGCCCTCGACGCCGACCCGCACATGCTCCAGGCACCAGTCGTCCTCTTGCGGGTCGCTCGCGTTGGGCTGGGGCGCGAAGCGGATGTAGACGGGATAGGCGCGGACGTTCTCCATCGTGCGGTACGCGGGATCGTTGGCCGCGGCGGACTTGACGTTGGAATCGCTGCCGAAGACGAACGTCTCGATCGAACCCGCCAGCAGCTTCCGCCCCTCGCCCGTCGCGCAGCGGAACTCACGTCCCGCGAGGCCGAGAAAGACCCGGCTGTCCGCCAGCGTCTCGGTCGTCCGGTGGATGATCGCGTCGCCGACGTCCTGCGTGCTCGTCTGGAGCGCGACGGTCACCCGCTTGATCGGTTCTGTCATGCGTGGGCTCCTCCCGGCGTCCTCAGTACGGGCGGCTACGCCCCGCCCTTGTAGGGAGCGAACGAAGCCCTGAGTTCGGCGGTGTTGGGCTCCTTGGAGTCCTCGACGCTGACGAAGTGCCTGCTGATCTCGCCGAATTGCAGGAAGCCCTGGACGTGCATGTCGTACCACTTGCCGTCGACCTGCACGACCTGGTCGAACTTGACCTCGTCCAGTTCGACGGTGTCCTCCGGCGACGGGCCCACATTGGGCGTCTCGTTGTGCTGGAACTTCACCGGGCCGACCGTGCGCCTGTCCTTGTCCCCGAAGGCCACGGTGATGCTGAGTTCCGCGGTGAATGTCGGGTGCGGCGGCATGGGGATGGCGTGGTTGTAGTGCTTGAAGTAACCGATCACGCTCGGGGTGCCGTCGAGTGCCACCTGGGTGGAGGCACCCTCGAAGACGTAGGCGCTCTTCACGTCGTCCGCGACGTCGCCCCAGGCGAGACGTTTCGTTTTGAAGCCGCTGAACTGCGTTGCTTCCACATCGACGCCTGTCCAGGCGCCGCTGGTGCGCACGTTGACCATGCCGGGGTGCTCCCTCCACGGGGATGAGGGGCAAGCGGGAATGCGGCCCCGAAGCACCGTAAATGGCGGGACAGGGGGATCTGGATGGGAAAATGAGCCAGAAAAGGAAGCGGGGAAGGAAAAGGTCCCGCACCCCCGGAATGGGGATGCGGGACCTTTCCACATTCGGCTCTGTCCGGCCCTGTCGGGTCCGGCCAGGGCTCAGCAGCCCAGCAGGCGGCCGCCCAGGTAGCTCTCGATCTGGTCCAGCGAGACGCGGTCCTGCTTCATCGTGTCGCGCTCACGCACCGTGACGGCGTTGTCGTCGAGGGTGTCGAAGTCGACGGTGATGCAGAACGGCGTGCCGATCTCGTCCTGGCGGCGGTAGCGGCGGCCGATGGCGCCCGCGTCGTCGAACTCGATGTTCCAGTGCTTGCGCAGCGTCTCGGCGAGGCCGCGCGCCTTGGGCGACAGCTTCTCGTTGCGGGACAGCGGCAGCACGGCCACCTTGACC
The DNA here is from genome assembly GCF_053611545.1 of Streptomyces sp. NPDC054796. NCBI lineage: Bacteria > Bacillati > Actinomycetota > Actinomycetes > Kitasatosporales > Streptomycetaceae > Streptomyces > Streptomyces sp. NPDC054796. Next base: position 22,044 of record NZ_JBSHAO010000033.1, on the reverse strand, counting down.
GGGGAGAGGCGCGGGTCGAGGCGCATGACGGTGCGCTTCTCCATCTTGCCCTTGGCGTTCGGTGCCTCGTCCTCGATGTACGCGTCGAGCATGAACGCGAGCATCGCGCGGTTGACACCGGCCGCGGGCTCGATGACGTACGGGATCCAGCGCTCGCCCGCCTCCTGGTCGAAGTAGGAGAGGTCGTGGCCCGACGCCTTGGAGTGGGCGCCGAGGTCGAAGTCCGTGCGGTTGGCGACGCCCTCCAGCTCGGAGAACTCGGTGCCGCCGAAGTTGAAGCGGTACTCGATGTCGGCGGTGCGCTTCGAGTAGTGGGAGAGCTTCTCGGCCGGGTGCTCGTACCAGCGGATGTTCTCCTCGCGGATGCCGAGGTCGCGGTACCAGTTCCAGCGCTGCTCCATCCAGTACTCGTGCCACTCCTCGTCCTCGCCCGGCTTGACGAAGAACTCCATCTCCATCTGCTCGAACTCGCGGGTGCGGAAGATGAAGTTGCCCGGAGTGATCTCGTTCCGGAAGGACTTGCCGGTCTGTGCGATGCCGAACGGCGGCTTCTTGCGCGACGTCTGCTGCACGTTGGCGAAGTTGGTGAAGATGCCCTGGGCCGTCTCGGGGCGCAGGTAGCTGACCGAACCGGAGTCCTGGGTCGGGCCGAGGTGCGTCGAGAGCAGGCCTGAGAACTGCTTGGGCTCGGTGAAGCCGCCCTTGTTGCCGCAGTGGGGGCAGTTGATGTCGGCCATGCCGTTCGGGGGCAGGTGGCCGTGCTTGGCCTCGTACGCCTCTTCCAGGTGGTCCGCGCGGAAACGCTTGTGGCACGAGGTGCACTCGGTGAGCGGGTCCGTGAAGGTGGCGACGTGCCCCGACGCCTCCCAGACCTGGGGGGCCAGGATCACGGACGAGTCGAGACCGACCACGTCATCGCGCGAAGTGACCATGGAGCGCCACCACTGGCGCTTGATGTTCTCCTTGAGTTCGACGCCGAGCGGCCCGTAGTCCCAGGCGGCGCGCTGACCACCGTAGATCTCACTGCACGGGTACACAAAGCCACGGCGCTTGCTCAGGCTGACGATGGTGTCGATCTTGTCGGCGGCCACGGTGCTCTCTTCATCAACGACGACGGAATACCTCAGATTACCGAGCCATGAGGGGCCCGAATCAAATCGGTTCGGGTCCCGGACTCCCGGCGGGGCGCCTGCCCGCCCGCAGACGGTTTCACCGCCTCCACATCATTTGACAATCGTTTCCATGTAGGTTGAAAATGAGTGTCATGAACGCTCGACGACGACTGCCTTCACGGGGACTCATACGGACCACGGCCGCGGCCACCGCTCTCGGCCTCGGCGCCCTCACCCTCGCCGCCTGCGGCAACGACTCCGCGGCCGGTGACGACGGCAAGGTCAACGTCGTCGCGTCGTTCTACCCCATGAAGTTCCTCGCCCAGGAGATCGGCGGCAAGTACGTCAGCGTCGACAGCCTCACCAAGCCGGGCGTCGAACCGCACGACCTCGAACTCAGCCCGCAGCAGACCGGGCAGCTCAGCGAAGCCGATCTCATCGTCTACCTCAAGGGCCTCCAGCCCGCCGTCGACGAGGCCGTGGGCCAGTCCGGCGTGAAGAACGTCGCCGAGGCCACCTCGTACACCTCCCTCGAAGCCCACGGCGACGACGTGCACGGCGAGGAGGGCCACGACCACGGCGGGGAAGAGGGCCACGAGGAGCACGAGGGCCACGACCACGCCGAGGAAGAGGGCCACGAGGGTCACAGCCACGAGACCGAGAGCGGCGAGGACCCCCACATCTGGCTCGACCCGGTGCGCTACGCCGAGGTCGCCAAGGGCGTCGGCAAGGAGCTGGCCAAGGCCGATCCGGACCACAAGGCCGCCTACGAGAAGAACACCGCCTCCCTCGTGAAGCGCCTCGAATCCCTCAACAAGGAGTTCGAGAAGGGCCTGGAGAAGCGCAAGACCGACACCTTCGTCACCACCCACGCCGCCTTCGGCTACTTCGCCGAGCGCTACGGGCTGCACGAGGAGGCCGTCTCCGGCATCGACCCCGAGTCCGAGCCGAGCGCCGCGCGCATGAAGGAGCTGCACACGGTCGCCAAGGAGGACAAGGTCAGCACCGTCTTCTTCGAAGACAACGCGAGCGACAAGACCGCCAAGGCCCTCGCGGGCGACCTCAAGCTCAAGACCGGCGTCCTCAGCCCCCTGGAGAGCGTCAAGAACGAGAAGAAGCAGGACTACTTCTCGGTCATGCGCGAGAACCTGTCGGCGCTGCGCACGGCGCTGAACGCGGGCTCCGGTTCCTGACGTGTCACCATCCGACTCCTGAGCACCCGAATACCCGAGCAAGCGGGCCCGCGCAGCACGCGAGCACCCCGAGGACCGAGGAAGGCGACCCGCCATGGCCCCACCGGAGACCGTCATATCCCTGCGTGACGCGACGGCCACACTCGGCGCGCGGCCCGTGCTGCGCGGCATCGACCTGACCGTCGGCCGTGGCGAGGTCGTCGCGCTGCTCGGGGCCAACGGCTCCGGCAAGTCCACCACCGTGCGGGCCGTCATCGGGCAGGTTCCGCTCACCGGCGGCAGCCTGGAGCTGTTCGGCACGCCCCTGGCCCGCTTCCGCGAGTGGCGGCGCCTGGGCTACGTACCGCAGCGCTCCACGGCCGCCGGGGGCGTGCCGGCGACGGTCCGCGAGATCGTCTCCTCGGGGCGACTGGCCCGCACGCGGCTGCGCCCCCTCGGCCGCGCCGACCGCGCCGCCGTGGACCGCGCCCTGGAGCTGGTGGGCATGCGGGAGCGCGCCAGGGACTCCGTGAGCGCCCTGTCGGGCGGCCAGCACCAGCGGGTGCTCATCGCCCGCGCGCTCGCCGGAGAGCCGGAGCTGCTGTTGATGGACGAGCCGCTGGCCGGGGTCGACCTCGCCAGCCAGCGGGTGCTCGCCGACGCGCTGCGCGAGCAGGTGGCGGGCGGCAGCTCCGTGCTGCTGGTGCTGCACGAGCTGGGCCCGCTCGCCCCGCTGATCGACCGCGCCGTGGTGCTGCGCGACGGGCAGGTCGAGCGCGTCGACCACCCCGAGCGTCTGCACGACCTGGCCTGCCACCCGCACGACACCCCCGAGGCCGAACCCGCCTCGAAGATCGAGACCGGACTGCTGACATGACCGAGCTGCTGGACTACGCCTTCATGCAACGGGCACTGCTCGCCGCCCTGCTGGTCGGCATAGCAGCGCCAGCCGTCGGGATCTACCTCGTCCAGCGCCGCCAGGCGATCATGGGCGACGGCATCGGCCACGTCGCCCTCACCGGCGTCGCGCTCGGCTTCCTGCTGAACACCAACCCGGTGTGGATGGCCGTGCTCGTGGCGTCACTGGGCGCCGTCGCGATGGAGCTGATCCGCTGGTACGGGAAGGCGCGCGGCGATCTCGCGCTCGCGATGCTCTTCTACGGCGGCATGGCGGGCGGCGTCATGATCATCAACCTCTCGCCGAACGGCTCCAACGCCAACCTCACCACCTACCTCTTCGGCTCCATCACGACCGTCTCGAACTCCGACGTGATCGCCATCGTGTGCCTGTCGGCCTTCGTGCTGGCGGTCTCGCTGGGGCTGCGGCGGCAGTTGTTCGCCGTCTGCCAGGACGAGGAGTTCGCGCGCGTGACGGGGCTGCCGGTGCGGGTGCTGAACCTGCTGCTGGCCGTCACAGCCGCCGTGACGGTGACGGTGGCCATGCGCGTCGTGGGGCTGCTGCTGGTGAGCGCGCTGATGGTGATCCCGGTCGCCGCAGCGCAGCAGGCCACGCGGGGCTTCGCGACCACCCTGTTCGTCTCGATGGGCTTCGGGGTGCTGGTGACCCTCTCCGGCACTGCGACCTCGTACTACGCGGACGTACCGCCCGGCGCCAGCATCGTCGTCCTCACCATCGCGCTGTTCATCGTGGTGACCGCGCTCGCGGCGCCGCTGGCCCGGCGCAGGGCGAGGGCTGTCGCTCGACGGGACGAAAGCGGCACCCTGGAGGAGAAGAACGGGGAGGACGAGAAGGACGGGGAGGCCCTACGGGCGTAACAACCGCTCCTGGGTTGCGCCTGGCACAATGAGGCGGAAAGGACCCAGGAGCACGACGAACGAAGGAGACAGCGTGGCCACCGCAGGTCCCCCTGTCCGCGGCCGGTCGACCCGGCAGCGCGCCGCCGTGTCAGCGGCCCTTGCCGAGGTCGAGGAGTTCCGGAGCGCGCAGGAACTGCACGACATGCTCAAGCACCGCGGGGACTCGGTCGGGCTGACCACGGTCTACCGCACCCTCCAGTCCCTCGCCGACGCGGGCGAGGTCGATGTGCTGCGTACGGACGAGGGCGAGGCGGTCTACCGCCGCTGTCACAGCGACGATCACCACCACCACCTGGTCTGCCGCCACTGCGGCAAGGCGGTCGAGGTCGAAGGCCCGGCCGTGGAGAAATGGGCCGAGTCGATCGCGGCGGAGCACGGCTTCGTGGACGTCGGCCACACGATCGAGATCTTCGGCACGTGCGGGGACTGCGCGTCGCGCACGTGAGTCCCTGACCGGACACCGGACGGAAAGGGTGCGGGCCCGTACGCCTCGGCGTACGGGCCCGCACCCTTTCGTGGCGCCTCGCGCTACTTGGCGGGGGGCGCGCCGCCGAAGCGCCGGTCGCGCTGCGCGTACTCCAGGCAGGCCCGCCACAGGTCACGGCGGTCGAAGTCGGGCCACAGCACGTCCTGGTAGACCATCTCGGCGTAGGCGCTCTGCCAGATCAGATAGTTCGACGTGCGCTGCTCGCCCGACGGGCGCAGGAAGAGGTCCACGTCGGGCATGTCCGGGTAGTACAGGTACTTCGCGAGGGTCTTCTCGGTGACCTTCGACGGGTCCAGCTTGCCCGCCTTCACATCCTCGGCGAGGGCCTGTGCCGCGTCCGCGATCTCGGCACGACCGCCGTAGTTGACACAGAAGTAGAGCGTCATCGCGTCGTTCCGCTCGGTCTGCTCCTGCGCGACCTGGAGCTCCTGGACGACGGACTTCCACAGCTTGGGCATCCGGCCGACCCAGCGGATGCGAATGCCCAGCTCGTCCATCTCGTCGCGGCGGCGGCGGATGACGTCGCGGTTGAAGTTCATCAGGAAGCGCACCTCCTCGGGCGAGCGCTTCCAGTTCTCCGTGGAGAAGGCGTACAGGGAGAGGTTCTTGACGCCCATCTCCAGGCAGCCCTTGAGCACGTCCATGACGACGCCCTCGCCGACCTTGTGGCCCTCCGTGCGCGGCAGGCCCCGCTCCTTGGCCCAGCGGCCGTTGCCGTCCATGACGACCGCCACGTGGTTCGGGATCAGCTCGCCCGGGATCTTCGGCGGGCGGGCGCCCGAGGGGTGCGGCTCGGGCGTGACGTACTCGCGACGCTGCCGGGACAGCATTCCGCGACGTGCCATGGGTGTTCAGCTCCAGGGGTGGGTTCCGGGGACCGGGTTCGGGTGCGGGACGGGGGTGATGCGGGACCGGTAGGGGCGAGGGTAGCCGGTCACGACGGTTCGGGCTGCGTGGGGCGGGGACGCTCGGCCGGGCCGGGAGGGGCCCCGGGAGAGGCTCCGGGAGAGGCCCGGGGAGGCTCCTGGGGAGGGGCCGCCTTGTCGGTCCTGTCCACGTAGCGCAGCGAGCGCAGCCCGCGCTCCAGGTGCCAGTGCAGATAGGCCGAGACCAGGCCCGTGCCCTCGCGCGCGTGCCGGGGCTCGGCGGCGTCGGCCGTCGCCCAGTCGCCCGTGAGCAGCGCCCCGAGGAGCCGCAGCGCCTCGGGCGAGGGGACGACGCTGCCGGGGACGCGGCACTCCCCGCAGACGACGCCGCCGGAACCGACGGAGAAGAACCGGTTCGGGCCCGGCATCCCGCACTTCGCGCAGTCCCCGAAGCTGGGCGCGTAGCCGCCGACGGCGAGCGAGCGCAGCAGGAAGGCGTCCAGCACGAGCCCCGAGGCGTGCTCGCCCGAGGCGAGCGTGCGCAGTCCGCCGACGAGCAGCAGGTACTGCTGCACGTTCGGCTCGCCCTCGTGGTCCGTGAAGCGCTCGGCGGTCTCCAGCATGGCGGTGCCGGCGGTGTAGCGGGCGTAGTCGCTGACGATGCCCTGGCCGTACGCCGCGATCGTCTCCGTCTGCGTGCACAGGGGCAGCCCGCGCCCGATCAGCTCGCTGCCGCGCGAGAAGAACTGCACGTCGACGTGGCTGAACGGCTCCAGTCGGGCCCCGAACTTCGACTTCGTGCGCCGCACTCCGCGCGCTACGGCGCGTACCCGCCCGTGACCCCGGGTGAGCACCGTGATGATCCGGTCCGCCTCCCCCAGCTTCTGGGTGCGCAGCACGATGCCGTCGTCGCGGAACAGACTCATGCGGCCATTGTCGCGTACGGCCCGGAGGGGGACGGGGCGGAGGGCGCTCGCCCCCTGTGAACCCTTTGTCACCGTCGTACGTGGTCCTACCCCAAAGGGCTCCAATGCCTCAGAGCCCACGCAGAGAGGAAAACCGGATATGGCTGATCGCCCCACCTATCCCTATGACCAGCCGTTGCAGGGCAACGGCTTCAGCGCACCGAGCAACCCCTACGACCAGTACAGGCAATTCGACAACCCGACCAGCCCCAGCCCCGTCAGTACCGGCCATAACAGCCAAACCCCCCAGAACGGCTACAACACCTCCGGTCGGCGGGGCGCGGACGAGGTCATCATCGGGAGGTACGGCTACCAGGAGCAACTCCCCGCCTACAACGCGTACCCCCCAGCCGCCCCGAGCGCCCAGGGCACCCCGGCGCCGACCTACCAGTCGCCCCCGTCCCACGTGTCGGCGTCCCGCGGCTCCAACGCGCCGTCGTACCAGCAGCAGCCGTACCAGTCGTACCCGTCGAGCGACCCCGCCATCACCGACACTCTCCGGGCGCTCGGCGGTCCCGGCGGGCACCCCGCGCCCTTCGACCCGCAGGCCCTCGCCGCACAGGGGCGGCGTGCCGGTTACGCGGGCATGCAGCCCGGCGGCCAGGGGCACAGCACGAGCCACCGCCACCACACCAGTACCTCTCGGAGCCAGGCCCCCTCCGCACCCTCTCAGCCCCGCGACTCGCACCGCAGCTCGCGTCACAGCACGCACCACTCCAGTAGTGGAGGCCGGACCCGCTGAGGCCAGGGCGGCGGGGCCGCACCGGCCCCGCCGCTCGCCGTCCCCCGGTGGCCGTCTCACGGGCGCGCCGCACGCTGGGACTGCCCGGCCCGCTGGGCCCGCAGTTGCTCGCGGAACCAGCGGTAGGAGTCCTTGGGGGTGCGCTCCAGGGTGTCGTAGTCCACGTGCACCAGGCCGAAGCGCTGTGTGTACCCCTCGGCCCACTCGAAGTTGTCCAGCAGCGACCAGACGAAGTAGCCGCGCACGTCGGCCCCCTCGGCCATCGCGCGGTGCAGCTCCCGCAGGTGCGCTTCCAGGTAGTCGACGCGACGGCCGTCCGCGACGCGGTCCTCGTACGCGCACCCGTTCTCGGTGATGACGACGGGCGGCAGCCGCTCCCCATAGCGCTCCCGCAGGCCGTGCAGCAGCTCGGGAAGGCCCTCGGGGACGACGGCCCAGCCGAAGCCCGTACGGGGCCGGTCGGGGATCTCCCGGGGCGCGAAGGGGAGCCCGTCGGGCAGCCCGACCCCGGCGAACCCGCCGTCGCCCTCACCCGGCGCGGGCGCTCCCACCAGTGTGGGCTGGTAGTAGTTCACCCCGTAGAAGTCCAGCGGCGCGGCGATCGTCTCCAGGTCCTCGTCCACGGGTCCTGGCAGGGCGGCGGCCAGTCCCTCGTCCGGGTAGCGGCCGAGCAGCAGCGGGTCGGCGAACAGCCAGTTGGTGAGCAGGTCGTACAGTTCGGCGGCGCCGGTGTCCGCCGCGCTGTCCGAGGCGGGCCTGACCGGGCCGTGCGAGTTGGCGATGCCCACGGAGCGCGCCCCGCGAGCGCGCAGCGCCGCCACGGCCAGCCCGTGGCCCAGGAGCTGGTGGTGCGCGGCGGGCAGCGCGTCGAACAGGAGCCGTCTGCCGGGCGCGTGCTCGCCCAGTCCGTAGCCGAGGAGGGTGAGTTCGGCGGGCTCGTTGAGGGTGATCCACCGCTCGACGCGGTCACCGAGGCGCGCGGCCACTGTGTCCGCGTAGTCCGCGAAGAGGTACGCCGTGTCGCGGGAGAGCCAGCCGCCGCCCGTCTCCAGGGGGAGCGGGGTGTCCCAGTGGTAGAGCGTCGGCACGGCGCGTATGCCCGCGGCGCACAGTTCGTCGACGAGGCGGTCGTAGAAGCCGAGCCCGGCGGCGTTCACGGGGCCCGAGCCGTCGGGCAGCACGCGCGGCCAGGCGACCGAGAAGCGGTACGCGCCCACCCCCAGCTCCTTGAGCAGCGCCACGTCCTCGCGGTAGCGGTGGTAGTGCCCTGTGGCGACGGCGGCCGTGCTCCCGTCCCTGATCCGGCCCGGCTCGGCGGCGAACGCGTCCCAGGCGGAAGGGCCCCGCCCGTCCTCGTCGACGGCGCCCTCGATCTGGTGGGCCGAGGTGGACACGCCCCACAGGAAGCCGGCGGGGAAGGCGGGCAGCGGTGTTCGCGGGCTCGTCATGACCCGGCTTCCTTACCGAGGGCGGGAGTTGGACGGGCTACGGGAGTCGGCGACGCGCGTTCCAAGGGGACGTACGGCTCAGGAAGGCGTACGCGCCGCCTGGGCGAGCAGCCGTTCGATGTCGTCGGCGTCCATGCACAGGGCGGCGCCGACCGCCGCCAGCACGTCGCGTTCCCCGGCCCGGTAGAGGCCGTCGGCCAGGGCGATGCGCGCGCCCTGGAGCAGCAGGCTCTCGCGCCCGGCGGGGGCCAGATGGGGCCCGAGGGGCGCCAGGGCCTCGTGCAGCTCGATCTCGACGGGCACGCTGTCCGCGCCGAGCGCCGCGAGGAGCGCCGTCAGCTGCTCCTCGGAGCACTCCGGGTACCCGGCGGCCCGGACCGTCTCCACGGCCGTCTCGCGGGCCGCACGGGCCTCTGTGCCGCCCGCGGCGAGGACGGCGAGGGCGACCGCGTGCACGGCGTCCCGCAGCATCGCCGCGAGGCGGGTGGTGGTGGGGTGGTCGAGGGCCTCGGCGCCGAAGTGGGCGCGGCAGGCGGCGCATTCGAGGACGGGGCCCGCGCTGCCGCGCGGCACGAGCGGAACGCCCAGCAGCACGAAGCGGCGGTGTCCTGTGCGGCGGCGGTAGCTGCGGTCGCCGCCGCAGCCGGGGCAGAAGAAGTCGCCGTCGTCGATGGTGTGCCAGACGGTGCGGACACCGGCGACGCGGACGCGTCCTGTGCCGTCGGCACGCTCCGCGCGCGCCGTACGGGCTCGCGGATCACGGGAACGCCTCACGCCGCACCTCCGTCACGAATCGGCAACGCTGCCGTCAGTGAACGTGATGTTAACCACAGCCATGATGCGGCGTCAGCACCCCGCCCGCACCTTTCGGCTTCCGGCCGCCGAGGAGGGGGCCGTACGGCGCCGTCGGGGCCCGCCGTCGCGGCGGGCCCCGATGGCGCTGACGTGCGAAGGGCTGCTGGTGAGCCGTCTCGTTGACGGCGGACGGTCAGCCCGGCGGGCGTCACGCGCGCCGCCACCCGGCACCGCCCGCCACCGCTCGGCTGACGCCCGCCGCCTACCGGCCCGGCGGCCCGTTTCAGCGGGCAGCGCCGGACCGGCTCAGCGGCGCGCCGCGCGGTTCACGGCGGAGACGACGGCCTTGATGGAGGCCCGCACGATGTTCGCGTCGATGCCGACGCCCCACAGGACCTTGCCGTCGATGGCGCATTCGATGTAGGCGGCGGCCTGCGAGCCCGCGCCCTCGCTCATGGTGTGCTCGACGTAGTCCAGGAGGCGCACGTCCACGTCGACGGCGTGCAGCGCGTCGAAGAAGGCGGCCAGCGGGCCGTTGCCCGTGCCCTTCAGCACCGTGTCCTCGCCGTCGACGGTGGCCTCCACCGTCAGCGCGTCGTGGCCCTCGCTCGTCGTGGACGCCTGGGCGCTGCGCAGCGCGATGCGGCCCCAGCTCTTCTCCGGGGTGGGCAGGTACTCGTCCTGGAAGACGTCCCAGATGGCGGCCGGGGTGACCTCGCCGCCCTCGGTGTCGGTCAGCTCCTGGATGATCTTCGAGAACTCGACCTGCATGCGGCGCGGCAGGTCGAGGCTGTGCTCGCCCTTCAGCACGTAGGCGATGCCGCCCTTGCCGGACTGCGAGTTGACGCGGATGACGGCCTCGTAGGAGCGGCCGACGTCCTTGGGGTCGATGGGCAGGTACGGCACCGCCCACTCCAGGTCGTCCACCGTCTTGCCCTGCTGGGCCGCGCGGTTCTCCATCGCCTCGAAGCCCTTCTTGATGGCGTCCTGGTGGGAGCCGGAGAAGGCGGTGTAGACGAGGTCGCCGACGTACGGGTGGCGGGCGTGGACCTCCATCTGGTTGCAGTACTCGGCGGTGCGGCGGATCTCGTCGATGTCCGAGAAGTCGATCATCGGGTCGACGCCCTGGCTGAAGAGGTTCATGCCCAGCGTCACCAGGTCCACGTTGCCGGTGCGCTCGCCCTGCCCGAACAGGCAGCCCTCGACGCGGTCGGCCCCGGCCATGACGGCCAGCTCGGCCGCCGCGACCGCGGTACCGCGGTCGTTGTGGGGGTGTACGGACAGGCATACGTTCTCGCGCCGCGACAGGTTGCGGGACATCCACTCGAAACGGTCCGCGTGGGTGGAGGGCGTGGAGCGCTCCACGGTGGCGGGCAGGTTCAGGATGATCTCGCGGCCCTCCTCGGGCTGCCAGACGTCCATGACGCCCTCGCAGACCTCCAGCGCGAAGTCCAGCTCGGTGTCCGTGAAGATCTCGGGGCTGTACTGGTAGCCGAACGCCGTGCGGTCGTCGAGCAGCTTCTCCGCGTACTCCATCACCAGCCGGGTGCCGTCGACCGCGATCTGCCTGACCTGGTCACGGGTGCCGCGGAAGACGACCTCGCGGAAGACGGGCGCGGTCGCGTTGTACAGGTGGACGGTGGCCCGGTGTGCGCCCTTCAGGGACTCCACGGTGCGCTCGATCAGCTCTTCGCGGGCCTGGGTGAGGACGGAGATCGTCACGTCCTCGGGGATCGCGTCCTCCTCGATGATGGAGCGCACGAAGTCGAAGTCGGTCTGGCCCGACGAGGGGAACCCGACCTCGATCTCCTTGTAGCCCATCTTCACCAGCAGGTCGAACATCGCGCGCTTGCGCACGGGCGACATGGGGTCGATCAGCGCCTGGTTGCCGTCGCGCAGGTCCGTCGACAGCCAGCGGGGTGCCTTGGTGATGCGGTTGCCCGGCCAGGTGCGGTCGGGGATGTCCACGGCCTCGTACTCGCCGTACTTGTGGAACGGCATCCCGGAGGGCTTCTGCCCGACGGTCGCCGCGGTGATGGGCGTGGGGCGGCCGATGCGGGAATCGGAGGAAGTCATGATGCGTGGGCTCCTGATCGCGGAGGGCTCCGCGTGAGTGGGCTTCGAGGACCGACTGCGGTGGCAGCACCAGACTCCGCGGGGAGGGGGTCGGTCGTACGACTACAGACCCTCGCCGCGGCAGCTAAGGAGAAGCAGCCCGAAACGCATGATGGCGACAGCCTAACCGAGGCGGCCGTGTTGCCCAGGGGGTGTATCACCATGCGGGATGGCGTATCAGCGAACCGTAAAGCGGCCGAGGGGGTGACGGAGAGGGGTGACGGAGAAGGGGCGAGGGGCGGCGCCGGGGCGCGGTGGGGGGCGTTACCAGACTTTGGCCAGGGAGTCGGCTTCAGGACGTTCCAGGCATTCCTTCGTACGAATCATGGCAGCAGGCGGTGACAGGAGAGTGACCCAGTGCCACATTGCGCAGTATGAACGCACACTCCTCTCACATCCCAGTTTTCTGCACCATCGTGCCGCCCCACGTCCTGGACCGGATCTCCCGGAACGCGGACGCGGCGCTGGCCGATCCCGCCCGGCGCACCCTGGAACGGGACGCCTCGCAGCGCACCCGGCGCCGGATCACCACCGTGCGGATGCCGCTGGCGGCGGCGCCTCCCTCGGTGGCGGACGACGCGGACAAGAAGCCCGAGCGCACGATCTACGATGCCAAGACCAAGGAGGAACTGCCCGGCAAGAAGGTCCGGACGGAGGGCAGCAAGCCGTCCAAGGACGCCAGCGTCAACCGCGCCTACACCGGCCTCGGCGCCACCTTCGAGCTGTTCCTCTCCGCCTTCGACCGCTACTCCATCGACAACGCGGGCCTGCCCCTGGACGCGACCGTCCACTACGGCGAGCAGTACGGCAACGCCTTCTGGGACGGCGAGCGGATGGTCTTCGGCGACGGGGACGGCGAGCTGTTCAAGGACTTCACGCTGCCCGTCGACGTCATCGGCCACGAGCTGACGCACGGCGTCACGCAGTACACCGCCAACCTGGAGTACTTCAGCCAGTCGGGCGCGCTCAACGAGTCCGTCTCGGACGTGTTCGGCTCCCTCATCAAGCAGTACGGCCTCGGCCAGACCGCCGACCAGGCCGACTGGCTGATCGGCGCCGAGCTGCTGACGGACCGGGTCGAGGGCGTCGCGCTGCGCTCCATGAAGGCGCCGGGAACGGCGTACGACGACGACGTGCTCGGCAAGGACCCGCAGCCCGCCACCATGGACGACTACGTCCACACCGGCTCGGACAACGGCGGCGTCCACATCAACTCGGGGATCCCGAATCACGCCTTCTACGTACTCGCGACGGAACTGGGCGGCCACGCCTGGGAGCGCGCGGGACAGATCTGGTACGACACGCTGACCTCGGGTGATCTGAAGCCGGACTGCGACTTCTCCGCGTTCGCGGCGGTCACCCTCGCGAAGGCGGCCGAGCGGTACGGCGACACCAGTGCGGAGCACGGGGCGGTGGTGAAGTCCTGGTCCCAGGTAGGTGTCACCCCCACGGAGAATTAGGGCTCTCCGGGCGGTGTAGCCCCTTATGTTCCGGGCGGCCGGACGCGAGGATGAGCCCATGCGTATTTCCGTCATCCGCACAGGCGGCTTCGGTGGGCTCACTCGCAGGGCCACGCTGGAGACCGCCGGCCGCCCGGACGCCGACGAACTCGCCTCGCTCGCCCGCAGCGCCCTCGCCGAGGGCCGGGAGCGGCGCCCGACGGGGGTGCCCGACGGGTTCCACTACGAGATCGACGTGGACGGCGACGTCGCGTACGGCGCCGACCCCCGCCTGAGCGAGAACATGTCGGCCCTGATCAGCCTGGTGCTCAAGGAAGGCGACACGAAGTAGCCGCGGTGTCCGGTGCCCCGGCCGGAAGCCGGGCCAGACCTCGGGCCCTGGGCCAGAACCCTTGGGCCTTGGCTCAGATCTCCTGGGCCCCGGCTCAGAACCCGAGCCTGCGCAGGGCCTTCGGGTCGCGCTGCCAGTCCTTGGCGACCTTGACGTGCAGATCGAGATAGACCGGGGTACCGAGCAGCGCCTCGATGTGCTTGCGCGACTTCGTCCCGACCTCCTTGAGCCGCTTGCCCTGGGGGCCGATCACGATGCCCTTCTGGCTGGGGCGCTCCAGGAAGACGTTGGCGTGGATGTCCAGCAGGGGCTTGTCCGCCGGGCGGCCCTCGCGGGGGATCATCTCCTCGACCACCACGGCGATGGAGTGCGGCAGCTCGTCCCGCACGCCCTCCAGCGCCGCCTCCCTGATCAGTTCCGCGACCATGACCTGCTCGGGCTCGTCGGTCAGATCGCCGTCCGGGTAGAGGGGCGGGCCCTCGGGGAGCAGCGGCACCAGCAGATCGGCGAGGAGCCGCACCTGCTGATCGCCGACGGCCGACACGGGGACGATCTCGGTCCACTCGAAGCCGAGGTCCTGCGCGAGCCTGTCCACGGCGAGGAGCTGCTTGGCGAGGGTCTCGGAGTCCACCAGGTCCGTCTTGGTGACGACGGCGACCTTGGGCTTCTTCTTCATGGCCGCCAGCTCGGCCGCGATGAAGCGGTCCCCGGGGCCGAGCTTCTGGTCGGCGGGCAGGCAGAAGCCGATGACGTCGACCTCGGCCCACGTCGTACGGACCACGTCGTTCAGCCGCTCGCCGAGCAGGGTGCGCGGCTTGTGCAGCCCGGGGGTGTCCACCAGCACGAGCTGGGCCTCCGGGCGGTGCACGATGCCGCGCACCGTGTGCCGCGTGGTCTGCGGGCGGTTGGAGGTGATCGCGACCTTCGTGCCCACCAGGGCGTTGGTCAGGGTCGACTTGCCCGCGTTCGGGCGGCCGACGAAGCACGCGAAGCCGGAACGGTGCGGAGGGGCATCGGTGGCCTCGGGGGCGGGGGAAGGTGCGCTCATGGCGACCATTGTCCCCGATCGGGCGGGCCGCCGGTCCCGTCGGGCCTGCGGGGGCCGGGTAAGGGCACGGGTGCGGGTCCGGGGCGGGCCCGCGCCGCCGAGAGTCAGCCCGCTGTCGTCGTGGTGCGCACGGTGCCGTCGGGGCCCGCGAGCAGCACGGGAGTGGCGGGGCCGCCGAGGTCGTGCACCGCGGCGAGGTCGGCGACGGCCAGCTCCTCGGCCTCGGAGACCACCGCTGCGGCCTCCAGCGACTTGGCGCCGGAGGCCACGGCCATCGCGACGGCGGTCTGGAGCGCGCTGAGCTGGAGCGAGGCGAGGGCGACGGAGCCCGCGACGTAGGTACGCCCTGTCTCGTCGCGCACGGCCGCGCCCTCGGGCACGGCGTTGCGGGCCCGGGTCGTGCGGGCCAGCGTGACGATCTTGCGGTCCTCGGGGTCCAGCGTCTGCGCACTCTCACTCATACGGGCGAGCATATGCGCTCCGGCCTGGGAGCCGCGCACGCGGCGCCGCGTCGTCGCCGCTTCGACGCCTGGCCCCGTCCGCCTCGTCAGGGGACCGAGGGCCCCGACAGATAGGTGCCGTCGCTGTCGTACGGCCAGGGGTTCGCCTTGCAGCCGTCGAGCCCCTTGATCTGCTGCATCATCGCCGGAGCGGGCTTGCCGGGCCCGGGACACCCCTCGTGCCCGTACCCGAGGAAGTGTCCGACCTCGTGGTTGACCGTCAGCGCGTGGTAGTCGGAGAGGCTGTGCTGGTAGTACGGGGAGGCCAGCAGCCAGCGCTTGATGTTGACCACCACGTTCTTGCCGACGCGGCAGTTGACCTCGCCGCCGGTCTCCAGGCCGCCCTGCCCGCACATGCGGTCCACGGTGCCCGGGGTGGCGACGACCACGGTGAAGTCGTGCGCCTCGCCGCCGTCGGTGACCTGCTGGAAGGACGCCTTGCCACCGGCCGTCCAGCCACGGGGGTCGGCGAAGACCCTGCGCACCTCGGCCGAGACCGCGTTCGGGGTCTGCGCCAGGTTCTCCTCCACCTTGACCTTGTAGCGGAAGAGCCTGCCCGTGCTGCCGATCCGCTCCCCCGCGACCGTCGCCGTGCGGAACTCGCCGGGGCCGTCGGCCGGGTACGTCGCGTTCGGGTCCACGGCGTCGCCGCTGGGGGACGGGGAGCCGCTCGGGGACTTCGAGGTCTTCGGCTTGGCCGACTTCTTCGACGGGGAAGGGCTCGGCTTCGGGCTCTCCGAGGGCGAGGGGGACGCCGTCGCCTCGCCGGAGGTGCCGGAGGGCGCTGTGGCCGTCTCCCCGTCGGCCCGCTCCTGGCTGTCGGGGACCAGGAAACCGCCCAGGAGCGCGGCGGCGGCGACCACCGCGATTGCGCATACCGCCAGCACCACGGAGCGTGACCGCGAGCGGCGCCGACGCCGCCGTCTGCCCCGTCCCGCCGGGGCGTGGGATATCCGCGACCGCCCGTCGGACCGCGCCCTGCTCATCCTGCGGTCCCGGTGGACCCGACGTTCGCCGTGCGGGCGGCGCCTGCGCTGCCGTACTGATCGTTCATCGTGTTGTGTCCCATCCGCGGAGGGCGCTTCGATCTCCTGCGGAAGATCAGACGCGCGCACCCCGGCAAAAGTTCACGGAAGCCGCTCAGGCGCGGTCGAGGAGCAGCCGCTGCGCGCGGGGGAGCTTGGCGACGACCAGGTCGTAGGAGTCCTCGATCAGCTCCCGCACCATCCGCTCGGGCAGCGAGCCGTCGAGGACGACGGTGTTCCAGTGCCGCTTGTTCAGGTGGTAGCCGGGGAGGATCGCCGCGTGCGCCGCCCTCAGCCGCACCGCCGCCTCCGGTTCGCACTTGAGGGTCACCCGAAGCGGCTCGTCGTCCAGCGAGCTGAACACGAAGATCTTGCCACCCACCTTGAACGTCGCCAGCTCCGGGTTGCCCGGGAACGGGTAGTCCTCGAAGGCGCCGTTCATCTCCAGGCAGAAGTCACGCAGCGCGTCAGGGGTCAGGGTCACGCCTGCCGCTCCTCGCCCTCGGCCGCCGTCACCGGCCCGTCCTCGGCGCCGGTGGTCTCCTCCCCCGGAGTCCCCGGAGTCCGAGTCCGGGGGGCTCGCGGGGGCTCCTCCGTGGAGCGGACGGGCTCGGCCAGCACCGTGACGATGCGGTTGCGGCGGCCCGCGGGGGCCTCCGCCGTCAGGCGCAGGGCGTGCAGCCCGGGGTCGGAGCGGTCCTCGGTGACGTCGATCGTCGCCGTCGCGCCCGCGATCGGGACACGGCCCAGCGCCTTGGCCAGCAGGCCGCCGACGGTCTCCACGTCCTCGTCGTCCAGCCCGACCAGTCCGTACAGCTCGCCGAGATCGCCGATGTCCAGGCGGGAGGTGACGCGGTAGCGGCCCTCGCCGAGATCCTCGACGGGCGGGAGTTCGCGGTCGTACTCGTCGGTGATCTCGCCGACGATCTCCTCCAGGATGTCCTCGATGGTGACGATCCCGGCCGTGCCGCCGTACTCGTCGATGACCACCGCGACGTGCGTGCGGTCCTGCTGCATCTCGCGCAGCAGGTCGCCCGCGTTCTTGGTGTCGGGCACGAAGAACGCGGGCCGCATCGCCGTCGAGACCAGCTCGGACTCGGCCTCGCGGCTGATGTGGACCTTACGCGCCAGGTCCTTGAGATAGACGATGCCGACGATGTCGTCCTCGCTCTCCCCCACCACCGGGATGCGGGAGAAGCCGGAGCGGAGCGCGAGGGTCAGCGCCTGGCGGATCGTCTTGAAGCGTTCGATGGTGATCAGGTCCGTGCGCGGGACCATCACCTCGCGCACGATGCGGTCGCCGAGCTGGAAGACGGAGTGCACCATCTTCCGCTCCTCGGCCTCGATGAGCGACTCCCGCTCGGCGAGGTCCACCATCGCGCGCAGCTCCGCCTCGCTCGCGAACGGGCCCTTGCGAAAGCCCTTGCCCGGCGTGAGCGCGTTGCCCAGCAGGATCAGCAACTGCGGCACGGGGCCGAGGATGCGGGCGAGCGGGACCAGCACGTACGAGGCCGCCGTGGCCGTGTTCAACGGGTGCTGGCGGCCGATGGTGCGCGGCGAGACGCCGATCGCGACGTACGAGACGAGCACCATGACCGCGATGGCCACCGTCAGGGACTCCCACGTCGCGTCGAAGGCCCGCAGGCACGCGTACGTGACGAGCGCGCCCGAGGCCACCTCGCAGGCGACGCGCAGCAGCAGCGCGAGGTTGAGATAGCGCGTGGGATCGGCGGCGACGAGCGCGAGGCGGTCGGCGCCGCGCCGCCCCTGGCGCACGGCCTCCTCGGCGCGGTAGCTCGTCGTGCGCGCCAGGCCCGCCTCGGCGCAGGCCGCCAGCCAGGCGACGACGACCAGCAGGACGGCCGCCGCGATCAGTTGCGCGGTCACGACGTGGTGGTCGGCGCCGGGGAGGGGCCTTCCATGCCGCGCTCCGCGCGCCAGCCGTCGAGGATCGCTGACTGGAGACCGAACATCTCCGCCTTCTCCCTGGGTTCCTCGTGGTCATAGCCCAGCAGGTGCAGCACCCCGTGGACGGTGAGCAGTTGCAGCTCCTCGTCCATGGAGTGCTGCGTCGGCGCGTCGGCACCCTGCTTCTCGGCGACCTCGGGGCACAGCACGATGTCCCCGAGGAGGCCCTGCGGCGGCTCGTCCTCGTCCCTGACGGGCGGGCGCAGCTCGTCCATCGGGAAGGACATCACGTCCGTGGGGCCCGGCAGGTCCATCCACTGGATGTGGAGCTGCTCCATGGCGTCGGCGTCGACGACGATCACGGACAGCTCGGACAGCGGGTGGATGCGCATCCGGCCCAGCGCGTAGCGGGCGATGTCGAGGAGGGACTCCTCGTCCACTGCCGTGCCGGACTCGTTGTTGACGTCGATCGCCATGGTGCGGGTTACTCAGCGCTTTCTGTTGCTGGTGCCGGTTCCGTTGCCGTGTCCGTTGGCACCGTTCATGGTGCCGTTGCGGTCGTCGAAACGCTGATACGCGTCGACGATGCGGCCGACGAGCTTGTGCCGGACGACATCGGAGCTGTCGAGCTGCGAGAAGTGCACATCGTCCACGCCGTCCAGGATCTCCTGGACCTGGCGCAACCCGCTCTTCGTGCCACCGGGGAGATCGACCTGCGTGACATCACCGGTGATCACGATCTTGGATTCGAAGCCGAGCCGGGTGAGGAACATCTTCATCTGCTCGGGGTTCGTGTTCTGCGCCTCGTCCAGGATGATGAACGCGTCATTGAGGGTGTTGTGCGTCAGCAGATGATCCTGCGTGACGTACAGCGAGTCCTCGGCGGCCACCTGGATGCATACACACTCCTCGCGCCCGGCGGGTTCGATGGAGTCGACGAACCGCATCGGCCGCCCACCGCCTCCGGCCGCGTGGTACTTCTCCCGCTTGCGGGCAAGACGGAAGGGCTCGATGCCTTCAGGCAGGCGGATGTCGATGACGTGGGCGTCCCGGCGATAGGGGACATCCCGGCCGTTCACGCGTCCCGGCCTGCGACCCTCTGCCGCGCGCCGCCGCGCGTACGCCGTTCCGCCCAGCGACTGGACGAGTGCGATGACGTCGTCCCGGAGGAGGATCGAGGTGGTCGTGTACTGAATCCGGCAGGTGCGGTCCGCCTGGGTGACCGGGCCGCCGTCCGAGTCCAGCAGCCCCTGGAGGAGCGCCAGTCGGACGTCCTTGGAGTTGTGGAGGTACTCCTCCGGCACGTACTTGGTGTGCGACCGCGCGCCCAACAGGTCGAGTGTGCGCAACGCGCCTGTGACCGGGTTCTCGGAGCGCATGGAGTCGCCGGGCTGCCGTACCCGGTTCAGCACGTAATCGACGTGGGTCTTCTGCCGTGCGGTGACGCCGGGGAACGAGCCCGCCAAAGCGGTGGCCAGTTCCGGATCCGCGGTGGAGAACGACGGGGTGGTCTCACCGGTGATGCAGCCGTCCCCGAGGAGCAGCCCCAGTGCGTACGGGTCCATGGGGACCTCACGCCCGGGGAAGCTGACCGGCGCCGTCAGCATCGGCAGCTCGTACCGCCGGGCGTGAGCGGCGCGCAGATTGCCGATCATCTCCTGGGTCTCCATGACCCGCCACGGCTTGCCGCGCCGCTTGTCCGAGGCCGTACGGACCGTCCACAGGTGCTCACCGCAGGCCAGCGTCCAGGCGCCGTCCTGGGACGTGACCCGGTAGACGTCCTTCTCCCCCTGCGGATAGACACCCAGCACGGGGGTCGGCTCGCCGTTGGAGCCGATCACCAGGTCACCGACCTGGAGGTCACCGATGGGGCGCCAGCCGTCGGGGGTCAGGACCTTGGTGAAGGTCGGCTGTGCCCTACCTCGCATGTACGCCAGCGGCGCGACCTCGATCGTGCCCGCCGCCATCAGACGGGGGATCGAGTCCGGGTCCAGCATGTCGTGCAGCGCGTCATAGAGCGGGCGCAGATACGGATCGATCTTCTCGTAGAGCGTACCGGGCAGATAGCCCAGCCGCTCGCCCGCCTCGACGGCGGGACGAGTGAGGATGATCCGGTTGATCTGCTTGGACTGGAGCGCCTGCACCGCCTTGGCCATGGCGAGATAGGTCTTGCCCGTGCCGGCGGGGCCGATGCCGAAGACGATGGTGTGCTGGTCGATCGCGTCGACATAGCGCTTCTGGTTGAGCGTCTTGGGGCGGATCGTCCGCCCCCGGTTGGACAGGATGTTCTGCGTCAGCACCTCGGCCGGGGTCTCGCTCCCCGTCCCGGCGCCGCTCTCCTGATCGCGCAGCATCGCGATGGAGCGCTCGACCGCGTCCTCCGTCATCGGCTGGCCCGTGCGGAGCACCAGCATCATCTCGTCGAAAAGGCGCTGGACGAGGGCCACTTCGGCGGCATCGCCCGTCGCGCTGATCTCGTTCCCGCGGACGTGGATGTCCGTGTGCGGGAACGCCTTCTCGATGACACGCAGGAGGGAATCGCCAGAGCCCAGCACGGTCACCATCGGGTGCTTGGCTGGGACGGAGAAACGGGCGGTGGCCTGATCCTGCCCGGCCTGGTTCGTGGTTGTCTGCGTCATGGGCGGCCTCTGGGGCCTGCTCATCCCTCTCTGTACTGTCCGGCTCCTGGGTTATCAAGAGTACGACGCGCCACTGACAGGCAAGAACGCATTTACGGTCTCGGTTACGCCTCGCTCACCCCCCGTGCGCCAGGCCCCTCACCCGGCCCCCTGCGGAAGCCGATCGTCGGCACCGCCCTGCGCAGCGGCCACTGACGGCCACAGCCCATGAGCAGCGCGTCCAGGAAGGCGTAACGACGCAGCGCCGCCGCGTCCTGGTCCGCGTACCGGCGCGTGTGCTGCCACCAGGCGGCGATCTCGGCCCAGCCCGGCGCCGAGAGCGAGCCCCCGAACTCCTGCACCGACAGCGCCGCCGTCAGCCCCGCGAAGGCGAGACGGTCCGCGAGGGGCCACTCGGCGAGGCTCCCCATGACGAACCCTGCGACGAACACGTCCCCCGCGCCCGTCGTGTCCAGCGCCTCCACGGCGATGGCGGGCACGTCCGCGCTCTCGCCCGTACGGCCGTCCACGGCGCAGGCACCCTCGGGGCCGAGCGTGACGACGGCCAGCGGCACATGTTCGCTGAGCGCGCGGGCCGCGGCGCGGGGGCAGTCCGTACGGGTGTAGCGCATCGCCTCGGCCGCGTTCGGCAGGAACGCCTCGCAGTGCGCCAGATCGGGGAGCGCGGCCAGGTCCCAGCGGCCCGTGTCGTCCCAGCCGACGTCGGCGAAGATACGGCTGCCCCGGCGGGCCGCCGTCGCGATCCACTCCTGGGAGCCGCCAGGCACCAGCGAGGTCACGCACGCGCGCGCCGGCGGCGGGCACTCCGGTGCCTGCGGGTCGTAGGCCGTCGCGGCGTCCTTGGGCGGGGCCTCGTGGCCGTGCGAGACCATCGTGCGCTCGCCCTCGTACGCCATGGACACGGTCACCGGGCTGTGCCAGCCGGGGACCGTGTGCGACAGGGCGAGATCGATGCCCTCGCCGTGCTCCAGGGCCTCGCGGCAGTAGTCGCCGTACATGTCGTCGCCGAAGGCGGCGGCGAGGGAAGTGCGCAGGCCCAGGCGCGACAGCGCCGTCGCCATGTTGGCGACGCCGCCGGGGCTGGAGCCCATGCCCCGGGCCCACGACTCCGTGCCCCTGACCGGGGCCGAGTCCAGGCCCGTGAAGACGATGTCCAGGAAGACGGTGCCCGTGAGGTAGACGTCCCAGTCCGTCCAGTCCGCGTCCTCGTCGCGGAGTGCCGCGAGGGGGTCGAACCGCGTGTGCGGGGGCGGGGGCGGGGTGCTGTGTCGGGCGTCCCTGTCCGTCGTTCCGTCGACGCCCGTGTCCCTGCCGGTGTCCCTGCCGGTGCCCGTGCCCGTCCCCGTGCCCGTCCCCGTGCCCGTGCTCACCGTGCGCTCTCCTCCCCGTCGGCTGTGGGTACGGCGATGCCAGTGTGCCTCAGCGGCGCGGAAACACAGGGTTGCCCCTGCACGCTGGTGTGCCCCCTCACGGGGTGCGGGGTGACGGCCACACGGGGTGCCCGTTTCTCGTAGGGGGGCGCCTTCCCTGGTGCCCCTTTGGGTTCGTTCGCGTGTTGCGGGCCGGTGGCACGGGTTGTGCCCACCCGTCCCGCCTTGCGGGACGATTGCCCA
>NZ_JBSHAO010000032.1:0-103337 GCF_053611545.1 Streptomyces sp. NPDC054796 | reverse complement strand
GGTTGATAGGCCGGATATGGAAGCCCTGTGAGGGGTGGAGTTGACCGGTACTAATAGGCCGAGGGCTTGTCCATAGTTGCTTGCGTCCACTGTGTTAGTTCTGAGACCACGAACAGCCGTGTTTATGTCCGGTGTTGTGTGTTTCATAGTGTTTCGGTGGCCATAGCGTGAGGGAAACGCCCGGTTACTTTCCGAACCCGGAAGCTAAGCCTTTCAGCGCCGATGGTACTGCATGCGGGAGCGTGTGGGAGAGTAGGACGCCGCCGAACTCCTTTTATGTTGAGGGCCCTTGAGCGGGTTCCCGGTGACAGTGTCACTAGGGACCCTGCTCGGGGGCCCTTTTCGCATGCCCGAAAACAGCAGAACCCGGCCCTGGCATTTCACATCTCCTTGGCGGCTCAAGAGCGTACGTACGCGTACGGCCCGGGCAGTACGGCGCCTGTACGTACCCGCGTGTGTGCCTTCTCGCTGCTTCCTTACTCGATCTAGAGGCGTCCCGCTGCCTTCAAGGCGAGGTACGCGTCCGACAGCGCGGGAGCAATATCCGCGGGCAAGGCGTCGACGACGATGACGCCATGACGGCGAAGGCGGTCGGCGACATTTCTGCGTTCCGTTTGCGTACGAGCTGCTGCGGCTGCGTCGTACACCGCCTCGACGGTGCCACGAGCACGTGTCATTTCCTCGATACGGGGATCGGCGACAGAAGCCACCAGGACCGTGTGGCGCTCCGTGAGAAGAGGCAGCACAGGGAGAAGCCCCTCCTCGATTGCCGAGGGCTCCAGGCCCGTCAGCAGGACGACGAGGGAGCGATGTGAGGCGATGCGCAGCGCGGTCGACGCCAGCCCACGGGCATCCGACTCCACCAGGCTCGGTTCCAGCGGGGCCATGGCCCCCACGAAGGCCGGCAGCACGTTGTGCGCGGTGCGGCCCTTGACGGTGGCGCGGGAGACGCGGTCGTACGCGAGAAGGTCGACGCGGTCGCCCGCACGCGCGGCGAGCGCGGCCAGGAGAAGCGCGGCGTCCATGGAGGTGTCGAGACGGGGCGCGTCGCCCACGCGCCCGGCGGAGGTGCGGCCGGTGTCGAGGACGATGAGGATGCGGCGGTCGCGTTCGGGGCGCCAGGTGCGGACGGCGACGGCGGACTGGCGGGCGGTCGCCCGCCAGTCGATCGATCGGGTGTCGTCGCCTGGCACGTACTCCCGCAGGCTGTCGAATTCGGTGCCTTCGCCGCGCGTGAGGATGCTCGTGCGGCCGTCGAGTTCGCGGAGGCGGGCCAGCTTCGAGGGCAGGTGCTTGCGGCTGGCGAAGGCCGGGAGGACGCGGACGGTCCACGGAACGGCGTGGCTGCCCTGGCGGGCCGCGAGACCGAGTGGACCGAGGGACCGGACGGTGAGGCGGTCAGCACGGTGGTCGCCGCGGCGCGTGGGGCGCAGGGGCGTGGTGATGCGTTGCCGTCCGCCGGGTTCGACGGTGAGGCGATGACGTCCGGAGAGGGGCCCTGCCGCCTCCGGCCAGCTGCTGGGGGGCCAGGCGTCGCGCAGCAGGGCGCGCAGCGGTCGCCGGGAGGGGTTGGTGACGACGACGGTGACGTGCGCATCGTCGCCGAGTCGAACTGATGTATCACCGGATCGTGTGAACTGGAGCCGATTCACTGGTGCTGCCCGTGCGAGGTCGTACAGGATTGCGAGTAGCAGCAGGAGCTCGACGGCGAGGATGCCGGTCCAGCTCGGTAGCAGGAGGCCGACCAAGAGGGCGCCGAGGGCCGCGAGGAGGGCGGTGCGTCCGGTGAGTGCCATGGGGGTGCTCGCCAATCAGCCGAGAGCGTCTCAGCGGGGGACCGGGACGTGGGCGAGGATCGAGTTGATCACGCTGTCCGGAGTGACGCCCTCCATCTCGGCCTCGGGACGCAGTTGGACGCGGTGCCGCAGGGTGGGGAGAGCGAAAGCCTTGATGTCGTCGGGGATGACGTAGTCGCGGCCGGTGAGCCAGGCCCAGGCGCGAGCGGCGGAGAGCAGAGCGGTGGCCCCTCGGGGGGAGACTCCGAGGGCGAGTGAGGGGGAATCACGAGTGGCGCGGCAGATATCGACGACGTATCCCGTGACTTCGGGGGAGACCGAGGTCTTGGCGACGGCGGCACGTGCGGCTTCGAGTTCGGCAGGGCCCGCGACGGCACGGACGCCGGCCGCTTGAAGATCGCGTGGGTCGAAACCTTCGGCGTGGCGCGTCAGGACGTGGATTTCGTCCTCGCGGCTGGGCAGCGGAAGGTTCAGCTTTAGCAGGAAGCGGTCGAGCTGTGCCTCGGGGAGGGGGTATGTCCCCTCGTACTCGACCGGGTTCTGGGTGGCAGCGACGAGGAACGGCTCCGGGAGAGCGCGGGGCGTTCCGTCGACCGAGACCTGACGTTCTTCCATGGCTTCGAGAAGCGATGCCTGAGTCTTCGGCGGGGTCCTGTTGATCTCGTCCGCGAGAAGCAGGTTGGTGAAGACAGGACCGGGCTGGAAGGAGAACTCGGCGGTGCGCGCGTCGTAGACGAGCGATCCGGTGACGTCGCTGGGCATGAGGTCGGGGGTGAACTGGAGCCGCTTTGTCTCCAGCTCGAGTGTGGACGCCAGCGTGCGCACGAGAAGTGTCTTGGCGACGCCGGGGACGCCTTCGAGCAGTACGTGTCCGCGGCAGAGCAGGGCGATGACCAGTCCGGTGACGGCCGCGTCCTGGCCGACGACTGCCTTGGCGATTTCAAGGCGCAGCGATTCAAGGGCGCTGCGGGCGCTGTCTGCGGAAGGGGCGCTCACGGGGTGCGGTCCTTGTCTGTGGGAGACGGGGCGGGGGACGCGGCGGTCATGCGTCGTTCGAGTCGGTCGAGTTCGTCGGCGAGCTGGATCAGAGCCGTGTCGTCCTGTGGTGGGGCGCCGAAGAGGAGGGCGCGGATGCCCGCGCTGTCCGTGACGGTTGGCTCGTCGCCTTGCGGGGGCCCGGAAACGGGAGAGACGGGGCCGGTGGGAGGAGGAGCCATGTCCGCCGGTGTGTGTGCGGCCATTGCCGGAGCGAGGACTTCGGGCGAGTGGGCTTGGGAGAGGGGGACACCGACGAGAGGAGCCAGACGGGTGCGCGTCGCGGTACGGAGGGCGTCGGCGGCGCGATCGCGCGCATGAGCCCTGCGGTAGAGACGGGCACGGCCTTCGGTCGCCTCGGAGGCACGTACGGAGACGGGGAGGCGTTCGGGAACGAGCGGGCCGAGACGGCGGGCACGCCACAGGGCGGCGAGTACGGCGGCGATGCCGAGTTGGAGCAGGGCCCACGTCCAGCCGTCGGGCAGGAGGGCGAAGAAGCCACGGTTCTGGCTGTCCGTGGCGGAGGTGTCGGAGGGCGAGGGGAGGTACCAGACGAGATGTTCGCGCGAGCCGAGAAGCTGAAGTGCGAGCGAGGCGTTCCCGCGGTGGCCGAGGCGGTCGTTGTACAGGGGGTCGGGGGCTCCGAGCAGCACGGTGTCCCCGGTGTCGGGGCTTGTGCCACTGTCGCCGTGACCGCGGTCGGCGGGCAGGCGCAGCAGGGACGGCAGGCCCTGGTGCAGGTAACAGGCGTCGGCGTGACGGGGAGCGCCCGCGTAGCGGAGGCCGCCGAGGTCCGCGTCTCCCGCCCGTTCGGCGGCGGGGAAATCGCAGTCGGGCGGAGTGGGCTGGATCTCGGCCGGCGCGGCTGCGCGTACGCCGGGTGCGAGCTCCGAGGCCGAGGCTCGTCCCGGAGCGACGAGGATGGTGCGCCCCCCGCGCTCGGTGGCTTCACGGATCTTGGACCGTTGGTTTTCGCTGAGGCTGTCGGGCTGGGCGACGAGGAGGGTCGTGTCGGGACCCGCCTTGGCGGCCGCCTCGGTGATGGTGGTGGCCACTTCGGTGTCGACGCCTTGCTGGGCGAGGAGTTCGGCAGCGGCTCTGCTGCCGTAGCGGTCGGCGGACCGGGGGTCGAGTACGCCATGGTGGCCCCCGGAGCGCATGGCGGCGAGGATCACGCCTGCCGCGGCGAGGACGGCGGCGGCGATGAGCAGGCCGCGGGCTCGCTTCCACAGTTGGCGGGCTGTGGGGGAGAGGGACGTGGACGCGTCGGAGCTGCTCAACGGCCGCCTCCATGCGCGGAGGCGGGGCCGGAGCCCTCGTCCTTGGCGGCCAGGGCGTGGGCTTCGGTTCCCGCTCTGGCACCGGCCCCGGCGAGGCGGGGCTTCGCCCGCTGGAGTGCGGTGTCCAGGTCACGCATGCGGGTGTACGCCGGGGCGTCGGCCGACCGCCCCGCGTATGTGACTTCGTCGAAGTCGTGCGCGGCAGAGCGTAGGGCGGGTGCGTGGTCGGGCAGTTCACGGCCCGCTTCGGTGGCGGCCTCGTCGGCGGTCCGGCCCGGGCCGGGGTCCAGCAGCGCACGTTCTTCGAGGGAGCGGACGATGGCGCGCATCCGTTCCTGGAGGGCTTCGCTCCAACGGGCGGCCGAGGCATGTGCTTCCGCGGCGGCGCGGTGGTCGGCGGCGCTGCGGGGTCCATCGTGGAAGAGCGCGCTGTCCTGGGAAGAGGACGTCGGGCGGAATTTGCCCAGCCGGAGCCGCAGCGCCACGACCAGCAGCACGAGCACCAGCGCCAGGACCGCGAGGCCGACCCAGCCGCCCGGGGTCGCGCCTGCCGCGGCGGACAGCAGGTTGTTCACACGCTCCCAGACCCAGTCGAAGAGCTGCTGGAGCAGGCTCGGGTCGTTCTCGTGGTACCGCGCTTTGGACAGCTCGCGTTCCGCCGCTTCCCGGGCGGGAGCGCGGGGGACGGTCACCGGCGGACCGTCGTCGTCCGCCGCGGAGGACGACGACTGCCGGGTGAGAACCGGGAGCAGAGCCGCTGTTGCCAGACCCCCAGCCATGGCGTCAGCTTCCGGGCGTGGGGTGGTCGGTCCGCATGCCGCCGTCGCCGTAGCCGGGCACGCCTGCGGCCCGTGCGAGTTCGAGGTCGAGGGCCTCGCGGCGGATGCGCTGGTCGAGATAGAGGAGAGCGGTGACTCCGGCGCTGATGGGAAGGGTGATCGTGGAGGAGACCACTGCTCCGATGCCCGTGATGATGAGGAACGTCCAGCCGGTGGGGGGTGCCGTTCCGGTGAAGGCGGAGGTGCCCTCGCCTCCCGCGAGCATGCCGATGAACGTGGTCGGCATCTGGATGATCGAGGAGACGATGAAGACCAGGATGTAGGCGAGCAGTTGGATGCCGAAGATGCGCCACCAACTGCCTCTTACGAGCTTGCCGGAGCGGCGCATCGAGGTGAGGACGCCCTGCTTCTCCAGCATCAGCGCGGGCGGGGAGAGGCTGAAGCGGACCCAGACCCAGACGGCTCCCGCCAGCCCGATCACGAGGCCGATGAGGAGGAGGGCCACACCGGGGCCGTCGGCGCCGGCGGTGAGAAGGGCGAAGCCGGGTACGGCGCCCGCGAGTATGACGAGGCTGACCAGCAGCGGGACCAAGACGAGGAGGCCGAGCAGACGCAGCAACTGAGGGCGGGCGTCCCGCCATGCCTCGCCGGTCGAGACGCCCCGGCCGAGGACGGCGCGGCTGACCACGACCGTCAGCATGGCCGTGGCGATCACGGAGCCGAGTATGCCGACGACGGCGGCGACGGCGGAGCTGCTGAGGGTGCCGCTGGTGGCGCTCAGGATCTCGTCGGAAGTGGGGTTGGGGTCGTTCGCCAGCGCTTCCAGGTCGCTGGAGCCCTGGAGCCAGAGTCCGCTGACGACGGTGGCCACGACCTGGGTGACGATGGCGACCGCGAGGGAGATCCCCAGCACGGTGCGCCAGTGGGCGCGCATGGTGGTGACCGCGCCGTCGAGGATCTCGCCCACGCCGAGGGGGCGCAGCGGGATGACGCCGGGCTTGGCAGCGGGGGCCTGGTGCCAGGTGGCGTTCCAGTTGCCCCAGCCGGGCTGCCCAGGCGGTGGCGGAGGTGGAGCGGCGCCCCAGCCCTGTCCCTGCGCCGGGGGCGGCTGCTGTGCCGACCAGTTGCGAGGTTGCTGGTCCGAGGGAGTCTGCGGAGACGTGCTCCCGGACGCCTCCGACCCGTTTTCTTCGGAGGGTCGGTCGGCCGGGGAGGATCCGGGCGAGGCCCAGCCCGGAGAGTCGTTCACGTGTGGTCACCTCGGAGTGTCGGTCGCTCCATCGCCTGGTTGGCAGCCATCGTGCCACGGCCCGATGTTGCCCGGGCCGGGCCCCGGGGCGTTCCTTTGCCTTCTGGTGATGGTGCGGGTGGGGGCAGACTGTGCGGATGGCTGATCAGTTTGTTCCGGTGTTGCGGTGGGAGGAACGTCCGGAGGGGCCGGTTCTGGTGCTTCTTGACCAGACACGGCTGCCCGTCGAGGAAGTTGAGCTGGTGTGTACGGATGTACCCGCTCTGGTGGCGGCAATCCGTGCCCTCTCTGTGCGCGGTGCCCCGTTGCTGGGTATCGCGGGTGCTTACGGCGTCGCGCTCGCCGCCGCGCGGGGGTTCGATGTCGCGGACGCGGCGGAGCAGTTGGCGCACGCGCGGCCGACGGCGGTCAATCTCGCGTACGGGGTGCGCCGGGCGGAGGCGGCGTACCGGCTCGCGCTCGACGCGGGGACGGGCGACGCGAGCGCTGCCGCTGCGGCGCTGACCGAGGCGCGGCTCGTGCACCGGGAGGACGCCGAGGCGAGTGCGCGGATGTCCGAGCTGGGGCGGGAACTGCTGGACGAGCTGCTGCCGGGCGGTCGGCTGCGGATCCTCACGCACTGCAACACGGGCGCGCTGGTGTCCGGCGGCCAGGGGACGGCCCTCGGGGTCGTACGGGCCGTGCACCAGGCGGGCGAGCTGCGTCGGCTCTGGGTGGACGAGACCCGGCCGCTGCTCCAGGGGGCGAGGCTGACGGCGTACGAGGCGGCACGTGACGGCATGGCGTACAGCCTGCTGGCAGACAACGCGGCGGGGTCGCTGTTCGCGGCGGGCGAGGTGGACGCCGTACTGATCGGCGCGGACAGGATCGCGGCGGACGGGTCGGTGGCCAACAAGGTGGGCAGCTACCCGCTGGCGGTGCTGGCGCGCCATCACCGGGTGCCGTTCATCGTGGTGGCGCCGGTGACGACGGTGGACATGTCCACGGAGAGCGGGGCGGAGATCGAGGTCGAGCAGCGGCCGGGGTTCGAGGTGACGGAGATCGCGTCGCCGTACCACTCCGACACGAGGGGAGAGGCGGGCGCGGGCCTGACGGAGCAGCCCGGCGCCGGGATACCCATAGCGCCGGTGGGTGCCCAGGCGTACAACCCCGCCTTTGACATCACCCCGGCTGAGCTGGTCACGGCGATCGTTACGGAGCGTGGCGTGATCTCACCGGTGACCAGGGAAAACGTGAGTGGGCTGTGTTCCACGTCACGAAAGGGAACGTCACGATCAGGCGATGGGATGATGAACCCATGAAGGGACGCGTCCTCGTCGTCGACGACGACACCGCACTGGCAGAGATGCTTGGCATCGTGCTGCGCGGCGAAGGCTTTGAACCGTCGTTCGTGTCGGACGGTGACAAGGCGCTTGCCGCTTTCCGCGAGACCAAGCCGGACCTTGTGCTGCTCGACCTGATGCTGCCCGGCAGGGACGGCATCGAGGTGTGCAGGCTGATCCGGGCCGAGTCGGGGGTGCCGGTGGTCATGCTGACCGCCAAGAGCGACACCGTCGACGTGGTGGTCGGTCTCGAATCCGGTGCGGATGACTACATCGTGAAGCCGTTCAAGCCCAAGGAGCTGGTAGCAAGGATCAGGGCACGGCTGCGGCGGTCCGAGGAGCCCGCGCCGGAGCAGCTCGCTATCGGGGACCTGGTGATCGATGTCGCCGGGCACTCGGTGAAGCGGAACGGGCAGTCCATCGCGCTGACGCCTCTGGAGTTCGATCTCCTGGTGGCGCTGGCCCGTAAGCCATGGCAGGTCTTCACCCGTGAGGTGCTGCTGGAGCAGGTGTGGGGTTACCGGCACGCGGCGGACACGCGCCTGGTGAACGTGCATGTGCAGCGGTTGCGCTCGAAGGTCGAGAAGGATCCGGAGCGGCCGGAGATCGTGGTGACCGTGCGCGGCGTGGGATACAAGGCCGGGCCTAGCTGACATGTCCCGGAACGGCTCTGCTCCGCACCGTACGGGTGGGGGCGGAGCCGGGGACCGCGAGTCCGAAATGTCTAAATTCGGGCGGTTGTGGCGCAGTGGCGCGCTCTTCTCCGAGGGGCTGCTTCCCGAGGGGGCGACCGGCCCGCGTGCGCACCCGATGGTGCGGATCTTCGTCCGCTGGGTGCGCCGTCCGCTGCTGCCCGTCTTGCGGCTGTGGCGGCGCAACATCCAGTTGCGGGTGGTCGCCGCCACGCTGCTGATGTCGCTCGGCGTGGTGCTGCTTCTGGGGCTCGTGGTGATCGGCCAGGTGCGTAACGGGCTGCTCGACGCCAAGGAGAAGACCGCGCAGAGCCAGGCCGCGGGCGGCTTCGCGGCCGCGCAGGAGATGGCCGACAGCTCGGGGAGCGGCCGCGGTGGCGAGGGCGGTGGAAGCTCGCGCGCCAGCGGCGGCAGGAGTACGCAGAACACCGGCACCTGGCTGAACAACCTGGTGGAACAGCTCGCCAGCGGTGGCCAGGGCGTCTACTCGGTCGTGGCGCTCGGCTCCGACAACAACGAAGCGCCCTTCCTGGGCACCGGAAGCACGAGCACCAGGGGGCCCCGCTCCTCCGGTGACATCCGCCCCGAGGAGAGCGTCCCCGCCGACCTGCGCAAGGCCCTCGACGAGCAGCCGGGCACGCACCAGCGCTACGCGAAGGTCTACCGCATCAACGGCGACAGCGATGCCGCGCTCATCGTCGGCAAGCGCCTCAACGACGCCAGCGGCAATCCGTACCAGCTCTACTACGTCTTCCCGTTCAGCCAGGAGGAGGAGTCCCTCAGCCTGGTCAAGGGCACGCTGGCGACCGCGGGGGTCTTCGTCGTCGTCCTGCTCGGAGCCATCGCGTGGCTCGTGGTGCGGCAGGTCGTCACGCCCGTACGGATGGCCGCCGGGATCTCGGAGCGGCTGGCCGCTGGCAGGCTCCAGGAGCGGATGAAGGTCACGGGCGAGGACGACATCGCGCGCCTCGGCGAGTCCTTCAACAAGATGGCGCAGAACCTCCAGGTGAAGATCCAGCAGTTGGAAGCGCTGTCCCGGATGCAGCGGCGCTTCGTCTCGGACGTCTCGCACGAGCTGCGTACGCCGCTGACGACGGTACGTATGGCGGCCGACGTGATCCACGAGGCGCGGGAGGACTTCGATCAGGCGACCGCGCGCTCGGCCGAGCTGCTGCTCGGCCAACTGGACCGGTTCGAATCGCTGCTCGCCGATCTGCTGGAGATCAGCCGTTTTGACGCGGGAGCGGCCAATCTGGAGGCCGATCCGATCGACCTGCGCAATGTCGTCAGCCTCGTCGTCGAGGGATGCGAGCCGCTGGCCGAGCGCAAGGGCAGCCGGATTCTGGTGCGGGGCGACGAGCGTCCCGTGATCGCGGAGGCCGACGGCCGCCGCATCGGACGTGTGCTGCGCAACCTCGTGGACAACGCGATCGAGCACGGCGAGGGCCGCGACGTGGTGATCCGCCTGGCCTCCGGGGGCGGCGCGGTCGCGGTCGCGGTCCGCGACTACGGGGTCGGGCTCAAGCGGAACGAGGTCAACCGCGTCTTCAACCGTTTCTGGCGCGCCGACCCGGCCCGCGCCCGTACGACCGGGGGCACGGGGCTCGGCCTCTCCATCGCCGTCGAGGACGCACGGCTGCACGGCGGCTGGCTCCAGGCGTGGGGCGAGCCGGGCGGCGGCTCCCAGTTCCGGCTGACGCTGCCGTGTGCGGCCGGAGACACGCTGCGCGGCTCCCCGATACCGCTGGAACCGGCCGACTCGCGCCGCAAGCGGGGCCTGGACAGCGGCGTCCCCCCGCAGACCCGCATGAGCGACGACGCGAACCCCTCCGCGAACCCGCCGGCGCCCGCGCCCCTGCCCGCGCTGCCGCCCGGCCGGACGGAACCGCAGCGGGCGCCGAGATCGTCGGCTCCGGCCGAGCCGTCGGCCCTCGTCGGCGCCAGAGAGGCCAGAGAGGCGCGGAACGGCAGAGACGCCGGAGACACCACGGGCACCGGCGACGGCGGTGGAGACGGCGACAGCGGTAACGGGAAGCGGAACGGGCCGGGAACGCGCGCCACGACGCGCGGGGACACGCGAGAGGAGGGCAGGGATGAGCGCTGAGCACCGACACGGTCACCCCAGCGGTCCTAGTGGTCCCAGTGGTCCCAGCGGTCCCGGTCGCCCGTCTGCCACCCGCCCCCGCTCGCGCGCCGTCGGCGTGCTCCTGGTGGCCTGTGCCGTGCTGCTGTCCGGATGTGCGTCGATGCCGGACGAGGGCAAGGTCGACCGGGTGGACTCCTCCCACCGGGCCGAACCCGATTCGCAGGTCCGCGTCTTCGGCGTCAGCCCGCAGAAGGGCGAGGAGCCGCAGCAGATCGTGCGCGGCTTCCTGGAGGCGACGACGAGCGACGAGGCCACGTTCACCACGGCCAAGGAGTACCTGACCAAGGGCCTGGCGCGTAGCTGGGACCCGTTCGCCCGTACGACCGTGCTCTCGGACGGGCCGAGCCCCGGCAGGGCGCACCGCACGACCGGAGAGCGGGGCTACACCGTCGAGGTGTCCGGTTCCCGCATGGCAGTCGTCGACGGCAAGCACGCGTACTCACCGGACAAGGGCGACTACACCAAGGGCTTCCACCTCTCCAAGGTCAAGGGGGAGTGGCGGATCGACCGCATGCCGAGCGGGCTGGTTCTCGGCGAGTCCGACTTCCAGCGCATCTACCGCCCCATCAACACGTACTA
The DNA here is from genome assembly GCF_053611545.1 of Streptomyces sp. NPDC054796. Classification (NCBI taxonomy): domain Bacteria; kingdom Bacillati; phylum Actinomycetota; class Actinomycetes; order Kitasatosporales; family Streptomycetaceae; genus Streptomyces; species Streptomyces sp. NPDC054796. The sequence continues at coordinate 92,459 of NZ_JBSHAO010000032.1, read as the reverse complement.
CTACGCCCTCCTGGGCCCCGACTCCGAGTCGGTGGCCGGAGGCAAGGACGTGCTGGTCGCGGACTCCATCTATCTGCGGCGCAGGATCGATCCGGTGACCGAGACGGTCGCCGCCCTGCTGGCGGGGCCGACCGACTGGATCGACCCGGTGGTCACGTCCTCCTTCCCCAGGGGCGCGAAGCTGGCGCGCGGTCAGCACCTGTCCCTGGACGACTCCGGCGCACTGTCCGTACACCTCAACGCGCGGGGGGCGCGCGCCGACCGCGCGCAGTGCTCCCGAATGGCGGCCCAGGTGCTCCATACCGTCCAGGGCCAGGCGTCGGCGAAGGTCAGCAAGGTCGAGCTGGCGGGGCCCGACGGCGAGGGGCTCTGCGAGCAGACGCGCGAGCAGGCCGAGATCTACGAGCCGGGCAGGCTCAACGGGCGTGCGGCACGCCAGTACTTCATCGACGACAAGCACCGTGTCGCCGCGTTCGCCGGGAACAGCGAGAAGCCCAAGCCCGTCGAGGGCGCCCTCGGCCAGGGCAAGGTCGAGATGGGCTCCGTCGCCGTCAGCCGCTCCGAGCGCGAGGGCGCGGCCGTCACGCGCGGGCGGCGCTCGCTGTACGTCGCCTCGCTGGCCCAGGGCAGTGACCTGGGCGAACCCGTGCTGACGAGCAAGGCGAAGAGCGAGGAGGACAGGCTCACGGCGCCCAGCTGGGACGGCCTCGGGGATCTGTGGGTGGCCGACCGCGATCCGGACAGCCCCCGGCTGCTGCGGCTGCGCGGCGGTACGGAGACGCCCGAGGAGGTCACGGTCCCCGGCCTGCGCAAGGGGCAGCGGATCGAGTCCCTGCGCATCGCGTCCGACGGCGTGCGGATAGCCCTGCGGATCCAGGAGCCGAACGGACGCAGGACGCTCCAGCTGGGCCGTGTCGAGCGCTCGGGAACGGTCGAGAAGCCCGAGGTGACCGTCGCCGAACTGCGCCCCGTCGCCCCGCAGATGGAGGACGTCGTCGCCGCTTCCTGGGCGGGCGGCAGCCGGCTCGTGGTCGTGGGGCGTGAGTCGGGAAGCGTGCAGCAGCTCCAGTACATGGAGACGGACGGCTCGGTCTCCAACCAGCCGACGCTGCCCGGCATCAACGACGTGACGGGCGTGGCCGCCTCGGAGGACGAGGACAAGCCGCTGCTCGCCGACTCGGAGGACGGCATCGTGCGGCTGCCTCCCGACGCCAACTGGAAGACACTGACGGGCAGCGGGTCGGAACCGGTCTACCCGGGATAGGCACCGCCCACTCCCGGATAGGCCACCACTTCCACGTCCCGCCGCTGGTCCCGTCGACGCTCCGTCTACCTGCGGTTTTGCCTCCGCTCCCCCTCCCGTCCCTGAGTTATCCACAGGGGTGGTGGCGGGCGAGCAACGCTGACACAGTGGTGGTCATGCGGGAGTTGTGGCAGGAACTCCAGCAGGAACTCACCGGGCTGGTGCTGCCCGCGGACTGCGCAGGTTGCGGATCGCCGCGGGCACGGGGCCAGCTTTGCCGGGAGTGCAGCAGCGCGCTGACATGCGCGGTGCCGCGACGGGTGTGGCCGTCGCAGGTGCCGTCAGGATTGCCCGCGGTCTACGGAGCTGTGCCGTACGCCGATGAGGCACGGGCCGTGCTGCTCGCTCACAAGGAACGTGGGGCGCTGCGGCTGGCCGCGCCGCTCGGGGCCGTGCTGGCCGGAGCGGTGCGTATGGCGGTCGCCGGGGCCGGGGCCACACCCCCGGCCACGCCACACGTCCCCCGCGGACCGGTCAGTCTCGTGCCCGTTCCCTCGGCGCGCCGCGCCGTCGCGGGGCGCGGGCACGATCCGGTGCGGCGGATGGCGGTGATCGCGGCACGGGAGCTGCGGCGGAGCGGAGTGCCCGCGCGGGTGCTGACGGTGCTGCGGCAGCGGCGCGCGGTCGCGGACCAGGCGAGGCTGACGGCCGAGCAGCGGCTGGCGAATCTTAACGGCGCGCTGGAGTCCGCGCCCGGCAGTGCGAGATTCCTTGAGGAGGGGGAAACGGTGCTGGTGGACGACCTGATGACGACGGGAGCCTCCCTTGTGGAGGCGGCCAGGGCGATATCGGTGGAGGCTGGAGGTGTGGCCGGAGCCGCGGTGGTCGCGTGGCGTCCGTGAGCCGGTACGCATGGTGCGGGAGGTGGCTGGGAATGCGGTACGGAACTAGCAGAGACCCGGCATCGTTGCAGGTAATAGATGCCAAAAAGTCCCTGAACGGAGGTACGTGCCAGTAGGGGGTGCCGACCATCCCCCAGTGGAGGTACGTTCGGATTGGGGTGACGATCTTCCCTTCGGGGGAGAAGGAGGTGACAGTCGCAAGCCGACGTTTTCCGGAGGTCAAGCGGCAGGAAGCCGACCTCTGGTGTCAGTGCACAAAGGATGCGCTCCGCGCGTCGAGGCGTGGGCCGTCCGGGAACGGAGTTCTGCGTGGACATCGTCGTCAAGGGCCGTAAGACCGAGGTGCCCGACCGGTTCCGCAAGCACGTGGCCGAGAAGCTGGAGAAAATCCAGAAGCTCGACGGAAAGGTGATCAGCCTGGATGTCGAGGTGTCGAAGGAGCACAATCCCCGGCAGGCCGACCGTTCCGACAGGGTGGAGATCACCCTGCGAAGCCGAGGGCCGGTCATTCGTGCGGAGGCAGCGGCCTCCGACCCCTACGCGGCGCTGGACCTGGCGACCGGGAAGCTGGAAGCGCGGCTGCGGAAGCAGCACGACAAGCGCTGCGTCAAGCGCAAGGGGAACCGAGCACCGATGAGTGTGGCGGAGGCGACCGCGCCCCTTGCGGCGGAACTCAATGGTCAGCTCGACGCGGCGGTGTCCGCCGCGCCCGAGGGCGGCGGTCAGGCCGTGATCACCAAGGTCGGACCGCTGGACGTGCAGGGAGAGGGCCCGCTGGTGGTCCGCGAGAAGACGCACGCCGCCGCCCCGATGACGCTTGACCAGGCGCTTTACGAGATGGAGCTGGTCGGGCACGACTTCTATTTGTTCGTTGACGCCGAGACCAAGCAGCCGAGTGTCGTCTACCGGCGGCACGGCTACGACTACGGGGTGATCCACCTGGAGCCCGATCCCTTCGTCGAAGAGCCACCTCCGGGCGCCGGTGGCGCTCTTGGCGGCTGACCGTCCCCAACTGCCCCACACCTGAGTGAGCGGCGCCCCCGGCCGGGTCGAGAGCCCAGTTGGGGGCGCGGGCATGGAATTATGTCCCCACACGCCAACCCGCTCTGTGCGCAATGGGGTTGGTGCGGCATAGCCTTGCAGGGGGAGGAACCATGGTGGACAGCTTCGGGCCAGCGATGCCCATGCCCCACGCACACTCGGGCCCGTCGGACGAGGATCTGCGCGCGAGGGAACTGCGCAAGGAGCCCATTCGCGTCCTGGTCGTGGACGATCATGAGCTTTTCCGTCGCGGGCTGGAGATCGTTCTCGCCCAGGAGGAGGACATCCAGGTCATCGGCGAGGCGGGGGACGGAGCCGAGGCCGTGGACAAGGCCGCCGATCTGTTGCCCGACATCGTGCTGATGGACGTGCGGATGCCCAGGCGCGGCGGCATCGAGGCGTGCACCTCGATCAAGGAGGTGGCCCCCAGCGCGAAGATCATCATGTTGACGATCAGCGACGAGGAGGCCGATCTCTACGACGCGATCAAGGCCGGGGCGACCGGTTATCTCCTCAAGGAGATCTCCACCGACGAGGTGTCCGCGGCGATCAGAGCCGTGGCGGACGGCCAGTCCCAGATCAGCCCGTCGATGGCGGCGAAGCTGCTCACCGAGTTCAAGTCGATGATCCAGCGCACCGACGAGAGCAAGCTGGTGCCAGCGCCCAAGCTGACGGACCGCGAGCTGGAGGTCCTCAAGCTGGTGGCCACCGGGATGAACAACCGGGACATCGCCAAAGAGCTGTTCATCAGCGAGAACACCGTCAAGAACCACGTGCGCAACATCCTGGAGAAGCTCCAGCTCCACTCCCGCATGGAGGCTGTCGTCTACGCGATGCGGGAGAAGATCCTCGAAATCCGCTGAGCCCGGCGGCCGGAGCCCCCGGGCGACGGTGACCGAGCGCCGGGCCGGACCGGGGCCGGGCGGGCCGGTTACGCGGAGGCGGCCAGCGCCGAGAGCAGCTCAGCGCGGAGGACCGGATCGTCGCACCGGTCGACGCGCACCTCCTCGCACCCCACCCACTCCGCCGCCTCCCACAGGGCCTGGGCCATCGGTGCGACCGCCTTGGGCCCCGCCATCGACACCTGCCGCGCCACCAGCGCAGCGCCCTCGCGCCCAGGGTCCACGCGTCCCGCCAGCTTGCCGCCCGTGAGCAGCGGCATCGCGAAATAGCCGTGCACCCGCTTCGGCTGCGGCACATACGCCTCCAGCCGGTGGGTGAAGCCGAAGATGCGCTGGGTGCGCGGCCGGTCCCAGATGAGGGAGTCGAAGGGGGACAGCAGCGTCGTACGGTGCCGTCCGCGGGGCACCGACTCCAGCGCTGCCGGGTCCGCCCAGGCCGCGGCGGTCCCGCCCTTGTCCTTGCCCCACCCCTCCACGTCGACCGGCACAAGACCCGTGTCCGGCAGGACCTCGTCCACCTGCTCGGCCTTCAGCCGGTGGTAGTCGGCGAGATCGGCGCGGGTCGCCACGCCCATGGCGGCGCCTGCCTGTGTGACGAGGCGGCGGACGCACTCGCGGTCGTCGATGTCGTCGTGCAGGAGCGCGTCCGGGATGGCGCGCTCCGCCAGGTCGTAGACCCGCTTCCAGCCGCGACGCTCCGTGCACACGACCTCACCGGTGTCGAGCAGCCACTCCACCGCGATCTTGGTCTCGGACCAGTCCCACCACTCCCCGCCGTTGCGTCCCCCGCCCAGCTCGGCGGTGGTCAGCGGGCCCTCGGCCTTCAGCCGGTCGCGAACGAGCGCCGTGGAGCCCTCGCGGTCCTCCATCCGGTGCCAGCGGTGCCCCCGCGCGAGGAAGGCCCGGCGCCGGAAGGCGAAGTGCGGCCACTCCTCGACGGGGAGGATGCAGGCCGCGTGCGACCAGTACTCGAAGCTGTGGCCCCCCGACCAGTAAGCGGACTCCACCGTGTCCCTGCCGACGGCGCCGAGACGGGCGTACGGCACCAGCTCGTGCGAGCGGGCCAGCACCGAGATCGTGTCCAGTTGCACGGCGCCGAGGGCACGCAGCACGCCGCGCACTCCCGCACGGCGGTCCGGCGCCCCCAGGAAGCCCTGCGCGCGCAGCGCGATCCGACGGGCCTCATCGGCGGAGAGGGAGATCCTGGCAACCGGGGTGCTCGTCGCGCTCGACGTCTCGCTGCTCGTCATGCGGCTCACCATAAGTGCCGCCACCGACAATCCACTTGGACCCGGTCACCGTCGCCCCTCCGCCCCGGCCACCCCTCCGCCCCGGCCACCCCTCCGCCCCGGCAGCGTCGGCCGCCCCGGCAGCGTCGGCGCCGTCACCCCGTCGCCGACCCCGCCCTCGCCGCCGGGAGGTAGGGCGTCCGCAGCGGGCGCCCCCAGTCCGTGGGCAGGAGCGCGGCGACGCGCGCGTCCCTGCGCGTACCCCGGTGCGCTATGCGCGCCCGCTGCACCCCCTCCAGCACGAAGCCCAGCCGCAGCGCCACCGCCAGGGACCCCTCGTTCCCCACCTGCGCGACCCATTCGAGCCGCTCCACGCCCAGCCCCGCGAAGGCCCAGTCGATCACCGCGCGGGCCGCCTCCACGGTGTAGCCCTTGCCGCGCTGCTCTTTCGCGGTCCAGAAGCCCAGCTCGGCCTGACGGTCGGGAGTGCGCAGCAGACCGAGCCGCACCAGGCCCATGGAACCGACGAAGGCGCCGTCCCTGGTGAAGACGCCGAAGTTGTACATGGTGTCCGACTGCCATCCGTCAGGGCTGACGCCGAGCACGAATTCCTCGGCGTGCTCGCGCTCGTACGGCACGGGCACCGGGATCCAGCGGGGTATCTCGGGGTCCTGGCAGGCCGCCCGTACCGCTTCCACATCGCGCTCGTCGAGGGGACGCAGCAGCAGGCGCTCGGTGCTGAGGGTGATCGGTTCCATTCTCCGATTGTGCGCCGCCCCTGCCAGCGCGTCCCGCGTCTCCCGGCACCTTCCGGGACTCCGGCACGTTAGGGGTACAGGGGCCGTCGCCCCTCGCATACGATGGCCGGTGCGGCGGGGACCGTATCGCCGTGCCCGCGCACTGACCGTGCCAGGCCCGACCGGCAAGGAGCCACCCTAAGTGTCCGTCTTCGGCAAGCTCATGCGCGCAGGTGAAGGGAAGATCCTGCGCAAGCTGGACCGCGTCGCGCGGCAGGTGAATTCCATCGAAGAGGACTTCGTGGACCTGTCGGACGCCGAGCTCCGGGCTCTCACGGACGAGTACAGGGAGAGGTACGCCGACGGCGAGAGCCTCGACGACCTGATGCCGGAAGCGTTCGCGACGGTTCGCGAGGCTGCCAAGCGTGTGCTCGGGCAGCGCCACTACAACGTGCAGGTCATGGGGGGCGCGGCCCTCCACCTCGGCTACGTGGCGGAGATGAAGACCGGTGAGGGCAAGACCCTCGTCGGCACGCTGCCCGCCTACCTGAACGCGATCTCCGGTGACGGTGTGCACATCATCACCGTCAACGACTACCTGGCGCAGCGCGACTCCGAGTGGATGGGCCGCGTGCACCAGTTCCTCGGCCTGACCGTCGGCTGCATCGTCGCGAACATGACGCCCCAGCAGCGCCGTGAGCAGTACAACTGCGACATCACCTATGGCACGAACAACGAGTTCGGCTTTGACTACCTCCGCGACAACATGGCGTGGTCGAAGGACGAGCTGGTCCAGCGTGGCCACAACTTCGCGATCGTCGACGAGGTGGACTCCATCCTCATCGACGAGGCGCGTACGCCGCTGATCATCTCCGGTCCGGCCGACCAGGCCACCAAGTGGTACAGCGACTTCGCCAAGCTCGTGAAGCGGCTGGAGAAGGGCGAGGCGGGCGATCCGCGCACGCAGAAGCCCGAGACCGGTGACTACGAGATCGACGAGAAGAAGCGCACCGTCGCCATCCACGAGGCCGGTGTCGCCAAGGTCGAGGACTGGCTGGGCATCGACAACCTCTACGAGTCGGTGAACACGCCCCTCGTCGGCTATCTCAACAACGCGATCAAGGCCAAGGAGCTGTACAAGAACGACAAGGACTACGTCGTCATGGACGGCGAAGTCATGATCGTCGATGAGCACACCGGCCGTATCCTCGCGGGCCGCCGCTACAACGAGGGCATGCACCAGGCCATCGAGGCGAAGGAGGGGGTGGACATCAAGGACGAGAACCAGACGCTCGCCACGATCACCCTCCAGAACTTCTTCCGGCTCTACGACAAGCTCTCCGGCATGACCGGTACGGCCATGACCGAGGCGGCCGAGTTCCACCAGATCTACAAGCTGGGCGTCGTCCCGATCCCCACGCACCGCCCCCTCGCGCGGCTGGACCAGGCGGACCTGATCTACCGCACCGAGGTCTCGAAGTTCGACGCGGTCGTCGACGACATCGCGGAGAAGTACGAGAAGGGCCAGCCGGTGCTGGTCGGCACCACCTCGGTCGAGAAGTCCGAGTACCTCTCCAAGCAGCTCAACAAGCGCGGCGTGCGCCACGAGGTCCTGAACGCGAAGAACCACGAGCGCGAGGCCGTGATCGTCGCCGAGGCGGGCCGCAAGGGCTCGGTCACCGTCGCCACGAACATGGCGGGCCGCGGTACGGACATCAAGCTCGGCGGCAACGCCGACGACATCGCGGAGAAGGAACTGCGCGCCCAGGGCCTCGATCCCGTGGAGGACGCCGAGGCGTGGGCTGCGGCGCTGCCCGCCGCGATGGAGAAGGCGGAGAAGGCGGTCGAGACGGAGTTCAAGGAGGTCAAGGACCTCGGCGGGCTCTATGTGCTCGGCACCGAGCGGCACGAGTCGCGCCGTATCGACAACCAGCTCCGCGGCCGTTCAGGGCGTCAGGGAGACCCGGGCGAGTCCCGCTTCTACCTCTCGCTGGGCGATGACCTGATGCGGCTGTTCAAGGCCCAGATGGTCGAGCGCGTGATGTCGATGGCGAACGTCCCCGACGACGTCCCGATCGAGAACAAGATGGTCACCCGCGCCATCGCCTCCGCGCAGTCGCAGGTCGAGCAGCAGAACTTCGAGATCCGCAAGAACGTCCTCAAGTACGACGAGGTCCTCAACCGTCAGCGCGAGGTCATCTACGGCGAGCGCCGCCGCGTCCTGGAGGGCGAGGACCTGCACGAGCAGGTGCGCCACTTCATGGACGACACCATCGAGGCGTACGTCCAGGCGGAGACCGTCGAGGGCTTCGCCGAGGAGTGGGACCTGGACCGGCTGTGGGGCGCGTTCAAGCAGCTCTACCCGGTGAAGGTCACGGTGGAGGAGCTGGAGGAGGCCGCGGGCGACCGCGAGGGCATCACGGCGGACTTCATCGTCGAGTCCATCAAGGACGACATCCACCAGCAGTACGACGCCCGCGAGGAAGAGCTGGGCTCCGAGATCATGCGCGAGCTGGAGCGGCGCGTGGTCCTGTCCGTGCTCGACCGCAAGTGGCGTGAGCACCTCTACGAGATGGACTATCTCCAGGAGGGCATCGGCCTGCGCGCGATGGCCCAGAAGGACCCGCTGGTCGAGTACCAGCGGGAGGGCTACGACATGTTCCAGGCCATGATGGACGGCATCAAGGAGGAGTCGGTCGGCTATCTGTTCAACCTGGAGGTCCAGGTCGAGCAGCAGGTCGAAGAGGTTCCCGTCGAGGACAAGAAGCCCGAGGAGGCGAAGGCGTCGCTGGAGAAGGAGCCGCAGGACGCGGTTCCCGCCACGGCCGGGTCCGGCGGCTCCGGCGGGTCCGGGACCCCCGCGATCCGCGCCAAGGGCCTCGACGCGCCGCAGCGCCCCGACCGCCTGCACTTCTCCGCGCCGACCGCCGAGGGCGGTGTCGTCGAGGGCGAGATGGAGACCCCCGGCACCCCGGTCCGCTCCGAGGCGGACGGCATGACCCGCGCGGAGCGGCGCAAGGCGCAGAAGGGCAAGCGCCGCAAGAAGTGACGGTGAGACGGTGAGGTGACGGCCGTCCGCCGCCCGCCCCCGCCGCCTGACGACGTTCCTGACCCGGCCCCGGCATCCCCGTGAGGGGGCGCCGGGGCCAGGTCGTGTGCGGGGCCGCTTCGCGGGGTGCGGGCGCGGGCGGTGTGTCAGGTGTGTGCCGGGGTGGGGAGGGGGCGCCTCCGGGGCGGGGGTGGTGCGGTGCGGCTCGTACGGGCCGGGCCCGCGTGGGGGCCGGGGCCCGTGCCGCCGGGGCTTCGTGAGGGGGCGCCGTCGAGGCCGTCGAGCGCGAGCGCGGCACAGCGCCAGCGCGGCCCGTCGCCGTCGCCGTCCTCGTCCGCCTCCAGCCGGAACGCCAGCGCACGAAGGCGCCCGCCCGACGTGATCCGCGCGAACGCCTCGATCACCCCCGCACGCGGCTGCTGCCTGTCCACCTCCGCCACCACGGGGGCACCGGAACCGACGCCGCGCGGCCTGAGCGGCGCCCGCGGGGCGAGCCGCGCCAGCTCCTCGAAGACCGGGCCCTGGACGTGCCCGAGCAGCGTGTGGACGGGGCGCTGTCCGCTGAGGACGAGCAGCAGCCGCTGCGCGAACCAGTGGTGCGGCTGCTGGGCGCGGCCGTGCTGTGCGGCGGCCCGCAGCGCGGAGTCGGCGGGCCGCGCGCCCGTGCGGCGGCGCTGCGGGGCGCGCCCGGGCCCCCGCTGGTCCCGCCGCCCTGGCGGGCCCTGGCGGCGGCGCGCGGACGGCGACGGCGATGGCGCCGAGGGCAGCGGTGCCGACGCGGTGGCGGGGACGGGGCGGGCGGCGGATGGCTTGGACGGCTGGGACGCGCTGTTCATGGGGACCCCCGATGCGTGGCGGGCACGGGCAGGGCCGCGGTTGCGGATACCCGGCGGTAGCTTCGGTGTCGGTTGTAGCGGGACCGCTCACGGGGCCGCAACGCGCCCGTACCCGGCCGCGCCGGGCCGGGAGAGGTTCACCTATCAGGACCCACGGGCGGACGCGGGCTGACGCCGCACCCCGGTCACCTGCGGCTTCGCGGCACGCCCGTACGGGTGCGCGCGGACGTGCGGACCGTATCCTGGCGGTGCATACGGTCCGGCGATACACGAAAGCGGCAGCCATGCGTGTCTATGTCCCCCTGACTCTTTCCGCTCTCGAAGAGGCGCACAAGGCGGGTGAGCTGGGGCCGGGGCCGGGGCCGGGGCCGTCGCCGGAGCAGGACGCGCTGGTCGCGTACGCGGTCACGCCCGGGCTGCGCGAGTGGTACCTCTCCGACGACATCGAGGAGCTGGAGTACGCCGCGCTCGGCCGCGCGGCCCAGGCTTCGCTGCGGCTCCTGGCGGCCGACCCCGGAGCGGCACGGCGCCGGGTGGTCGTGGCCGCCGACGTACCGGACGCCGCCGTCAGCCCCGCGCCGGGCGACGGCGCCGCCGCCGGAGGCTCGGGGGACCCGGCCGGGCTGGGCGAGGTACGGGTCGCGGAGACGGTACGGCTCGCGAAGGCCGCCGCGGTGCATCTCGACGCGGCCGACGCGGAGGCCGACGTGGCGGCGGCCGTGGACGCGCTGGACGCGGCCGCGCGTGGCGACGAGGACGCGCGTTTCACCGTCGACGGCGCGGAGGACCACGAGCTGCTGTGGTACGCCACACAGGAGATCCCGAACCTGCTCGGCTGAACGGCCCCTGAACCGGGCCCCTGAGCTGGGCTGCCCTGACTCTGTCGAGCCCCGTGGGGCGGACCCGTGGGGCGGGGCTGACGGGCGGGGCGGGAGGAATCCGGTACCGGATTGTCGGACCCGGCGCGTACGGTCGGGAGACATGGGAACGGGGAACCTGAAAAGACGTCCGGGGCACGAGGGGCACGCGGCGCACATCGTGTGGGACTGGAACGGCACGCTGCTGCACGACATCCACGCCGTGATCGACGCCACCAACGCCGCCTTCGAAGAGCTGGGCATGGCGCCCATCACGCTGGAGCGCTACCGGGAGCTGTACTGCGTGCCCGTGCCGCGCTTCTACGAGCGGCTGATGGGACGGCTGCCCACCGAGGAGGAGTGGGCGGTGATGGACGAGACCTTCCACCGCCACTACTGGCAGCGCGTCCACGACGCCGTGCTGGCCGAGGGCGCCATGGAACTGCTCGCCGGGGGAGGCGAGGCGGGGCGCACCCAGTCGCTGTGCTCCCTCGCGCCGCACGACAGACTGCTGCCCCTGCTGCGTACGCACGGCATCGAGCGGCACTTCCTGCGCGTCGACGGCGCGACGGGCCCTTCGGGCGGCGGCAAGGCGGCCCAGATGGAGCGGCACCTCACCCTGCTGACGTCGCTCGGCGGCGGCGTCGAGGCGTCCCGCACCGTGGTGATCGGGGACGCGCTCGACGACGCGCTTGCCGCGGCCCACGTAGGTGCTCACGCCGTGCTCTACACCGGCGGTTCGCACAGCAGGGCCAGCCTGGAGGAGGCGGGTGTGCCCGTCGTGGACACCCTCGTGGAGGCCGTCGATGAGGCCGAGCGCCTCGCCCGCGCCTGAGGCGGCTCCTGAGCCCGCGCCTGAGCGGCCCCCTCGTGGAACGGGCGGCGCCCTCACGGGCCCGGCCTGCCGCGAGTCGCCGCACCCCCGCCAGCCGTGCCCTCGCCGCATGACCGCCCCGCTACGAGACCGGTGCCTTCGCCCGCGGCACCGTCAGGAACTCCCGCATCCACCCGGAGTGGTCCGGCCAGGCGCGGGAGGAGACGAGGGTGCCGTCCACCATGGCCTCGGAGTCCTGGAAGGTGGTGCCCGCGGCCTCCATGTCCTGCTCCAGCGCCGGGTAGGCCGTGACGCGGCGGCCCCGGAGACCGCCGACGGAGGCGGTCAGCAGCGGGCCGTGGCAGATCTGCGCGACGGGCTTGTCGGCGTCGAAGAACGCCTTGAGGATCTTGCGCAGCTCGGCGTCGTCGCGCAGATATTCGGGCGCACGGCCGCCCGGGATCACCAGAGCGGAGTACTGGCCCGGATCGACATGAACGTTGTAGCCCTCCTCGCGCAGCCGTTGATACGGGGAGAGGACTTCCAGGGACTCGGCCGCGTCACCGGTCACGATCAGGATGCTGGCGGTCATGGTGTCCACATCCGGAGCGCCGCGCGTATTCAACGTGCTCCGGGCGGGCGTTTTGCCAAGGGCGCGCTCAGGCCCCGCTCGGCCCCGGTCAGGCCTCGTCCGGATCCCGTCGCGGCCCCGCTCCGGCTCCGCCCTCGGCACGCCCGCTGCCTGCGGGTTCGTCCCCGGGCAGCGCTGTCGCTGTCCATTCCGTCAAAGTCCGGCCTCCGCTTTTGTACAACTGCGGCCCATGACGGGGGTGCGGTGCGGGACGATAGCCTTACGTACGTGATCAGCCCGATATCCACCGGAGGCAACGCCGCCTCCACCCTGCGCCCACCGCGTCACAGCGCCCGGGCCGCGGCTGGTCGTTTCTCGCGGCGCTGCGTCGAACCCGAGCGGTCACCCCGCGTGCCTCGCGTTCCTCGCCGCGCCTCCGCCACACCCGACGTCACGCAACGGCGCGCGACAGGAGCCAGAGGACATGCAGACCAAGCTGGATGAAGCAAAGGCCGAGCGGCTGACGGAGGCCGCTCGGGTAGCTGAGCAAAGCCCCGCCGGGGGGAACCACCCGGTGGAGGGCCTTGAGAACGGCGCCCTTGAGGCGTTTCTCCAGCGCTACTACCTCCACACCGCGCCCGAGGACCTCGCGGACCGCGATCCGGTCGACATTCTCGGAGCGGCGCTCGCGCACTACCGGCTCGCCCAGGAGCGTCCCCAGGGGACGGCCAATGTGCGGGTCTACACGCCGACCGTCGACGAGAACGGCTGGACCTGCACGCACACCGTCGTCGAGATCGTCACCGACGACATGCCCTTCCTGGTCGACTCGGTCACCAACGACCTGTCCCACAAGGGCCGCGGCATCCACGCCGTCATCCACCCGCAGGTCGTCGTCCGCCGCGATGTGACGGGCAAGCTGCTGGAGGTGCTGGACGCCGGGCTGGACCCGTACGAGCCCGCCGGCGCGCGCACCCGTAAGGAGCTGCCGCACGACGCGGTCACCGAGTCGTGGATCCATGTCGAGATCGACAGGGAGACCGACAGGGACGATCTGAAGCAGATCAACTCCGATCTCCTGCGCATCCTCTCGGACGTGCGGGAGGCCGTCGAGGACTGGCAGAAGATGCGCGGCGCCGCCACCCGCATCGCCGACGAGCTGACGGACGAGCCCCTCCCCGCCGACCTGCCCGACCAGGAGGCAGAGGAGGCCCGCGAGCTGCTGCGCTGGCTCGCCGACGACCACTTCACCTTCCTGGGCTACCGCGAGTACGAGCTGTCCAAGGAGCCCAGCGACGAGGAGCTGGCCCTCGCGCCCGTCCCCGGCACGGGCCTGGGCGTGCTGCGCTCCGACCCGCACCACACCGACACCGACGCCGAGGGCCACCCGGTCTCGCCGTCCTTCAACCGGCTGCCTGCCGACGCGCGCGCCAAGGCCCGCGAGCACCGGCTCCTGGTGCTGACGAAGGCCAACAGCCGCTCCACGGTGCACCGTTCCTCGTACCTCGACTACGTCGGCGTGAAGAAGTTCGACGCCGAGGGCAACGTCGTCGGGGAGCGCCGCTTCCTGGGGCTCTTCTCGTCGGCCGCGTACACCGAGTCCGTCCGCCGCGTGCCCGTCATCCGCCGCAAGGTGGAGGAGGTGCTCGCCTCGGCGGGCTTCACCCCTGACAGCCACGCGGGCCGCGATCTGCTCCAGATCCTGGAGACGTACCCGCGCGACGAGCTGTTCCAGACCCCCGTCGACCAGTTGCGGTCCATCGTCACCTCCGTCCTCTACCTCCAGGAGCGCCGCAAGCTGCGGCTGTACCTGCGGCGCGACGAGTACGGGCGGTACTACTCCGCGCTGGTCTACCTCCCCCGCGACCGCTACACCACGGCGGTCCGGCTGCGGCTGACGGAGATCCTCGCCGAAGAACTGGGCGGCTCCAGCGTCGACTACACGGCGTGGAACACCGAATCGGTGCTCTCCCGGCTGCACTTCGTCATCCGGGTGCCCGCGGGCGCGCGGCTGCCCGAGCTGACGGACGCCGACACCGAGCGGATCGAGGCCCGTCTCGCCGAGGCGGCCCGCTCCTGGGCGGACGGTTTCGCGGAGGCGCTGGTCGCCGAGTTCGGCGAGGAGCAGGCGGCCGAGCTGAGCCACCGCTACGGCGCCACCGCCTTCCCCGAGGGCTACAAGGCGGACTTCCCGCCGCGCGCAGCGGTCGCCGACCTCCAGCACATCGAGCGGCTGGGCAAGAAGGGCGACGGCGAGGGCCACGACGGGGGTGACGACGGTGAGGGGTCCGACTTCTCGCTGAGCCTGTACGAGCCGGTCGGCGCCGCCGCCGGAGAGCGCCGCTTCAAGATCTACCGCACGGGCCGCCCCGTCTCGCTCTCCTCGATCCTCCCCATCCTCCAGTCCATGGGCGTCGAGGTCGTCGACGAGCGCCCCTACGAGCTGCGCTGCTCCGACCGCAGCAAGGCGTGGATCTACGACTTCGGGCTGCGGCTGCCCGTGGCGCCCGCGAAGACCACGGCGCACGACCTCGGCGAGGACGCGCGCGAGCGCTTCCAGGAGACCTTCGCCGCGGTGTGGACGGGCCAGGCCGAGAACGACGGCCTCAACTCCCTCGTCCTGTCCGCCGGGCTGACGTGGCGGCAGGCGATGGTGCTGCGCGCCTACGCGAAGTACCTGCGGCAGGCGGGCGCCACGTACAGCCAGACGTACATGGAGGACACCCTCCGGCACAACGTGCACACCACGCGGCTGCTGGTGAGCCTCTTCGAGGCGCGCATGTCGCCGCGCCGCGCGGGCGCCGGGCACGAGCTGACCGACGGCATCCAGGAGGAACTGGACGGCGCCCTGGATCTGGTGGCCAGCCTGGACGAGGACCGCATCCTGCGCTCGTTCCTCACGGTCATCAAGGCGACGCTGCGCACGAACTACTTCCAGAAGGACAGCGCGGGCGGCCCGCACACCTACGTCTCGATGAAGCTGGACCCGCAGGCGATCCCCGATCTGCCCGCGCCCAGGCCCGAGTACGAGATCTGGGTGTACTCGCCGCGCGTCGAGGGCGTGCACCTGCGCTTCGGGAAGGTCGCGCGCGGCGGTCTGCGCTGGTCCGACCGGCGTGAGGACTTCCGCACGGAGATCCTGGGCCTGGTCAAGGCGCAGGAGGTCAAGAACACGGTCATCGTGCCCGTCGGCGCCAAGGGCGGCTTCGTCGGCAAGCAGCTGCCCGACCCGGCCGTGGACCGCGACGCCTGGCAGGCCGAGGGCATCGCCTGCTACAAGACGTTCATCTCCGGGCTGCTGGACATCACGGACAACCTCGTGAACGGCGAGGTCGTCCCGCCCGAGGACGTGGTGCGGCGCGACGGCGACGACACCTACCTCGTCGTCGCGGCCGACAAGGGGACGGCGACGTTCTCGGACATCGCCAACGAGGTCGCCGTCGCCTACGGCTTCTGGCTGGGCGACGCCTTCGCCTCCGGAGGCTCGGCGGGCTACGACCACAAGGGCATGGGCATCACGGCGCGCGGCGCCTGGGAGTCCGTGAAACGGCACTTCAGGGAGCTGGGCCACGACACCCAGACGCAGGACTTCACGGCCGTGGGCGTCGGCGACATGTCGGGCGATGTGTTCGGCAACGGCATGCTGCTCTCGGAGCACATCCGGCTGGTCGCGGCCTTCGACCACCGGCACATCTTCCTCGACCCCGACCCGGACGCGGCCACCTCGTACGCCGAGCGGCGCCGCCTGTTCGAGCTGCCGCGCAGCTCCTGGGCGGACTACGACAAGGAGCTGATCTCGGCGGGCGGCGGCATCCACCCGCGCAGCGCCAAGTCCGTGCCCGTCACCTCGCAGGTCCGCGCGGCCCTCGGCATCGACGCGGGCGTCACCAAGATGACCCCGGCCGAGCTGATGAAGGCCATCCTGAGCGCGCCCGTCGACCTGCTGTGGAACGGCGGCATCGGCACCTACGTGAAGGCGTCGACGGAGATCCACGCGGACGCCGGTGACAAGGCGAACGACGCCATCCGCGTCGACGGCCAGGACCTGCGCGTCAAGGTCGTCGGAGAGGGCGGCAACCTGGGGCTGACGCAGCTCGGCCGGATCGAGTTCGCGCGCAAGGGCGGCAGGGTCAACACCGACGCGATCGACAACAGCGCGGGTGTGGACACCTCCGACCACGAGGTGAACATCAAGATCCTGCTCAACGCGGTCGTGGCCAACGGCGACATGACCGTCAAGCAGCGCAACGCGCTGCTGGCCGAGATGACCGACGAGGTCGGCGAGCTGGTCCTGCGGAACAACTACGCGCAGAACGTCGCCCTGGCCAACTCCATCGAGGGCGCGCCCAGCCTCCTGCACGCACACCAGCGGTACATGCGCCGCCTGGTCAAGGAGGGCAAGCTCGACCGCGGCCTGGAGTTCCTGCCCTCGGACAAGCTGATCAGGGAGCGGCTGACCAACGGGCAGGGCCTGACGCAGCCCGAGCTGGCGGTGCTGCTCGCGTACACCAAGATCACGATCACCGACGAGCTGGTCGGCACGGGCCTGCCGGACGACCCGTATCTGCGCGGCCTCGCCCACGCCTACTTCCCCAGGGCGCTCCAGGAACGGTTCGCCGACGAGATCGACCAGCACGCGCTGCGCCGCGAGATCGTGACGACGCTGCTGGTCAACGACACGGTGAACACGGGCGGCAGCACCTTCCTGCACCGCATGAAGGAGGAGTCGGGCGCCTCGACGGAGGAGATCGTAAGGGCGCACACGGCGGCCCGCGCGATCTTCGGCATCGGTGCCATCTGGGACGAGGTCGAGGGGCTCGACAACCAGGTCCC
Organism: Streptomyces sp. NPDC054796; assembly: GCF_053611545.1. Taxonomy (NCBI): domain Bacteria; kingdom Bacillati; phylum Actinomycetota; class Actinomycetes; order Kitasatosporales; family Streptomycetaceae; genus Streptomyces; species Streptomyces sp. NPDC054796. The sequence goes on along the minus strand of NZ_JBSHAO010000032.1, from coordinate 75,445 downwards.
GGCCGACGTGCTCACCAGCATCCGGCTCCACTCGCGCCGCCTCGTGGAGCGGGGCACGCGCTGGCTGCTCAACAACCGGCCGCAGCCGTTGCAGCTCGCGGAGACCATCGAGCTGTTCGGCGAGCGGGTGCGGACGGTCTGGGACCAGCTGCCCGGGCTCCTCAAGGGCGACGACCTCAAGTGGCACCAGCAGATCCTGGACCGGCTGGAGGGCGCGGGCGTCCCGTCCGGGCTGGCGCTGAAGGTGGCGGGCTTCTCGGCCGCCTTCCCAGCGCTGGACGTGGTCGCGGTCGCGGAGCGTACGGGCGTCGAGCTGATGGACGTCGCCGCCGTCTACTACGACCTCGGCGACCGCCTCGGCATCACCCAGCTCCAGGAGCGGGTGAGCGAGCTGCCGCGCAACGACCGCTGGCAGTCGATGGCGCGCGCGGCCATCCGCGAGGACCTGTACGCGGCGCACCAGCTCATCGCGGCCGACGTGCTGTCCGAGGGCAGCGGCGCCTCGACGCCCGAGCAGCGGTACGAGGCGTGGGAGGAGAAGACCTCCACGATCCTCTCCCGTGCGCGGGCCACGCTGGAGGAGATCCAGGCGTCGGACACCTTCGACCTGGCGAACCTGTCGGTGGCCATGCGGACGATGCGGACGCTGCTGCGCAGCAACCGCTGAGCGGCGCTCGCTGAGCGGCAGCCGCTGAGCGGGCTTCGCCGAGCTGACGAGGGTGCCCCCGGAACGCATCGTTCCGGGGGCACCCTCATATGCGGAGGCGGGTGGGGGTCAGGTGCTGGGAACGCGTTCCGCTTCCGCTTCGGCCGCTTCCCGTACGCCCTCCACGGTGACCCCGCGCAGCCGTGGCGCGCTGAGCCAGCCGCAGGTGTTCAGCCGGAGCAGCACGTCCCAGGTGCCGGGCGCGAGCGGGCCGCCCTGGTCGGCGGTGGCCGGGTCGATGGTGAACTCGGCCTCGTAGCACAGGGCGCGGCCCTGCCCGTTCCGGCTCGGCGGCGCTTCCTCGTCCGGCGGGCTCGTCAGGCCCAGGCGGCGTGCCGCGCGCGCCAGGAGCCCGGCGGGCCCGGGTGCCTCGGGCGCTGCGGTCGCTGCGGCGTCCGGGTCGGCCTCGTCGGGGCCGAGGGGGAGTTCGACGAGGCGCGAGGTGCCGTGCACGGCGATCTCGGTCCTGTCCTCGCGGTGCCGCAGCAGCCCCGTCGCCTTGCCGTGCCGCACCTCGTCGGTGAAGTCGGCGGCCTCGGGGACCCCGGGGACGGCGGTCAGCGCGTGCGGCAGCCTCCAGTGGAAGCCGCCCTCGCCGCCCTCGGTGTCCCTGGTGTCCTCCGCGTCGCGCGTGAAGACGACGGGCGCTGCGGGCCGGTCGGCGACGGCCCGGTGCATCAGCCGCGTGCGCGCCTTCACGGTGAGCAGGGGACCGTCCCACTCGGCCGAGATCAGCCGCGGCAGATGGTCGATGTTCGCTTCAAAGACGGCGAAGTCCTCCAGCAGCGACAGATCCCCGTGCCGGGCGAGCGCCGACAGGACCCGCAGCCGCGCGGGGAGGTGCGCGTCGGCCTCCGGGGGCAGGTCGGCGGCCAGGGAGCTGACGGCGCCGAACCACGCGTCGCGGTAGTCGCCCGGCTGCATCAGCAGGCCCTTGCCGGTGAGGCGCCGCAGCGCCTTGTTGCCGTACCAGTTGGCGAGCAGCCGCTCGCGCAGCGGGCCAGGGGGGACGTGGGTGTCGGGCGCGTCGAGCACGGCGAGCACCCGGCGGATGCTGTCGACGTAGGGGGCGGGCTCTATGCGCTGATAGCTGATGTTGTGGAGGCCGTCGCGGTGCCGCACCCAGTGGTAGCAGGTGTAGTCGTGGACGGTGGCCACGCCCGACGCCAGCAGATAGGCGCGGAGCATGAAGAGGTGGTCCTCCAGGCGCACCCTGCCTTCGGCGAACCGCAGCGCGTGGTCCGTCAGGAAGGCGCGGCGGAAGAGCTTGTGCACGGTCATCGACCCGGCGAGGACGGTGTCCTTGCGGAAGTCGCCGTGCGCCATGGGCTTGGCGAAGGGGGCTCGCGGGGCGCCTCTGCCGTGGCCCGCCATGCGGCCGATGACGATGTCGGCGCCGGTCTCCCGCGCCCGCGCGTACAGCTTCTCCAGCGCCTTGGGGGCGAGCCAGTCGTCGTCGTCCAGGTAGTGCACATACTCGCCGCGCGCGGCGTCGGTACCTATGTTGCGGGGGCGGCCCGGCCAGCCGGAGTTCGTGGTGCGTATGAGCCGCATATGGGGCTCGTCCGCGAGGGCCGACTCCAGTAGCGCGGCGGTGTCGTCCGTCGAACCGTCGTCCACGTAGAGGACCTCGAAGTCCTCGCGGTCCATGGACTGTTCGCGCAGCGACCGCAGCCCGTCCAGAACAGTGCGTCCCGTGTTGTACGTGGGGACGACCACGCTCACCTTGAGAGGCCGGTTCATATGAGCCCCTGGGGCGGGTGGTGGGGCACGGGGTGACGGGGCGCACGGGATGCGGGGGCGGGGGCGAGCGCGGCTTGGGCGGCGGTCTGCACGGGGGTCCTCCAGGCGTACGCGTGTCCGGTATATGGCGTATGGAAATGCTAGAGGCGTGTGACCTGAATGTCGCGATCGGAGGGGGTGCCGCGGCGCGCGTGAGACGTGCGATGCGCGTGGGGCCCGCGCCGCGCAGGGGCCCCGGGGTGCTGCCCCGCGTCCCCGGAACGGCCCAGTGCCGCGCGGCACCCGCCCGCTTCCGGGCATACGGTGATCATTCCGGCACGCTCCGTACATGCGCCCTGGTCCCGGGGCCGGGAAGGTGTGACGTTGGAGAAGAACGGACCCACGAGCGGCCCGGTGATGCCCTTCGAGAGCCGGCTGGCAGCGCCCGTCGTCGCGCTGCCGCTGCTGGCCGCCGCCTGTCTGCTCCAGCTGCTCGGCATCGTGCTCGCGGCTGCGGCGCCGGTCGCGGCCGGCGCGCTGCTCGCGGTGCTGCTCGAAGTGCTCCTGCTCCGCAGGCGATGGCGCGGCCTGGGCAGAAGGCTGGGCCGCATCCAGCTCAGCGCCACCGTGCGGCACCTGGTGCGCGACGGGCTGCTGCTCGTCGGGCTGGCACGGCTGGACGCCCTGCACCCCGTGGTCGAGGGGGTCCCGCTGCTGGCCGCGATGCTCGGCTACTGGGGGCTGCACTTCGTGTGCCAGGCCGTCGCGGGCCGGGTACGGCTCTCGCGCAGGCTGCCCGTCGTCACCCGCAACATCGACGCCTCCGCGCTCAACCTCACCCCCGCGCCGCCCGCGCTCTTCGGGCGGCAGAGCACGCTGCGGCTCGCCGGTGTCGGCCTGCTGACCACGGCGGGGATGGCCGCCACAGCGCTGACGGGGTACGCGCTGTGGGGCGCGCTGGCGGCCGGGGTGTGCTGTGTGGCGCTGCTGGCCGGGGTGGGGCACCTGGCGGGCTGGCTGCTGCCCTCGCGCCGTCCCGTGGGGGAGGCGGAGGCGCTGGCGTGGCTGGACGCGTGGCTGGCGGAGTACCGGCCGACCATCGGCATGTACTTCTCCGGCGGCACCGCCTCCGCCTACCAGGCCAACATGTGGCTCTCCACGCTCGCCGAGCTGGACGGGCGCCCTGTCATCGTGCTCCGTGAGCGCTTCATGGTGCAGAAGCTGGACGCGACGGACATCCCCGTGCTGTGCGTCCCCCGCGTCGCCCATCTGATGCGGCTGGAGCACTCGACGCTGCGCGTGCTGCTCCACCCGGCGAACTCGGGCAAGACCTCACAGGTTCTGCGCATCCCCACGATCAAACACGCCTTCATCAACCACGGCGAGAGCGACAAGCTCTCCTCCTGCAACCCGTACGCGAAGGCGTACGACGAGGTGTGGGTCGCGGGTGCCGCGGCACGCGAGCGCTACCAGTCGGCCGACATCGGCGTGGAGGACAAGGACGTCGTCGAGGTCGGCCGCCCCCAGCTCGCGCCCATTCACCCGTACGAAGGACCTCCGGCGCCGGGTGGGACGACCACGGTGCTCTACGCGCCGACCTGGGAGGGCTGGACCGACGACCCGGGCAACACCTCGGTCGTGCTGGCCGGTGAGGCGATCGTCCGCGCCCTGCTCGCCGACCCCGCCGTACGGCTGCTCTATAAGCCGCACCCCATGACCGGCTCCGTCGACCCGCGCGCCGCCGAGGCCGACCAGCGCATCCGGGAACTGGTGCGCGAGGCGAGCGCCGCGCGCGCCGCGGAACGGGGCGAGCGGGACGGGGGAGCCGGGGAGGAGGCGGCGGAGCTGGAGCGGCGCCGCGCCGAGCTGGAGGCGCTGACCACGTGCGCCTTCCGCCGGGGCGCCGACGAGGCCGAGCGGATGCTGCTCCAGGGCGCGCCCAGGGGCAGCCGCACCGCGCGCGTGGAGGAGGCCACCCAAGCCTGGGAGGAGGCGTACTGGGCCTCGTTCCCCGAGTGGGAGCACCGCGTCGTCACGGGGCGCAGGCCCGGCATCTACGCCTGCTTCAACCGGACGCACCTGCTCGTCTCCGACGTCTCCTCCGTGGTCTCCGACTTCCTCGCGAGCCAGAAGCCGTACGCCGTGGTCAACACCAGCGGACTGAGCGAGGCCGACTTCAAGGCCGGGTACCCGACCGTGCGGGCCGCCACGATCCTCTCCCCCGACGCGTCCGGGGTGCCCGCGCTGCTGGAGTCGGTCAGGCACCCTTCGGCTGACACCCTCGCCCAGGCGCGCAAGGAGCTGAAGACGCACCTCCTCGGCCCCTCGGAGCCGCCCTCCCTCGTCCGCTTCAACCAGGCGGCGCTCGCCCTCGGGGCGCAGGCCGAGGCGCGCAACGCGCGGCAGACGAACGGGCACGCGGCGCGCCTCGCCGAGGCCGAGGCGGTGGGCAGGGAGGCCAGGGACGACGCCGAACTCGTCGGCCGTCAGGCCCTGGCCGACGCGCTCGGCGACGAGGAGGGGCTCTGCCCCTGACGCGGTGAGGACGGGTGGCCCTGGGCCGGGCGGCCCCCGGTCTGGTGGCCGCCGGTCTGGTGGGGCGTCCGCTCGGCCGGTGCCTGCTCGGGCATGGTGTCCGCCGTCTGCGGCTCCTCCTCCGGGACGGGCTGGAGGGCGAGCGCCAGGTCGTTGTTGACGGAGAAGTACGCGCGGACCCCCGTACCGCTGTCGCCGAGTCGCGCCCGGGGCAGCACGTCCGTCTTCTTGCGGGCCGCGAGGTCGTCCAGCAGCCGCGCGAGGCGCACCGCGGCCGCGTCCTGGCCGCCGGGGCGCAGCCACAGGTCCCAGACCGCGTCGCCGGAACCGGAGTCCAGGGCGCCGGGAAGGTCGTAGGGCAGCTCGAAGGCGACCGACGGCGGCCCGTCGGCGCCGTCCGCCGCGCTCGTGACGCTCACCGGCACCTCGAAGCCGCGCTCCTTGTCCGTCCGCGCGACGGCCAGCACGGCCGCCTCCCTGAGCGCTTCGGGGTGCCCGGCAGCGCCGTACAGCAGGGCCTCCACGTGGAAGGCTTCCCGCCCCAGGGCGATCGAGGTGACCTCGGCGTGGCCCTGGCGGCGCCAGGTGCGCAGGGCGAGATAGCCGTCGGCGGTGGTGTACGGGATCCAGGGCGCCACGGCCCCGTCCTCGTCGAGCGGCACGGGCAGGGACAGCAGCCGCGCCGTCTCGACGAGGTCGGCGCGCACGCGCTTGCGCTTCCCGTCCCGTTCCCGCTCCACGTAGAGGTCCCAGCGGGCCTCGGCGAGGCGGTGGCCCGAGCGGTCGAGGCGGGTCTCGGTCCAGCCGTCGACGGCGGCGCCGCGCGGGGGGAGCGGGACGCGGACGGTCTCCGTCCTGGCGCCGTGCCGGGTGCGCAGCAGCAGTGCGGCGCCGTCCTCGGGGAGCCGCTTGGCGCGCAGCCTGACCACGACCGAGCCGTCGGCGGCGACGCGCACATGGGCCTGCGGGCGGGGCAGCGAGGCCGGGGCCTTGCGGGGCACGGGCCGCTGCCCGCGCAGCAGCCGCCGCACGGGGCGCAGGAGGGGGGCGAGGCGGCGGCGCAGGGAGGGGCGGAGGAGACGGCGCAGAAGGCGCCGCAGGGACGGACGGCCGCGGCGCTTCCCGCCGGGGCGCTTCCCCTTGCCGCCCGCGCCACCGGACGCGCCGGGCCTGTCGCCCGCGCCGGACCCGTCGCCCGCGCCGGACGACGCGCCCGCCCCGTCGGACCCCGTGACCGTGGACGTGGCCGCGCCCGCGTCCGCGCCCTCCGGAGGCTGCGCCTGCCGCGCGCCCCTGGCGGGACGGGCTGCGGCCAGCACGGGCCGCTCGGCCAGCAGCTTCCCGATGAGCTGCTCGTACTCGGCGGCGACGCGGTCCGGCGCGTACCGCGCGGCCTTCAGCAGCGCTGCCTGGCCCATGCGGCGGCGCAGGTCCGGGCTCTCGACGAGCTGGAGCAGCGCGTCCGCGTAGGCGCGCACAGTGAACGATTCCTCGTCCGCCAGCGGCGCGAGGAGACCGTCCTTGCCGTTGGTGAGGATCTCGCCAGGACCGTACGGGCAGTCCGTGCTGACGACCGGGACCCCGCAGTGCATGGCCTCGACGAGGGTCATCCCGAAGGACTCTGCGTCGGAGGAGACGGCGGCGATGGCGCCCTTGGCCCACTCCGGCTCGATGGGGGAGTGCGCGCCCATGAGGAAGGCGCGGTCGGACAGGCCGAGGCTGTCGATGTGGGCGCGCAGCGCGGGCTGGCGCTTGCCGCGCCCGTAGAGCCGCAGTTTCCAGTCGGGGTGCTTCTCGGAGACGAGCGCGAAGGCGTTGAGCAGCCGGTCGTAGCGCTTGATCTTGATCAGCCGCCCGGCGGCGACGATCAGCTTGCTCTCGCCGTCCGACGGCTCGATGTCGGCCGCCGGAACGGCGTTGGGGACGCAGACGACGCGGACGCCGGTGCCCTCGTCGTTCTCGTCCCTGGCGCCCAGCGCCTCGCGGTAGTGGGCGGCGTCGGCGTAGGAGACGGTGACGAAGGCGTCGAGCCGTCTGATCGCGGCGTCCTGGTGGCTGCGCACGTGCTCGACGTGCATCTCGCGGGTGAGGTGCTCCTGGCCGATGCGCACGTACCGGTCGCTGCCGTAGGCGGCGAGGTAGTCGTTGAGCTTGGGCCGGGTGGCGATCACGACGTCGGCGTCGGTCCGGTGCAGGTAGTCGCGGATCCGCTGGTCGCCGAGGTGGGTGGCGATGCCGCGCTCGAAGTGGTCGGTGCCCTCGGTGAAGCGTCTGCTGGGCCGGTGGAAGAGGGGGTCGTCGCCGTCGTAGTCCCGGGAGTCCTTGCGCAGGTCGAGGAGCGGGATCAGCTTGACCCTGGGGTCGAAGGGGAGGGCGGGCTTCTCCGTGTTCCGGCGGAGGCTGGCGACCTCGACGGTGTGGCGGTCGGCGAGTGCCCGGGAGAGGTTCACCGTTGACCGGATCGTTCCGCCGATGCCGTAGGCGTTGTCCAGCAGGAAGGCGATCTTCATCTGCTCCAGCTTCCTCACAGAGTGCGACTCGGAAGACGCGGTCATAATGCCCCACATCGTGAATATTGTTCCGTTATGTAGTGAATGCCGCGACAGGGGTTGACGAGGGCTCGACGCGCAACGCGGTCAGGTGATATGGGCTAAGAGAACGTCGTATGTCCCTCTTTCGGGGGTGCGGCGGCATGGCCCACCCCGTGACGCGGAGGGCGCGCCTACGGTCTGGTCAATGTCCTCAGCCACGCTCGGCCGCACCGACCGGTCCGATCACACCGACCGCACCGTGGCCGCGGCCCAGGCCGGAGCCGGGGCCGAAGGTGCCGCCCGTGATCCCTTCCTTGACAACGCCAAGTTCCTGCTGGTGGTTCTGGTCGTCATTGGTCACGGATGGGGACCGATCTCCGACGAGATGCGCGGTCTCAAGACGCTCTATCTCGTCGTCTACGCCTTCCACATGCCGGTCTTCGTCTTCCTCTGCGGCTATTTCTCGCGGGGCTTCACCGGCCGCCCCGAGCAGATCAGGAAGCTGGTCGCCGGGGTCCTGCTGCCGTATCTGGTCTTCGAGACGGTCTACGCGGGGCTGTACGCGCTGCTGTGGGACGACCCGTTCCCCGTCTCCCCGAGCGACCCCCTCTACCTGTGCTGGTTCCTGCTGGCGCTCTTCCTCTGGCGGCTGACCGCGCCCCTGTGGCGCGCCGTGCGCTGGCCCGTCGCCGTCGCCGCCGTGATCTCGGTGGCCGCCGGGGCGCTGGACGTCGGCTACGAGCTGGGGCTCGCCCGCGTGCTGATGTTCCTGCCGTGGTTCGTGCTCGGGCTGCGGACGCGGCGCGAGCACCTGCGGCCCCTGCGCTGCGCGGCGGCCCGCCGCCTGGCCCTGCCCGTGCTGGTGACCGCCGTCGCCGGGGCCTGGTGCGTGGCCCCGTACGTCAGCACGGGCTGGCTGCTGATGCAGCACGGCGCCGCTGACCTGGGGGTGCCCGACGTGGTCTACGTCCCCATGCGGCTCGCCCTGTTCGCGGTCAGCGCCGTCGTGGGCGCCGCCTTCCTCGCCCTCGTGCCGGGGCGCCGCGCGGGCTTCACGGCGCTGGGCGCGGCGACGATGTACCCGTTCCTGCTGCACGGGCTCGTGATCAAGACCTTCGAGGGTGCCGGGGGCTACGACGTCATCCTCTCGGGTGGTCTTCTGGCGGGCGCCGTGTTGACGGTCGCGACGACGGCGCTCGCGCTCGGCCTCTACGCCCCTCCCGTACGCCGCGTGCTGCGGCCCGTCGTCGAGCCCCGGTTTCCCCGGTGGCTGGAACCGGACGCGGAGCGGGGCGGCAGGCGGGACGCGGCGCGGGGGAGCCCGGACGTCGAGCGGGGCGGGGGAGGGGCAGGTGAACGGACCGGTGAACGGGCCGGGGAGCGCCGCCGTTCGTCACCCGTACGGACGAATCCGGCGACGGATGCCGGCCCGTCCAACACGAGCTGAACCCTCAGTGGACGCCCCGAGGCGCCTGGCGGAAGCCCTTTCCGGCCACCGGCCAACGGGATGCGCCACCCCGCGACGCCGCCGTATACAGGATGGCCAGATGCTCCGCCGTCCGAGGAGAAGCGCTCCGCATGACTCCCGCAGCAACTGCAAACGCCACCGCCGCCTCCACCACCTCGTCGGCCGGGGACCTGCCGCAGCCGCGGTCCTTCTACGAGGTGCCCGGCTGGTTCTACAACTCCGACGTCGTCCTGTTCGACTGGTTCCTCGGCCGCCAGTGGCGGCGGGAGCAGCGGGGCGACCTGCTGGAGATGGGCGCGTACATGGGCAAGAGCGCCGTGATGATGCGCGCCTACCTGCGCGAGGAGGAGACCTTCACCGTCTGCGACCTCTTCGACTCCGAGGAGGCCCCCAGTGAGCACAACGAGCGCGAGATGCGCGGCTCCTACGCGTCGCTGACCCGCCGTGCCTTCGAGGCCAACTTCCTCGCGTTCCACGACGAGCTGCCGCGCATCATCCAGGCCCCGACCTCCGTGGTCCCCGACGAGGTCGAGGCGGACAGCTGCCGCTTTGTGCACGTCGACGCGTCGCACATGTACGAGCACGTGCACCAGGACATCGCCTCGGCCCGCGACGTGCTCACGGACAGCGGCGTCGTCGTCCTCGACGACTTCCGCTCCGAGCACACGCCCGGCGTCGCCTGCGCGGCCTGGCAGGCGGTGCTGGAGGGCGGTCTGAAGCCGGTCTGCGTCAGCGGCCAGAAGCTCTACGGGACGTGGGGCGAGCACGCGGCCGACCTCCAGGAGGAGCTGCACGCGGAGCTGCGCGAGCGCGGCGACTGCTGGCTCCAGTGGCAGGAGGTCGCCGGGCAGCCGCTGCTGCTGGTCGGCGGGCGCAAGGCGGAGCCCCCGCGGGTCCCGGCCTCGCGCCACGAGCGGCGCGGCGGACGCGGCGGCGGGAGCCGCCCCGGGGGCCCCGGCGGCGCTGGAGGCCCCGCGGGCGCCCAGCGCCCCGTGGGCTCCCCCCGGCTGCGGCGGATCGCCCGCGACCTCCTCCCGCCCCTCGTCGCCCGCCCCCTCGCCCGCGCGCTGCGGTCCGGGCGGCGCGGCTGACGCGGGCCGACGACGGGCCACGGCCCCGGCCGACGGAAGCCGACGGCGGCTGACGCGGCCGACAACGAAGGAGAGCCACCGTGACGTACCGCAGCATGCCCGGCGCGCAGGTCGCCGACGACGCCGAGATCGGCGCGGGGACCACCGTGTGGGAACTGGCGCAGATCCGCGAGCACGCGAGGCTCGGGGAGGACTGCGTGATCGGCCGGGGCGCCTATGTGGGCCCCGGCGTGCTGATCGGGCGCCGCGTCAAGCTCCAGAACCACGCCCTCGTCTACGAACCGGCCCGCCTGGGCGACGGCGTCTTCGTCGGCCCCGCCGTGGTCCTCACCAACGACCGCAACCCCCGCTCCGTCGACCCCGAGGGCGGCCTGAAGCGGGCGGGGGACTGGGAGGCGGTGGGCGTGACCGTCGAGGAGGGCGCCTCGCTGGGGGCGCGCTGCGTGTGTGTGGCGCCCCTGCGGATCGGCCGCTGGGCCATGGTCGCGGCGGGCGCCGTGGTCACGGCCGACGTCCCCGATTTCGCGCTCGTGGTCGGGGTGCCCGCGCGCCGCGTCGGCTGGGTCGGCCGCGCGGGGGAGCGGCTGCGCGAGCGTCCGGGGCACCCGGGCGTGTGGGAGTGCCCGGAGACCGGCACGGTCTACGAGGAGTCGGGCGGCACGCTGACGGAACGGGCGGGCTGACGGAACGGGCGGGTTCACGGGCCGGGCGCGTCGGAAGAACTCGGAAGAACGCAGCCGCGCCGCGCGAGCCCGGGCACCCCGGTCGGGCGAACCGTGTGGGCGAGGCGGGTGAATTGTCGTACCGGAGTGCAAGGTCCTACGGGATTGCGGGTTGACATAAGGCGTACAGCCGTACTGGCCGTACCAGTCGTACCGGCTGCGTCGGCCGTATCCGCCGTGAACCCAAAGGACACCGCTATGCAGGGCTTGCACCACGACATGATCCCGCCTGCCAGCCCGGTGATCGGGGACGAGGAGATCGAGGCCGCCGTGCGCGTGCTGCGCGACGGGCGGGTCGTCCAGGGGCCGGAGGTCGCCGCGTTCGAGGAGGAGTTCGCCGAGGTCACGGGCGGGCGCGAGTGCGTCGCCGTCAACTCGGGCACCTCCGCGCTGCACCTGGCGCTGCTCGCGCTGGGCATCGGCCCAGGGGACGAGGTCGTCGTCCCCTCCTTCTCCTTCGCGGCGACCGCGAACGCCGTGCGCCTCGCGGGCGCCGAGCCCGTGTTCGCGGAGATCGACCCCGACACGTTCTGCCTCGATCCGGAGGCGGCGGCCTCGGCCATCGGGCCCCGCACGGCCGCGCTGCTGCCCGTGCACCTCTACGGGCATCCGGCCGCCATGGACGCGCTGGTGCCGCTCGCCGAGCGGCACGGGCTCGCGATCGTCGAGGACGCCTGCCAGGCGCACGGCGCGGCGCTGCACGACAAGCCCGTCGGCAGCTTCGGCGCGGCGGCCTGCTTCAGCTTCTATCCGACGAAGAACATGCACTCCCTGGAGGGCGGCATGATCGCCGTCGCGGACGGGCGCCAGGCGCGTACGCTGCGGCTGCTGCGCAACCAGGGCATGGAGCAGCGCTACGTGAACGAGATCGTCGGCGCGAACATGCGGATGACGGATGTGGCGGCGGCCGTCGGCCGCGTCCAGTTGCGCAGGCTCCCCGACGCCACCGAGGCGCGCCGCGCCAACGCCATGGCGCTCGACGGCGCCCTCCACGCGCTGCCCACCCCGAAGGTGGCGCCGGGCGCGCGGCACGTCTACCACCAGTACACGGTGCGGGTGCCGGGCGGCGCGGCCGTGCGGGACGAGCTGGCCCGTGAGCTGGCGGCGCGCGGCGTGGGCAGCGCGGTCTACTACCCGACGCCGATCCACCGCCTCAAGCCCTACGAGGGCTGCGGCGCGCATCTGCCGCTGACCGACCTGGCCTGCGACGAGGTGCTGTCCCTGCCGGTGCACCCCGCGCTGTCCGTGTGCGACATCGCCCGTATCACCGAGGTCGTCAACGGTTCGGCGACCGCCGTGCTCGCGGGTGCGATGGCCACGCCCGACACGTCCGCCAGGAGCACGTCCGACGCGCCCGCAGCCACACCTGTCGCGCCCACGGAAGGCCCCGGCGTCGCGGAGGTGCCCTCGTGACCCGCCAGGCGCTGCGCGCCGGACTCGTCGGGCTCGGCGCCATGGGCCGCAACCACGCGCGCGTGCTGGCCGGGCTCGACGGGGTGGAGCTGATCGGTGCCGTGGACCCGGCGGGCGACCCGAGCGGCAGCCTGCATGGCGCGCCCGTACTGGAGGGGCTGGCGCAACTGCTGGCGCTGCGGCCCGACTACGTGGTCGTGGCCTGCCCCACGGCGCACCACGAGGAGGTCGGCCTCCAGCTCGCCGCCAACGGGGTCTGCGCCCTCATCGAGAAGCCGCTCGCGCACTCGGTGGCCGCCGCCGAGCGCCTGGTCGACGCCTTCGAGGCGCGCGGTCTGGTCGCAGGGGTCGGCCACATCGAGCGCTTCAACCCCGCGCTCCAGCAACTGCGCGGCCGCCTGGAGGCGGGCGAACTCGGCGAGGTCTACCAGGTGGTGACCCGTCGCCAGGGCCCCTTCCCGCACCGCATAGCGGACGTGGGCGTGGTCAAGGACCTGGCCACCCACGACATCGACCTCACGAGCTGGATCACCGGGCGCTCCTACGCGTCGCTGTCCGCGCGCACCCTCTCCAAGAGCGGGCGCCCGCACGAGGACATGGTGGCCGTGGTCGGGGAGCTGGACGACGGCACGATGGTCAGCCATCTCGTCAACTGGCTGAGCCCGCTCAAGGAGCGCTTCACCGCCGTGACGGGGGAGCGCGGCTGCTTCGTCGCGGACACCCTGACGGCCGATCTGAGCTTCCACGCCAACGGCGCCGTCACGACCGAGTGGGAGGCCCTGCGTGCCTTCCGGGGCGTGGCCGAGGGCGACATGATCCGCTACGCCTTCCCGAAGCGGGAGCCGCTGGCCGTGGAGCACGAGCGGTTCAGGGACGCGGTCGCGGGAGTCGCGGGCGAGGACAGCGGGATCGTCACCGCGCGGGAGGGGCTGCGCACGGTGCGGGTCTCGACGGCCGTACTGGAGTCGGCGCGGCTCGGGCTCGTGCTGCCGGGGCACGCCGGGGCCGACGGGTTCGACGGAACCGGCGCGTCCGGCGCGATGGCGGACTGGGCGGCGTGGGACCCGTCGGCCGAGGCCAGGGCCGTCGTCCTGGACGGGCGGCACGACGGCGCGGCGGACGCGGAGGACCCGGTTCCCTGAGCCGGGCGGTCCCCCCACAAGCGGGCGGTTCTCCGGCGGACGGCGCACCGCCTCCGGAGAACCGCCGCCAAGCCCGCCTCCGCCGTCGCCGGAGAACCGGTCGGCCGTCTCAGTCGTCCTGGGCCGCGGCCTCCTCCGCCAGCAGTTCCACGACGAGCTCGGCGGCCGAGCCGTCCCCGTAGGGCGCGTCGGCCGGTGCCTCCGCCGGGGCGCTGCGCACCGCCGTGTCCGCCCAGTCCGTGCCGCCCAGCAGATGCGGGTCGGGCACCAGCGTGTTCCAGCCCTCGGTCAGGGTCTCGGGCCACTCGGTCTCGGTGCGCAGCGTCGTGCAGGCGCGGCCGAGCAGATACGCCTCCTTCTGGAGCCCGCCCGAGTCGGTGACCACCCCGGACGAGCCGAGCACGGCCGCGATCAGCTCCGCGTACGGCAGCGGCCTGCCCACCCGCACCGCGCCCCGCTCCAGCTGCACGCCCTGCTCCTCGGCGCGGGCCAGCAGCCGGGGGTGCGCGGGCAGCACGACGGGCAGCGGCAGTTCGGCCAGCGCTCCGACGAGCGCTTCGAGGCGTCCCGGGGGGTCGGTGTTCTCGGCGCGGTGGAGGGTGGCGACGAGGTACGGCCTGGACGCGTCCACCCCGTCGGGCAGCTCGGGCGCCGGGATGTCACCGGCGAGCACCCGGTCCCGTACGCGCAGGCACACGTCGGCCATCACGTCGCCGGTGAGCCGGGAGCGGTCGGCGAGGCCCTCGGCCGCGAGGTGGCGCATGGCCTCCTTGGTGGGCGCGAGCAGCAGGTCGGCGGTGTGGTCGGTGAGGACGCGGTTGTGCTCCTCGGGCATGCGGCGGTTGAACGAGCGCAGCCCGGCCTCCAGATGGGCCACCCGCAGGTGCTGCTTCACCGCCGCGAGCGCGCCCGCGAGGGTGGAGTTGGTGTCGCCGTAGACGAGGGTCCAGTCGGGCCGCTCCGCCTCCAGCACCGGGTCGAGCGCGCTGAGCGCGGCCCCCGTCTGCGCCCCGTGGCTGCCGGAGCCGACGCCGAGGTGCACGTCGGGGGACGGGATGCCGAGGCCGGTGAAGAAGACGTCGGAGAGGTCCGCGTCGTAGTGCTGTCCGGTGTGCACGATGGTGTGGCTGACGCCGAGCGCGGCGCACGCCTCGGCCATGGGGGCCAGTTTGACGAGTTGGGGGCGGGCGCCGACGACGCTGAGTACCTTCACTTCGGTGAACCGTCCTTGTCGTTCTTGTCGAGTGCGGTGGTGGCGACGAGGGACGGGTGGCGGCGCGCCAGCCGGGCGCCCAGCGCGATGGAGACGGTGTCGGCCGCCACGACGCGGTCCACGGTGGCGAAGTCGATCCGTCCGGCCGTCCGCTGGGCCACCCTCGCCAGCAGCCACGGGCGCAACTGCCGGTAGAGGGGGAGGAAACCCTTCCTGTGCACGGCTCCGGCCGCCCTGCGGTGCGCCCGTTCACCGAGGGCGGTGCCCCGCGCGACGGGTCCGGCCAGCGGGGTACGGGTACGGGTGCGGGTACGGGCCGCGAGCGTTCCGGCCGCCCTGGCCCCGGTCGGCAGGGCGCGCGGCAGGCGGTGGACGAGGGCGCGCTCCAGGCGGGGGATCGGGTGCCGCCGCTCGGCGTCCCGAAGCGTGTGCGTCCGCAATCCCGGCGAGGCGGCGAACCGCTCCCACTCCTCCGGGGCCGTCGTCACCAGCTCGACCTCGGTGCCTTGGTCGAGCAGATGTGCCAGATAGCTCTTGACCCGGCCGCCGACGGGTGTGGCCAGGGCCAGCAGGACGACGCGCCCGTGCGCGGGGCCGGGGGTGGCCGGGCTCATGCCGGGGTCTCCTCGGTGTGCGGGGGACGGTGCGCCGCGACGGAACCGGGGGGTCCGTCGGCGTGCGGGGTGCCGGTGTCGGTGCGGATGCTGGCGCCGGGGCCGTCGGTGCCTGGCGTGTTTCGTCCCGCGAGGGAGCGCAGCCGGGCTTCGAGAGGGGCCAGCAGGGTGTCGCGTACGTACGTGTCGGAGTGCCGCAGCGCGTGCGCGTGGCGTTCGCGGGACGGCGCGAGCGCGGCTCGTCCCGCGGCCAGCAGGGAGCGCGAGACGGACTCGGCGTCCAGCCCCTCGCCCGCGAACCAGAGCGGATAGCCCTCCAGCACCTCGCCCGCCGCGATGCCCGGCAGATGGACGGAGGCGATGGGGCGGCCCGTCGCCATGTACTCGAAGATCTTGCCCGAGGTGACATAGCGGGCGCCGCCCGCGAGGAAGACGAGCACGTCGGCCTCCTCGTAGGCGCGGGAGATCTCGGTCTTGGAGAGCGGGCCGCGCACCCGTACGCCCGTGTCCCTGCTGCCGCCCGGCTCAGCGCTGCTCCCGCCCCCGCCCCCGTTCCCGGCGAGGCGGCCGAGGAGGGGCGTGTGGCTCTGGCGGAAGAAGCCCAGGTGGCCGTGGATGTGCAGTTCGGCGTCGGCGAAGTCCGGGTGGGCGCGCAGCCGCTGGAAGCCCGCCACCATCTCCTCGACGGGCTGCGCGCTGCTGACGGTGCCGACGTAGCTGAAGCGCAGCGGCCGGCGCCGGGCGCCGCCCGAGGGCGGCGCGGGGAGGGCGCGGGCCTCGTCCGAGAGGAGGTCGGCGTCCCAGCCGTTGGGGACGACCATCATGCGGTCCGCGACGTCCGGGTACCGCTCCGCGTGCCAGCCCCGCAGCGCCTCGTTGACGAACACCGACGCACCGGCGGCGCCCAGCACCCTGCGCTCCCACTCCCACGCGGGGTGCCCGGCGGGGAAGGCGGGCTCCTCGGTGAAGAGGTTGAGGGTCCACGAGTCCCGGTAGTCCAGCACGTAGGGGACGCCGGTGAGCCGGTGGAAGGCCCAGGCGGCGGCGAAGGAGGCGAAGGGGTTGCCGGTGGCCAGTACGGCGTCGAAGCGGCCCCGCGTCGCGTGCAGCCGCAGCGCCCTGCGGACGGCGGTGAGCGCCCAGGAGGCGTAGTGCTCGGGGAACAGGTGCCGCATCCCCCAGTCGTAGAGGTCCTGCGCGGCGACCGGGAAGGTGCGCCGGAACGGGCCGTACCGGCGCAGGTCCTTGTCCCACACGAACTGGTTCAGCGACGGCCGCTCCACGCGCACACCGGGAGACACGGTGTCCAGCAGCGCCTCGTCGACGGAGCCCGTCACCTCGTGCAGGAAGGAGAGCGGCGCCGCGCACACGGTGACGTCCCAGCCCCGCGCGTCCAGGTGGTTGGCGGTGGCACGCGCGCGATAGACGCCGCTGGCCCGTGAGGGCGGGAAGTAGAAGGCGAGGTAGAGGACGCGCGGGCGACGGGCACCCCGTGTACGGGGACGGAGCGCGCGGGGCAGGCGGGAGGGAGGGGGCTCGGGGGACACGGGCGGTCTCCGGTACGGGGAGGGTGCGGGGGTACGCGGTGCGGCGGTGGTGCGGGAGGGGGCGGGGCGCGAGGGGCGCGCACCGGATCGCGGAGACGAGACGGAGACGAGGGCGGAGACGAGACGGTGGCGTCGCGGAGGCCGGGGCCCGAGGGCCCGGGACAGGGGCCCGGCGCTAGACGGCGGCCTCCAGATGCGCGGCGCTGTAGGAGAGGCCGGGCACCGGCACGCCGTCACCGGCCCGCCCCGTGCCGACCGCCCGGCCGCTGACCGTGCCGCCCCTCGCGCCGGGGGCCGTGCGGCGCCGCGTGAGCTGGAGTGCCATGGGCATGGACGCGGGATCGCACACCACGACATGGTCCACGGACCGCTCGCGCACCAACTGCCGCGCGAGCCGGTGCCGCACGGTGACGGCGTCGCCGTACAGCCCCCGGTAGCAGGGGAGGAAGAGCCGGTGGTGCACGCGGCGCGCGAGGCGCCGCTCGTACGACCGGCCCGCGCGCCCCACGGGCCGCCGCAGTGGGCCCCGTCCCAGCAGCGAGACCGCGGCGCGCGGGGCGCGGAAGAGCAGCGCCCACTCCAGGAAGCGGGGCGCGTGGCGCAGTTCGAGCCGGGTCATCTCGACCAGCTCCACGCCCGGCGCGAAGGGCTGGTCCCGCCACGACTCGGCGGTCTCCGTCAGCACCAGCACGGTGTGCCCGCAGGCCACGGCCTCGGCCGCCTCCTCGCGCACGGCCCGCTTGCGGGTCGCGCCGAGGGCGATGAAGAGCACGTGCACGGCCTACGCCTCCTTCTCCAGCTCGTCGGGGTACGGGTGGTGCGGGGCACGAGGGGCGCCGTCGGCGCCGTCCGCCCCGTCGGCCCTGTCGGCGCCGCCGAACCAGTGGCCGTGGTGGGCACGTCCTACGGCCTCGACGCCGTAGCGCTCCGCGAGGACGCGGCGGGCCCTGGGCAGGTCGAGACCGTGCGGGAAGCGGGCGCGGAGCCTGCGGTAGCCGTCGGCGATGGACTCCGCGTTCTCCTCGACGTCGATCAGCTCGCCCGCTGCCTCCTCGATCCCGGCGAGGGTCTCCTGGGGGCCTCCGCTGCGCGTCACCAGCACGGGAAGCCCCGCCGCCACGGCCTCGACGACGGTCATCCCGAACGTCTCCAGCCTGCTCGGGTGGACCAGCAGATCGTGCTCGCGCATCATCCGCAGCGCCTCGCCAGGGGGTACGGGCCCCGCGAAGGTGACCGCCTCCGTGAGGCCCAGTTCCGCGCCGCGTGCCGTCAGCCGCCGCTCCATGGAACCCTCGCCGACGAGCGTCAGCGTCAGCTCCGGGTCCTCGGCGCGGCACAGCGCGAACGCCTCCAGCAGCCAGTCGACGCCCTTGCGCGGGATGAGGTTGCCGACGAACAGCCAGCGTCGCAGCCGGGTGACGGGCGCGGGCCTGTGGTGGTCGAAGGAGACCGGGTTCGGGATGAGCCCGACGCGGCCCTCGTGGTGCGGGAACGTCTCGTACAGCAGCCGCCGCACCGGCTCCCCGACGGCGAAGAAGCCCGTGCAGCGGTGCAGCACCTCGTCGTACATCTCCCGCGCCTCCGGCTGCTCCAGCACCCGGTCGAGGAAGCTGGCGTGCTCGGTGACGAAGACCCGCGCGTCGGGCCGCGCGTTGCGCAGGGCGACCCAGCCGCCGCGCAGGCCGACGTGCGCGTGGACGACGGCGGCGTCCAGGGGACGGCCGCGCAGGGCCGTGCGCAGCGCCTCGTCGTGTGCGCGCGCGTGCGCGGCCCACACCTGGCGCGGGGGCGTCAGCACCGGTACGTAGCGCAGTGCGGCCCCGGCGACCGTGGGCACCGCGGGCTGGGGGCGCTCGGCGAGGAGCCTGCGGTGGGCGCCGCGCACCTGGCCCGGGTCCCAGGACCCCGGGAGGGAGAGCGACCACGGATCGCAGTGGTACACCGTCATCCGCGTGCAGCCGGGGGCCGTCGCCTCGACCATTCCCCGGACGAAGGCGCCGCCGAAAGGGGACTGCCGCGTCGGATACCAGGGGGTGACGACGGCCACTTCCCGCTCCGGATCACCGCGATCACTGCGCACCCGAATTCCCTTCGGTCGGCCATGAAAGTACGTGAGGACGTGCGTACGTGAGTACGTCAGTACGTGGCTTACAAACTGACCTTATGGGCCCGGGAAGGAGTAAGTCGGCGTTCCGACCGGAGAGTCACCCGAAGGAGCCCGTACTCCACGCGCTCAATGGGTGAAGGTGCCCGGAGAGCGGGGCGGGAGTGAGGGGGTGAGGGCGGGAGCGGGGGCGGAGTAATCCGGCATGCCGGTTCGGGGAAGCCTCGTTAGGCTGCTTCTGCCGACCAAAAGAAGGGTTTCCCCGTGGAGCTCGAAACGGTCTCCGGCAGCGGAGCAGATGAAACTGAAGCGCGTCGCGGGCGTGTGGTCATGCTCGTGTGCAACGGCGTCGCCGGTGACTCCCGCGTCCAGAAAGCCGCCCGTTCGGCGGCGGAGGCCGGCTGGGACGTGACCCTGCTGGGCCGTTCTCCCGACGGGCGGCCCCGGCGCTGGAAACTCGGCGAGGCCGAGGTCAGGCTGCTGCCTGTGCCGATGCCGCTGGCCAGGCGCCCGCACCAGTTCCGGCGCGCCTTCCTCACCAGGCCGCTCGCCTACCGCCCTGGCCACACCGCCGCCTACCGCATGCAGCGGATGAAGGCATGGCGGGGCGAGCTGTTCGTGCGCGGAGTGGAAATCGCCGAGGAATCCTCCGTTGGCGGGCATGGGGGCGCGATACGTTCCGAGGCGGCGATTATCGCGGCGAAGGCACGGCTCCTCTCCTCCCGCGCGGTGGCGAAGGCCGCATATCGGTGGGTGGCTTTCCGTAAAGGGAGACTGGACGCGGGAATCGCGGCCCGCAGAAGAGCGGACACCCGGCTCGACCGTTTGGGTACGTCGTTCTGGATCGCCGCGATGGGAAAGCGTTCCTGGCGGAAGCTGTGGCCGATGCTGCACGACTTCGAGCTGGCCTACGGAAAAGTCATCGACGAATTGCGGCCGGATCTGATCCACGCGAACGACTTCCGTGTACTGGGCGCGGGAGCCCGCGCCAAGCTGCGGGCCCGCGCGTACGGAAGGGACGTGAAACTCGTCTGGGACGCGCATGAATTCCTGCCCGGAGTGCGGCCCTGGAACGACAACGCGCGCTGGCTTCCCGCGCACATGGCGCACGAGCGCGAATACGTGCCGTACGCGGATGCGGCCGTCACCGTCTCCGACTCCCTCGCGCATCTGCTGCGCGAGACCCATGGGCTGCCCGAGCTGCCCACCGTCGTCCTCAACGCGCCCAGCACACGGCCCCCTTCGGCGGAGAGCGAAGCGGACGCGGAAGGCGAGAGTGCGGGAGCGGGCGAAGGGGAGGGCGAGGAGGAGCCGTCCGGGCCGCCCGACCTGCGCGAGCTGTGCGGCGTCGACGAGACGACCCCGCTCCTCGTCTACAGCGGCGGAGCCGCCCCCCAGCGCGGGCTCGCCACCATGGTCGAGGCGCTGCCGCTGCTGGAGGGGGCGCATGTGGTGTTCGTCGTGCCCAACCCCCGTCAGGACTACGTGCGCACGCTGTTGGGCCGCGCGGCGGAACTCGGCGTCGAGGACCGGGTGCACGCGGTCCCGTACGTGCCGTTCTGGCAGGTCGTCCCCTTCCTCTCCCGCGCCGACGTGGGCGTCATCCCGATCCACCACTGGGTCAACCACGAACTCGCCCTGATCACGAAGTTCTTCGAGTACGCGCACGCCCGGCTGCCCCTCGTCGTCAGCGACGTGCGCACCATGGCGCTGACCACCAGGGAGACGGGGCAGGGCGAGGTCTTCCGCGCCGAGGACGTCGAGGACTACGCGCGGGCCGTGCGCGCCGTCCTCGCCGACCCCGCTCGCTACCGCGCCGCCTACGACAGGCCGGGGCTGCTGGAGCAGTGGACCTGGGAGGCGCAGGCCGACATCCTCGACGAGCTCTACACCCGGCTGCTGCCGCACCTCCCGCCCCGGCCGGGAAGCGGCGCCGGACAGCCGCCGCGCCGCACGCTCCGCGCCGCCTCTCCGGCCGGCCCCGGCGACCCCGACGAAGGGCCCGCCGCACCCGTCGGAGCGCACGAATGAGCCTGCCCGACGTACGCGAGGCGGACGGTTCCGACGAGGCGGGCGGGGGAGGAGGCGGGGGCGCGGGTGGCGGACGGCGGCGCGCCGGCGGGGCGCCCGTCCCCGCCGCGGAACCCGCCGTCGCGCCCGAGGCGAGCGCGCCGGGCCGGCCCGGCGGCCCGGGGGAGCCGGACGTCACCGTCGTCGTGCCCGTCTACAACACGATGCCGTATCTGACGGGCTGCCTGGACTCCCTCGTACGCCAGAGCATCGGGCAGGCACGCATGGAGGTCATCGCGGTGGACGACGGGTCCACCGACGGCAGCGGTCCCGAACTGGAGCGCTACGCCCGCGCACACCCCCGCCTCTTCCGCGTGCTGCGCCAGCCCAACTCCGGCGGCCCCGCCGCGCCCAGCAACCGCGCCCTCGACCTCGCCACAGGCCGCTACGTCTTCTTCCTCGGCTCCGACGACTACCTCGGGCCCGAGGCGCTGGCCCGCATGGTCGCCACCGCCGACGCGCACGGCACGGACATCGTGCTCGGGCGCATGGTCGCCGTCGGCGGCAGGGACGTGCCGCGACTGGTCTTCCGCAGCACGGAGTGCAGCCTGCCCGCCGACCACTGGAAGCTGTCGTGGGCCCTGTCCAACACCAAGCTGTTCCGGCGCTCCCTGATCGAGCGCCACGGCCTGCGCTACCCGGAGGACCTGCCCGCCTTCAGCGACCAGCCCTTCACCCTTGAGGCCCTGCTGCGCTGCGAACGGGTCTCCGTACTGGCCGACTACGACTACTACTTCGCCGTACGCCGCGAGGACGCGGGCAACGTCACGCTCCGCGCCCGGCACGCGGACCGGCTGCGCGGCCTGGAGGCGGCCATGGCCGTGACCGAGCGGCTCAGCCGTCCCGGGCCGCGCCGCGACTCGCTCAACAAGCGGCACTTCACGTGGGAGGCGGCCCAGCTCTTCGACGAGGGCTTCCCCGGCCTGGACCGCGAGCTGCAAGAACGCGTCGTGCGCTCGGTCGGCGCACTCGCGGCCCGCCACGCGCACGCCGCGCTCACGGCACGGCTCGACGCACGGCTGCGGGTATGCCTCGCGCTGGCACGGGACGGGAAGCTGGACGCACTGCTCGACGTCGTACGGGCCGCGCCTGCCGGCGGGGCGGGCGGGGCGGACGGTACGGGGCCGCTGCCGCTGCGCCTGTGCGTGGAGGGCGACCGCGCCTACGCCCGCCTTCCCGGCTTCCGCGGCCTCCGGAGCGCCGGTGCCTCCGGCGGTACCGGCGGTACGGATACGGCTGCGGAGCCCGTGCCCGGAGCAGGTCCGGGCCCCGCCCCGGACTCGGGCCCCGGCCCGGTCGCCAGCCCCGACGTGGGTTCCGGCCCGGTCACCGGTACCGGCTCCGGCGCGGGGCCTGGCCCGGTGAGCCGCTCGGGTCCTGGTACCGGCACTGACCCGGGCTTCGGCCCGGTCACCGGTACCGGCTCCGGCGCGGAGCCTGGCCCGGGCTCGGGCGACGGCTCCGTTTCCGGCGGCGAGGAGGTTCTGCCCGACCGGTACTTCGACGTCACCGAGCAGGCCGCCGAGCGGTTCGCAGGGCAGCGCTTCGTGGTGGAGGCGTTGGCCGAAGGGCCGTCAGAGAGCGGAAGCGGAACCGGAAGCGGAGGCCGCGCCACGGTCACCGTGACGGCTCGCAGCTCGCTGCTCGAACTGGCCGACTTCCGCGCGCTTCCGGACACCCCCGGCGAGCTGACCGTGCGCCCGGCCCCCGAAGGACACGGCTGCCTGGTCTCGCGCACCGTCTCCCTCGACGACCTCCTGCGCGAGGGCCACGTGAGCGTGCCGTATCTGCGTGCCCTCGGCCACACCCGTACCGCAGTGCTCGACGCGGCGGGCGTGCCGCCCCCGCTGGACCGTGTCGTGCACCGTGACCGCCCGTACCGCGTCCGCGTCGTGCGGCGGCGCGGCGAGGACGCCGGGGACGCCGGGGACGGCGCGCAGCCCGTGCCCGTCCTCGTCGCCATCCCCGCGAGCCCCCTCCGGGCCCTCGCACCGCGCCTGCTGCGCCTGCTGCGTCCGCTGCGGCTGCTGGGCCTGCGGCGGCCGTCGCCGCCGTCGTGACCGGCCGTCCGCCAGCAGGCGGGACGGCCCCGGCACCAACCGTGAGGAGAACCGGAATGCGGATCTGTGTGGTGGCGCTCGGAAAGATCGGACTGCCGCTCGCCGTGCAGTTCGCGGCCAAGGGGCACCAGGTCGTGGGCGCCGACGTGGACGAGCGCGTCGTGCGCATGGTCAACGACGGCGCCGAGCCCTTCCCCGGCGAGGACGGCCTCAAGGAGCGGCTCAAGGAGGCGGTGACGGGCGGCCTGCTGCGCGCCACCACCGACACCGCCACGGCCGTGTCCGAGGCCGACGCTGTGGTGCTGGTCGTGCCGCTGTTCGTGGACGGTGAGGGCGTGCCGGACTTCGGCTGGATGGACG
Source organism: Streptomyces sp. NPDC054796 (assembly GCF_053611545.1). NCBI lineage: Bacteria > Bacillati > Actinomycetota > Actinomycetes > Kitasatosporales > Streptomycetaceae > Streptomyces > Streptomyces sp. NPDC054796. Next base: position 52,147 of record NZ_JBSHAO010000032.1, on the reverse strand, counting down.
AGGCGACCCGCGCCGTCGCCTCGGGGCTGCGTCCCGGCACGCTCGTCAGCTACGAGACCACGCTGCCCGTGGGCACCACCCGCGAGCGCTGGGCGCCGATGCTGGAGGAGGGCTCGGGGCTGACGCCCGAGCGTGACTTCTCTCTCGTCTTCAGCCCCGAACGGGTGCTGACGGGCCGGGTCTTCGCCGATTTGCGGCGCTATCCGAAGCTGGTGGGCGGCCTGGGCCCTGCGTCGGCCCGGCACGGCGTCGAGTTCTACGAGTCCGTGCTCGACTTCGACCCACGGGACGACCTCGAACGCGCCAACGGGGTGTGGGACCTGGGCTCGGCCGAGGCCGCCGAGCTGGCCAAGCTGGCCGAGACCACGTACCGCGACGTCAACATCGGCCTCGCCAACCAGTTCGCGCGCTTCGCCGACCGCGCCGGGGTGGACGTGGAGGCGGTCATCGAGGCCTGCAACACGCAGCCGTTCAGCCACATCCACCGTCCGGGGATCGCCGTCGGCGGCCACTGCATCCCCGTCTATCCACGGCTGTATCTGTGGAACGACCCGGCGGCGACGGTCGTGCGCTCCGCGCGCGACACCAACGCCGCGATGCCCGGCTACGCCGTGGAACGCCTCGCCGAAGCGTACGGCGAGCTGTCCGGGGCCGGGGTGCTGGTGCTCGGCGCTGCCTACCGGGGCGGGGTGAAGGAGACCGCGTTCTCCGGCGTCTTCCCCACCGTCGAGGCCCTGCGCGCGCGAGGGGCGCGCCCCTACGTCTCCGACCCGCTCTACGACACGGCCGAGCTGACGGCGCTCGGACTGCCCCCGCACGAGGGCGAGCCGGTGACCGCCGCCGTGCTCCAGGCCGACCACCCGGAGTACGCGGAACTGGGCGTCGGCGACCTGCCTGGCGTACGGGTACTGGTCGACGGCCGCCGCGTCACGGACCCGGCGCTGTGGCCGGGGGTGCGGCGCGTGGTCATCGGCGCGGGCGCCGCCTGAGCGGTCCTGACGGGCCCTCGCGCCCGGGGCGTCACAGCGCGGGTGCGCCGAGGCTGTCGCCGTCGGGCGAGGGGTTCTCGCCGGTGCCGTCCGCGCCCTCCACAGGCGCGGACCCCGCAGCGCCCGCAGCCTCCGCGCCGTCCACCGTCGCGCCCTTCGCCGCGCCGCCCCGCACGGGGCATGCCACGTCCTCGCCGAGGAAGACGCGCCGGACCACGCGTTCCGCCGCGTGCCCGTCGTCGTAGGAGCGGAAGCGGTTGCGGAAGGCGGTGCGCAGTTCGTGGGAGCGGGGGCTGTGCCAGGCGCCCGTCGCGAGGATGTCCGTCAGCTCCTCCTCGGTGCGGGCGACCAGCCCTGGCGGGCAGGCGAGGAGGTCGAAGTAGGTGCCGCGCGAGGCGCGGTAGGTCTCCCAGTCGTCGGCGTGGATGACGATGGGGCGGTCGAGGTTGGCGTAGTCGAACATGATCGACGAGTAGTCCGTGACCAGCAGATCGGCGGCGAGGCACAGTTCCTCGACCGAGGGGTGCCGTGAGACGTCGATGATGTGCGTGTCCTCCTCGCCCGCCGGTTCGGCGCCCTCGCGGTAGAAGTAGTGCGGGCGCATCAGCAGCACGAAGTCGGGCCCCAGGGTGCGCGAGAGCCGGGCGAGGTCGAGCCGGGGCGTGTAGCCGCGCTGGTAGTCGCGGTGGGTGGGCGTGTAGAGGACGGCGGTGGCGCCCTCGGGGATGCCGAGCGAGGTGCGCACGCGGGCGATGTCCTCCGGCGTCGCCGTGTGCAGCACGTCGTTGCGGGGATAGCCGTACTCCAGCGTCGTGTAGCCCGAGGGGTAGGCGCGCTCCCAGGTGATGGTCGAGTGCCGGTTCGCTGAGAGGCTGAAGTCCCAGCGGTCCACGCGTTCCAGGAGCTTGCCGAAGTGCATCCCGTTGGCCCCGGCCGGGTACCGCTGGAGGTCCACACCCATGTGCTTGAGCGGCGTGCCGTGGTGGGTCTGGAGATGGATCTGCCCCTGGCGCTTCACGTAGGCGCCGGTGAAGTTGACGTTGTTGACGAAGTACGTGGCCCGCGCCATCGCCTTCCAGTAACCGGCAGAGCCCGGGTGCAGCCGCCGCACGCCCCGCGGCAGCGTGTGCGCGTGCTCCGGGGTGGTGATCCAGGCGGTGCGCATGTGCGGCGCCAGCTCGCGGACCTTGGCCTCGATGGCGGCGGGGTTGCAGGCGTAGCCCTTGTTCCAGTACGCGGCGAAGACGGCCAGGTCGCGCTGGAGGGGAAGGCGGCGCTGGAACGCGTAGTGGGCGCGCAGCAGGGACTCGCGCGTCGTCCGGTACGCCGCCTGTGCGCGGGCCCGCAGCCGCTTGCGCGTGCGGTTTGTGGTCAGGAGCAGCTGGAAGAGGCGGCGCGCTCCGGCCCGTACCAGCAGATGCCGCAGCTCGGCGCGCCCGCGCGCCCCGCGCCGCGACCGCCGCGTACTCCCGGACCCGGACCCGGTCCCGGATCCCGTCCCGGCTCCGGTGCCGCCCGCGGCGCGGTCGGCGTCCGCCGCCATGACGTCGGCCGCCGCGACGTCCGCCGCCGAGGGCAGATGGCGGCGGCAGTGCGCGCGGCTGCGGCGGAAGAACTCGGCGCGCGAGGACGGCGGCAGCCTGCCGGGCGTGTTGTAGACGGTGGTGAGGTGGTCGACCATCCGCTCGTACAGCAGCGGCTTCCAGCAGCGCAGCGCGGGACGCTCCCCGACGAACGCGAAGACGCGGTCGTACTGCTCGAAGATGTCGAAGTGGTTCCGGCTCGTGGTGCCGAGGATGTTGCCCTGGCGGCGCTGGCGGTAGTGGACGCAGACCCGGTCCAGGGTGCCGATCGACCCGGCGGCGAGCAGCGTCGGATACGTCCAGGGCGTGTCCTCGTAGTAGCCGGACGGGAAGGTGAAGCCCTCCCGTTCGACGAAGTCACGGCGGTAGACCTTGTTCCACACGACCATCAGCAGCATCAGCAGCGACGGCCGCTCCGCGAGCGTGAAGACCGGGGGCCCGCTCTGCGCGAGGAGGTCGCAGCGGACGTTGCGCGCGGTGCGCCCGTACCAGTACGTGCGCGCGTAGTCGTAGACGAGCACGTCCGGGTCCCCGGTGCGCGCGAGGCGGTCAGCGATGGCCTGGAGGGATCCCGGGGTGAGGGAGTCGTCGCTGTCGAGGAAGAGGAGGTAGTCGCCGGTGGCGCGGCGCATGCCCGTGTTGCGGGCCCGGCCGAGGCCGACGTTCTCCTGGAGGTGCAGCGCGGTGACCCGGGGGTCGGCGGCGGCGACCTCGTCGATGATCTCCCCGCAGGCGTCGGGCGAACAGTCGTCGACGACGATCAGCTCGAAGTCGGTGAAGGACTGGGTCAGCACGGAGTCGAGGCACTCGTGCAGATACGCCTGGACCTTGTAGGCCGGGACGATGACGCTGAAGCGGGGCACGGGACATCCACTGGTCGACATGAGGCGGGGAGGCTACTCACCGTAGGGGCGGCAAAGTGAGTATCGACCAGTTTTCTGACGGTTTCGACCGGAAGAGACCCCACGTTCGAGGGGAAGGGCACGAGATTGCTCCGTCCGGGGCAACAGAGCGTGACCACCACGCGTTGTCGTCCTTGGGGGGTAGCAGAACCGGAGCACAGCGCCCCGGTTCCGCCCCCCCTGCCTGGCCGCCCCCGCCCTACTTGACCGCGCCCGCCATCACCCCGGACACGAACTGGCGCTGGAAGGCGAAGAAGACGGCCAGCGGGATCAGCATCGAGACGAACGCGCCGGGCGCGAGGACGTCGATGTTGTTGCCGAACTGGCGGACCTGCTGCTGGAGCGCGACGGTGATGGGCGGGTTGCCGCCGTCGGCGAAGATCAGGGCCACCAGCATGTCGTTCCACACCCACAGGAACTGGAAGATGCCCAGCGAGGCGATGGCGGGCCCGCCCAGCGGCAGTACCACCCGCGTGAAGAGCCGCACTTCCCCCGCCCCGTCGAGCCGCGCCGCCTCCAGCAGCTCGCGCGGGATCTCCGCGAAGAAGTTGCGCAGCAGGAAGACCGCGAAGGGCAGCCCGAACGCGGTGTGGAAGATGATCACGCCGGGCGTGGTCTCGAAGATGCCCAGCGTGTTGAAGAGCTTCGCGATGGGCACGAGCGCGATCTGCACCGGCACCACCAGCAGGCTGACGACGAGCAGGAACCACCAGTCGCGCCCGGGGAAGTCCAGCCAGGCGAAGGCGTAGCCCGCCAGCGCGCCGATGATCACGACGAGCGCGGTGGAGGGCACCGTGATGAGGACGGTGGTGAACAGGGACCCGGTGATCTGGTCGTTGGCCAGCAGCGCGTCGTAGTTGCCGAACGTGAGCTGGCCCGGATCGGTGAAGACCTTCCACCACCCGGTGGACCCGATGTCGGCCGAGTCGCGGAACGAGGAGCTGAGCAGCCCCGCCGTCGGCGTCAGCCACAGCAGCGCGACGACCACGAGCCCGGCGCGCACCGCCCAGTGCCCGGTGACGGCCGACAGACGGGAGGCGAGCGGACGCTTCGGCCGTACGGACGGCGCCGGGTGTCCCGGCGGTACGGGCGTGGGCTCGGGGCCGTGCTCGGCCGCGCTCACGGTGCTCATCGGCGGGACTCCCTCCGCAGGCGGCGGACATTCATGACCATCACCGGCACGACGAGCAGCAGCAGGATGACGGCGATGGCGCTGCCCACGCCCTGGTTCGCGCCGCCGCCGAAGGACGACAGATACAACTGGAGCGCGAGGACGTTGGCGTCCTTCTGGGTGGCGCCCGGGGCGATGATGTAGACGAGGTCGAAGATCTTCAGCACGTTGATCATCAGCGTGACGAGCACGACCGCCAGCACCGGCGCGAGCAGCGGCACGGTGACCTTGCGGAACACCTGCCACTCGCTCGCCCCGTCCACCCGGGCCGCCTCCAGCAGCTCGCGCGGCACCCCCGCGAGCCCGGCCGCGATCAGCACCATCGCGAAGCCCGCCCACATCCAGATGTACGAGCCGATGATGGACGGGGTGACGAGGGACGGGCCGAGCCAGTCGACGCCGTTGTAGGGGGCCGCGAAGTTGGCCGCCGGGAGCCGCAGTTGGGCCCCGTCCGCCTTCGCGGGCAGCCGGTAGGTGCCGTCGTCGCCCGTCGTGGCGCTGGCGACCACCTCGCCGCCCTTGACGGCTTCGACGGTGATCCCCGCGAGCGCCTTCTCCTTCGCGTCGATGACGTCGGGCTTGCCGCCGCCGCCCTTGGAGAAGTCCAGCCACACGGTCCCGGTGACCTCCCCGCCCTTGCCGGGTGCCGCCTTCTTCGCGGGCGCGGCCCCCTCGGTCTCGGCCGGGGGGACGCCGACGAGGGCGAGGTCGGCGGGTCCTGGCGCGGAGACGGGGGACTTCGTGGTGAAGGAACCGCCGCCGGAGGGCGCCAGCTCGGCGTTGGGGCGGGGCCGCGCTCCGGGCCAGGCGGAGGAGTCGGTGAAGGTGTCGTGCACCCCGACCCACACGGCGTTGGCGACTCCGCGGTCCGGGTTCTGCTCGTAGACGAGGCGGAAGATGATGCCGGCGGCGAGCATCGAGATCGCCATCGGCATGAAGACGATCAGCTTGAACGCCGTTCCCCACCGCACCCGCTCCGTCAGCACCGCGAAGATCAGGCCGAGCGCGGTGGCGATGGAGGGCGCGGCGACGACCCAGATGACGTTGTTCTTGACCGCCGTCAGGATCGTGTCGTCGGTGAAGACCTCGCCGTAGTTCTCCAGCCCGACGAAGCCGGAGCCGGAGGCGTCGAAGAGGCTGCGGTAGACGGAGTAGCCGATCGGGTAGACGACGAGCGCGCCCAGCAGGAGCAGCGCGGGCAGCAGGAAGCACGCGGCGATGCCCGGGCGGGAGCGCATCACGGAGACCCGCGCGGGGGTGGCGGGGCGCGCCGCCGGGCCGCCGCCTGGCGGTGCGCCCGCTGGCGGGTTCGGTGCCGGTGTCGCGGTCGGCATGGCGTGATGCCCCCTGTCCGGGTCGCGTCGGGTCGGATCGGGTCGGACCGGGTCGGATCGGGCCGGGTCCTGATGGCGGCCTCGGGCCGTGCCCGGGGCGCGGGGTGGGTGGGGTGTGGCGCGGGGCGGGGCGGGGCGGGGCGCGGGTGCCGGTCCCGGTGCGGGGTCGGGGTGCGGTTGCGGGGGCCGGTTCCGGTCCTGGTGCCGGTGCGGGGTGCGTGCGGTGGTGCGGGGCGCGAGGTGTCCGGCTCCGCGAAGGGCACCCCGCCTTGTCCACGCCCGCCGTGACGCCGTGACGCCGCGCCCCGCGCCGTGGGCCGGGGCGCCGGTCCACGGCACGGAGGGACGCGGGGGACGCGGGGGCGCGGGGACGCTCAGCGCCGTCGGGTCACTCGTACGCCTTGGCCGCCGACGCCTCCAGCGCGCGCTGCGCCCCCGCCACGTCGTCCGGGTTCTTCAGGAAGTCCTGGAGCGCCTTCCACTCGCCCTCGCCCTTGGTGCCGCCGAAGGCGGCGGGTGCCTGGTCGGACATGTCGAAGCGGAAGTCGTCGCCCGCCGCGATCAGCGCCTTGGCGATCTCGCGCTGGACGTCGTTGGGGTAGGCCGCCCCGTCCAGCTCCTTGTTGGGTGAGACGAACCCGCCCTCCTTCGCCCAGATCTCGGCCGCGTCCGTGGAGGCGAGGAACGTCAGCAGCGCCTGCGCGCCCTTGCTGTCCTTGAGCGCGACGGCCGCGTCGCCGCCCGTGACCACGGGCGACTCGTCACCGGCGGCCGGGAACGGATACGCCTTCGCGTCCGTGCCGACCTTCGCGTCGGTGTCCTGGGCGATGTTGATCCCGACGAAGTCGGCCTCGAAGACCGAGGCGGCCTTCGGCGCGTCCATGGAGGAGAAGGTGTTGGTGACGGACGTGGGGAACTCCGTCTGGAGCGCGCCCGAGTTGCCGCCCGCCAGCAGCTCCTTCTTGCCGAACAGCTCGCCGAGGGTGGTCAGTGCCTCCTTGACCGAGGCGTCCGTCCACTTGATCTCGTGCTTGGCGAGCTGGTCGTACTTCTCGGGGCCCGCCTGGGAGAGGTAGATGTTCTCGAACCAGTCGGTGAGCACCCAGCCGTCCGCGCCGCCGACCGACACCGGTTCGACCCCGGAGTCCGCGATCGTCTGCGCGTTGGTCAGGAACTCCTTCCAGGTCTTCGCCTCGCCGACGCCCGCGTTCTCGTAGGCGGTGGTGTTGTACCAGATCAGCGACTTGTTGGCCGCCTTGAAGTACACGCCGTACTGCTTGCCGTCGTGCGAGCCGAGATCCTGCCAGCCCTTGGCGAAGTTCTTGTTCAGCTCCGCCTTGGTGTCCGAGGACAGCGGCTTGAGCCAGTCCTTCTCCGCGAACTGCTGGAGCACGCCCACCTGCGGCAGCATCGCGACGTCCGGCGGGGCGCCGCCCTCGATCTTTGAGCCGATGTAGGTGGCGACGTTGTCCCCGGTCGGCACGAACTTCACCGTGGCACCGGTGCGCTTCTCGAACTCGTCGAGGACCTTGCGGAACGCGTCCTGCTCCGGGCCCGTCCACACGGCCGCGACCTGGAGGTTCTCCCCGTCCAGCGAGGGCAGTTCGACGCTCTTGCCCTCAGACCCGGTCTTGTCGCCGCCGCCGCTCTCGTCGTCGCCACCGCCGCCACAGGCGGTGAGCGACAGCGCGGCCACCGCGCAGAGCGCGACCGCGGCACGACCGGTGCCGGACCGCAGAGGGCCGGACCGCGTGGCGCTCGTGCTGGTGGTATGGGTGGTGCTGGTGGTGCGTTTGGTACGGACCGAAGTGCGCATAGCTACCGCCGTCCCCATCCGAGGCACGGCCCCTCGTCGAGCATGGCCGCGCCGTCTGCGTAGCAAGACTCGTCGAGGGCGGGCGCCCCCGCGGGCCCCCGTGAGCCCTACGTCCCGTGCGGAATTCCTACGCCCGAAGCGGGAACACCCGCAATACTCTGTCAGCGGTCAAGAGCATCATCTTGACCAGTCCGTGACCTGCTCGCGGCGCCCGTTGTCAGAGACTGCGCAGCCCGCGCGACGGCACTGGCGAGCAGCGCGAGGTCGGTGGGGCCGTTCCCCAGCTCCCGTACGGGGCGGCGGGCCGGTGGATCACCGGCCCGCGCCCAGTCCAGGGGCACGACGGTGGGCCGCAGCGTGGAGGTGCGCGGAATGCGCCCGGTGACCCGCCCCGCCTGGAAGGCCGTCGGCTCGTCACCGGCCGCGTGCAGGATGCCGCGCCCGGGAACGGCCTCGGGACCGCCGCGCTGCGGGGCCGCGCCGCGGCCCTCGTCGGCGCCGTCGTCCGCGTCCACGCCGCCCGTGGGGCCCAGCGCTTCGGCGCTGCCCGTCAGTTCGGCGTGCAGCCCGGCCGTGCGCGCGAGGAGCGTGCCCGCCGTACGGTCGGGACGGCCGCTGGCCGCGACCAGATGCACCCCGAGCCGCGCCCCGTCGCGGGCCACGGCCTCCAGGGCCCGCACGACCGAACCGGCCGCGGGGCGGCCCGGGTTGCCGAGCGCGGGGTCCACGAGGGTGTCGAAGTCGTCCACGACGATGACGAGCCGGGGCAGCGACGTGTCGCCCTCGGGCCCGGAGAGCGCCGACTCCACGACGGACGCCTCGCCCTGCGCGGCCCCTCGGCCTGCCGCCTGACCGGCCGCCTGGCCGGTTCCGGTTCCGTGTCCCTCGACGGTGCCCTGTGGCGCCTGCGCAGCCTGCGCGGTACGGGCCGTCCGCGTCACCTGCGCGCCGTGGTCCTGGGCCTGCGCCTGGGCCGGCACGGCACGGGAGGCGGCACGCGACTCGCCCTCGCCGTCGGGGGAGCCGCCTTCGCCGGATGCCGTGCCCGGTCCCGTTCCCGCGCCCGTGGGGGGCGTCGGACCGCTGGCGCCGCCCGTGGTCCCCGTCCGGGTGCGGAGTCTGAGGGTGCCGCGCGTGGCGTCGGACTCGATGTCCCCGCCGCCCCTGGCCGCCGCCTGGGCGCCCGTGTCCACGTGAGCCCGTGAGCCCGCGCCCTCGCCGCTGCCCGAGGGCGCGGGTCCCGGCGGGGTCACGCCCGGCGGGGTGCGCTGGGAGACGACGCGGCCCGTGTGCGCGAGGGCCGTGGCGCGGTGGTGTTCCTCGTATGTGCCGTCCGGGCCGATCAGGCCGTCCCTGCGCTTCAACTCGGCCGACAGCGCCTGCGCGAACTCCCGCATCCGCACCGGACCGCCCGCCGCCAGGTGCCCCGTGACATGCGGCAGTTCACAGCAGGGGCGCAGCCCCTCGCGGGCCGCGTCGCCCTCGCCGTCCAGCAGGAACAGCCGCAGCCGCTCCGGGCGTTCGCCCGCGGCGAGCGCTGCGGCGAGGGAGCGCAGCAGCTCGGTCTTGCCCGAGCCCACGGGACCCGTGACGAGCAGATGCCCGCCGACGCCGCCCCGCGCACCCGCGCCCGCACCCGGTCCGCCCGTTCCCGGCGCACCCGCACCCGGCCCGCCCGTTCCCGGCCCGCCCGTTCCGGTGCCGGTGCCGCTCAGCTCGGCCTCGACGGGGCCCCGGGGCCCGGCGCCGAAGACGAGGGAGGCGCGTCCGGCCGCCGAGCCGTCCGGCTGCTCGGACCAGCGGGCCAGCAGCGCGGCCGGGGTGGCGCGGGCGAGCCCCAGTTCGTCGAGGAGGCGGCAGTTGCGGGGCAGGGTGACGGCGGCGCGTGCCGCCTTCCCCGTGCGCACCGCGGTGCCCTCGGCCTCGCGCAGGGGGGCCAGCGCCCGGGCGAACCGCTCGGCCCAGGCGGCGGACACGGCGTCGATCGTGGCGACGGTCCCGCCCGCGCCGACGGTTCCGCCCGCACTGGGCGCGCCCTCCGGCACACCGCTTCCGTGTCCCCCCGCGCCGTGGCCCCCTGAGCCGTGCCCCGGCCCGGCCTCCCAGCCGGGCCCCGTGCCCTGGTCGCCCGGAGCGCGCCGCACCAGCCGCACCGCCGTCGCGACCGCGCCGCTCAGCAGGGCGAGCGTGCCGCACTCGCGGAAGACCGGTGAGGCCGCGTGCGCGGCCTCGATGGTGGCGTCCAGGGGCGAAGCGGGCGAGGCGGCGGGCGCCTCCGCGAGACAGAGCGCGTGGATACCGGCGGCGGGCCCCTCCACGGCCAGCCGCGCCACGGCCTCGCGCAGCGCGGCCGAACCGGGATCGCCGTCGACGATCAGCAGCGTGTACGGGCCGGGGTGCTCGGCGAGCGCTTCCCCGCGCGACGAGGGGGACGACGGGGAGCCGGGGACGCCGGGCACACCGGGCATACCGGGGGCGCCGGGCATGCCGAGCGCGCCCGGTGCCGCGGCGCGCAGGGCGCGGGCGCGGTCCGTGCGCTCCTGGTCGAGCCGACGGGTCAGCTCGGTGGTCCGGGCGGCGGCCTGATCGCGGTCGTAGGCCGTCAGCAGACGGCAGTCCTGGCCGTGCGCGGGCCGGACATGGGGGAGCCAGCCGAGCCAGGACCACTCGGCCGTGCGCGCGGCGGACGCGCGGGCGCGGTCGGCCGAGAGCAGCACGATCTCCAGCGTGCTCGGCCCGTGCAGTGCGGCCAGTTGTGCCACGACGGAACGCGCCATGCCCGCCAGCCGCGCGCGCGGCCCGGCCAGGCCCAGCGCGCCGGCGCCCCTGAGATCCACGGTGACGGGCTCGCCGGGACGCCCGCCGCTGCGGTGCGCGCTGCCGAGCCGCACCGTCATGGCCGCGGGGTGTCCAGGGCCGCGCTCCCACAGGCGGGGCCCGGGGCCGAGCGCCGTGAGCAGCACCCCGGCAGGGTCGGGCCAGCGCTTCCCGGAGGACGTGGCCGTGCCCTGCGTCCCGTGGAGAGGGGAGCCGGAGGCCGGGTACGGGTGTGCGGAGCCGTCGACGGAGCCGTCCCACGGGCCCGTGCCGGCGCCGGGCCACAGCGCGCCTTCGGGGCCGTCCGCGTGCCCGCCTGGGCGACCCGGACCGCCAGGACCGCCCGTCGGTCTGGCGGTGGGCGAGGTGTCGGCTTCGTCCTCGCCGCGCACGCCCGTGAAGCGGCGCGCCCAGGCGCCCAGGCCGCGGGCCCGCCTGCGCTCGCGCTCCGGCTCCGACTCGGCGGGCAGCGGCGCCGCGAAGCCCGCGCCGTGCGTGCGGTCCGAGCCGGGGAAGGGGGCGCCGGGCGCGTAGGAGTGCGTGGGCCGCGACGGGTCGGCGCTGGGCCGTGGCGGTACGGCCGAGGCGTGCGCCCCGGCCTCCCACGGGCCCGCACCCGCATGGGGCCCGGCCCCCGGCTCGTCATCGGGCCCGGCGGCCAGCCGCAGCCGCCCCTTGCCGTCGGGCACCGTGGCCAGCGAGACGGGCAGCGCGGGCGGCGTGTCACCGGGCGCGCCCGCGCCGGAGGTGCCCGACGCTTCCAGCCGGACCGCCGACTCCCCGATCCGCAGCGTGGCGCCGGGCTGGAAGAGGGCGGGACGGCCGCCGACGGGCGCGCCGTCGACCGAGGTGCCGTTCGTTGAACCGAGATCGGTGACGGTGACGGCGCCGCCGTCCGTGACCGTGACCGCGCAGTGGAGGCGGGAGACATCGGGATCGTCCAGCGGCACGTCCGCCTCGGCCGAGCGGCCCAGCGTGACCTTGCCGCCCTGGAGGAGATGCACCCCGCCCGCGTCGGGCCCGGAGACCACATGGAGCCTGGCCTTCGCCGAGCCGTACGCGGAGAGTGCCGAGGCGTACGCGGCGGCGGACGCCGGTGAGGGCGCGGCGGGGCCGTGCAGCGAGACCACGGCGCCGTCCAGCAGCGGGGGCTCGCCGAGCACCTGGCGATGCGGGTCCAGGCGCTCCGTCCCCACGTACACCGCGACGGGCTCGGAGCCGTGCTCGGCCGCGCCGCCCTTACCGCGCCGCTCGCCCCTGCCGCCGCCAGGACCGCCGCCCTCACCGGCACCGGAACCCGCACCGGCAGCACCGGCACCTGCACCGGGCGCCCCGGAAACGGCACCGCCCGCACCCGCGGCCGCGCCGCCCGACGCGACGGCCGAGGCGGCCGTCGACGCCAGCGCGCCGGTCACAGCGGCCAGCACCGTACCCGCGGGGGCCGTCACCACGACGTCGCACGCCGCCCCGCTCCCTGCCTCCGCGCTCTGACCGCCACGCGGCCCGAGGGCGACAGTCAGCCGGATCTGCATCGGCCCCTCCCGGTCCCGTCCCCCTGGGCTGACGCCCCGGGGATACCCCATGCCACGAGCGCCCGAGAGGCCGCGGGCCCCTCCGCGCTCGTGCGTCCAGCACACACACTCACACCGCACTTGATGCCGGGTGCATCCTCGCACCCGGCACTGACAACGCGCCCCCGCACCGCCCCTCAATGATCTTGATTGGTCGGCTCGGCGCGCAAGAGGCCCTGCTCGGACCGTACGAAGAACGGGGAAAGACCGGATCGGGAGCCATCGGGACCGCTCACCGCACGCTCCGCGCGCACTCGCCGCACGCTCGGTGACCGCTCACCGCACATTTCGGAACGGTCACTTCCGGCCGTCGGCCCGGCGCCGCAACCGATCCGCACGCGCCGCGCGTCCTCCCCTGAAGCCCCCACGGCCGCGCCGCGCGGGGAACGGCGCGGACAACAGTTGCGCACAGGTGTGCACGCGGCCGGTCGGCCGTCCCCGGAGACGGCACTATTGTGGGCGGGATTGCAGTACGAGACCAGGGAGCGCATGACGTGCGGCCGGTAGGCAGCAAGTATCTGCTCGAGGAGCCGCTCGGACGCGGCGCCACGGGGACCGTCTGGCGGGCGCGCCAGCGGGAGACGGCGGGCGCCGAGGCGGCCGTGGCCGGGCAGCCCGGTGAGACCGTTGCGATCAAGGTGCTCAAGGAGGAGCTGGCGAACGACCCGGATGTGGTCATGCGCTTCCTGCGGGAGCGCTCCGTCCTCCTCCGCCTGACGCACCACAACATCGTCAGAACCCGCGATCTCGTCGTCGAGGGCGATCTGCTCGCCCTCGTGATGGACCTTGTCGACGGCCCTGACCTGCACCGTTATCTCCGCGATAACGGTCCCTTCTCACCCGTAGGCGCGGCCCTGGTGACCGCGCAGGTCGCCGACGCGCTGGCCGCCAGCCACGCCGACGGCGTCGTGCACCGGGATCTGAAGCCCGCGAACGTCCTGCTCGCCAACGACGCGGACGGCATGCGGCCGATGCTCACGGACTTCGGCATCGCGCGCCTCGCGGACTCCCCGGGGCTGACGCGCACCCAGGAGTTCGTCGGCACCCCGTCCTACATCGCACCCGAGTCCGCCGAGGGCCGCCCGCAGACCTCCGCTGTGGACATCTACGGTGCGGGCATCCTGCTGTACGAGCTGGTCACCGGCCGTCCGCCGTTCTCCGGCAGCAACACCCTCGAAGTGCTCCACCGCCACCTCGGCGAGCAGCCGCAGCGCCCCCAGGGCATCCCCGAGCCGCTGTGGACCGTCATGGAGCGCTGCCTGCGCAAGAGCCCCGACGAGCGCCCCAGCGCCGTCAACCTCGCGCGCGCCCTCCGGGCCGTCGCCTCCGGCATCGGCGCCGGTGCCACGGCCGAGCAGGCGGGTGCCGCCATGGGCGTCGCGGCGCTGCTCGCGCCCGATCCGGCGCCCGCGCCCGTGCCCGACACCGGCGCCGCCGGAGGGGCCGGAGCGGGCACAGGGGACGCCGACCCGACGCAGGTGCTGCCCCACACGGGGCGCGGAGCCGCGGGCGCGGCCGGAGCGGCGGGTGCCGCCGGTCTCGCCGCGGGTGCGGCGGGCGGTGCCGCCGCCGCGCACCAGTCGGGCGGGTACGACCCGGACGCGCAGACCAGCGTGATGCCCCAGACCGGAGGCCCCGGACAGGGGCAGGGCCAGGGTCAGGGCGGTCAGGGATACGGGCAGGGCGACGGCTCGGGCTCCGACCCCACGCAGGTCATGCCCCCGGTGCCCGGCGGACCGCCGCAGCAGCCCCCGCAGCCCGACGGACCGCACCCCTGGGAGAACCAGTTGCGGGCCGCGCGCGACCGCAACGAACAAACCCAGGTCCAGCCGCTCGACCCGAGCCTGGACCCGCTGCGCCGCAGGCCCCAGCGCCGTGCGGGCCCGCCGCCCGCGCAGCCGCCCCAGCAGCAGGGCCCACCGCCGCAGCAGTACCAGCAGCGCCCGCAGCAGCCGCCGCGGCGCCGCCAGCAGCGGCCTCCGGAGCGTCAGCGTCCGCCGCAGCCCCCGCCGGAGCCCCGTCCGCGCCGCGAGCCCAGGCAGCGCAGCGCGAACCCGATGCGCATTCCCGGCCTCGGCTGCCTCAAGGGCTGCCTGTTCATGATCCTGATCATCGTCGTGATCTGTGTTCTGGTGTGGAACTTCACCCCGGTTCCCGAGTGGTGGGCCCAGGGCAAGAGTTTCTGGCAGTCGGTCACGGATGTCTTCGGACAGATTCAGGATTTCGTGAGCAGCGCGGGCGGCTAATGACGCCGTCTCCGTAACTCAGCGGAAGCGCAAGGGAATCGGGTCGGCCGGATACGAGCCGGTCGGCCCGAATGGGGCGCGAGTTCGGAGATTTATCGACTTCTGGAGAGGGATTTCCCCCACAGAAGTGACTGTTAACGGCATCCAGGGCTCTCAAGACCCCACTTGCCGCGTAGCTTTGTCGCTATGGCACGGAAGATCGGCAGTCGCTATACCGCTCACCAGATCCTGGGACGCGGCAGCGCCGGCACGGTGTGGCTGGGCGAGGGTCCCGAGGGCCCCGTCGCCGTCAAACTGCTGCGTGAGGACCTCGCCTCCGATCAGGACCTCGTCGAGCGGTTCGTACGGGAGCGCTCGGTGCTGCTCTCCCTCGACCACCCGCGCGTGGTGTCCGTACGCGACCTCGTCGTGGACGGCAACGACCTCGCGCTGGTCATGCAGCTCGTCCGGGGCACTGACCTGCGTACGCGGCTGGAGCACGAGCGGCGCCTCGCGCCGCAGCCCGCCGTCGCGATAGCGGCCGACATCGCCGACGGGCTCGCCGCGGCGCACGCGGCGGGCGTCGTCCACCGGGACGTCAAGCCCGAGAACGTACTGCTGGACGCGCTCGCGCCCCCCGGGCCCGGCGGGGCGCCGCCCGCGCTGCTCACCGACTTCGGCGTCGCCAAGCTGATCGACTCCCCGCGCCGCACCCGCGCGACGTCGATCATCGGCACGCCCGACTACCTCGCCCCCGAGATCGTCGAGGGCCTCCCGCCGCGCGCGTCCGTGGACATCTACGCGCTGGCCACCGTCCTCTACGAGCTGCTCGCGGGCTTCACCCCCTTCGGCGGCGGCCACCCGGGCGCGGTGCTGCGACGGCACGTCACGGAGACGGTCGCACCGCTGCCCGGCATCCCCGACGAGCTGTGGCAGCTCATCCACCAGTGCCTGGCCAAGGCGCCCGCGTCCCGGCTGCGGGCCGTGGAGCTGGCGGCGAGGCTGCGGGAGCTGCTGCCGTCACTCGACGGATATCCGGCGCTGGACATCGACGAGCAGCCCGAGGAGCCGTACGGCGGGTTCGAGGGATACGGCGAGGAGCCGGGCGCGGCGTCGGAGACGCGTTCTGGGGGTGGGGGCGGGGCCGAGGTCGGGACCGGATCCGGGCCCGGTTCCGGGCAGCAGGCCGCGGTGCCGCTGGTGCACAGCGGTGCGGGGCCCGACTCGAACCGGGACACGCATACGAGCATGCGGGTGCCCGGTGCCGACGAGCTGGCGGGGGGCGCGCACGGTACGGCGCGGGCGCCCCGGGCCGCGGGGGAGCGGCGCGCCGGGTCGGCGCGGCACCGTGCGCCTTCGGCTGCGGAGCTGAGGCGGCGGCGGTTGAAACTCAGCGCGATCGCGGCGGCGGTGGCGGCGGCGGCCGGAGTGGGCGGGTGGTTCGCCACGGCCGACGACGAGGGCGGCACGACGCAGCCCGCCCCGGCGGTGGAACAGCCGGACACGCCGTAGAGGGTGGGCGCTGTGCTGGGCTGTGCGGTTTGCCGTTTTTCGGCTGCCTGCCGGTGGGTGGGCGCGGCGTGTGGTTGCGGTGCGTTCGCGGCTGGCGCCGCGTGAGTCCTGGTTTCGGCCGGTGGTCGTGTGGGGTGCGTGTGTGGTGGGGGTCGGTGCCGTGCCGGGGTGTCTCCTCGGGCGGCGACAAGTGCGGGTCTCGTTGCTTGCTTTCTCCCGGCACTCGTCGCCACCACTTGCGGGGACACCCCACCACGTCCCCTCCCGCCTGGCGGCCAGCTTCCGGCCGGTGGCCTCCACTGTTGTGAACCGGCGTCCCGCCGGAGGGGCTCCGCCCCTGCCATGGCACGCCACTGTTGTGGGCAAGCGTTCCGCTCGGCGAGGGGGCACCTCCCAGCGGTAGCTGGGGGAGGGTGGGCACAACCCACCCATCGGCCCGCACCCGCGAATGAAACCCTCAAGGGCATCCCGGTAGGCGCCCCTGGCAAGGGGGTGTGCGGGGGCCCGGGGGCCGGGAGGGGGGTGTTCGGGCGGGCAGCCGTTAGGGTGGAGGGGTGGCAGTCGTCGATGTATCCGAAGAGCTGAAATCCCTCTCCTCCACCATGGAGTCGATCGAGGCCGTCCTCGACCTCGACAGGATGCGCGCTGATATCGCCGCGCTGGAGGAGCAGGCGGCGGCCCCTGATCTGTGGGACGACGTGGAGAACGCGCAGCGCATCACGAGCAAGCTGTCCTACCTCCAGGGCCACCTGCGCCGCGCGGAAGAACTCCGTTCCCGCATCGACGATCTTGAGGTGCTCTTCGAGCTGGCCGCCTCCGAGGACGACGCGGACGCGCGCAGCGAGGCGGAGACGGAGCTGGAGTCCGTCCGCAAGGCCGTGGACGAGATGGAGGTCCGCACGCTGCTGTCCGGCGAGTACGACCCCCGCGAGGCCGTCGTCAACGTACGGGCCGAGGCGGGCGGCGTGGACGCGGCGGACTTCGCCGAGCAGCTCATGCGGATGTATCTGCGCTGGACCGAGCGCAAGGGCTACCCGACCGAGGTCTTCGACATCAGCTACGCGGAGGAGGCGGGCATCAAGTCCGCGACCTTCACCGTGAAGGCCCCGTACGCGTACGGCACGCTCTCCGTCGAGCAGGGCACCCACCGCATGGTGCGGATCTCGCCGTTCGACAACCAGGGCCGTCGCCAGACCTCCTTCGCGGGGGTCGAGGTGCTGCCCGTCGTCGAGCAGGTCGACCACATCGACATCCCCGAGAACGAGCTGCGGATCGACGTCTTCCGCTCCTCGGGCCCCGGTGGCCAGTCCGTGAACACCACGGACTCCGCCGTGCGCATGACGCACCTCCCGACGGGGATCGTCGTCTCCTGCCAGAACGAGAAGTCCCAGATCCAGAACCGCGCCGCCGCCATGCGCGTCATGCAGTCCCGGCTGCTCGCCCACCGCAGGGCGGAGGAGCAGGCCAAGATGAACGCGCTCAAGAGCGACGGCGGCAATTCCTGGGGCAGCCAGATGCGTTCCTACGTGCTGCACCCGTACCAGATGGTGAAGGACCTGCGTACGGAACACGAGGTCGGGAATCCACAGTCCGTTCTCGACGGCGATATCGACGGATTCCTCGAAGCGGGCATCCGCTGGCGCAAGCAGCAGGAGCAGCAGGAGCAGAACTGATCACGTCTAGGACACGATGACGTGCTGAACGTGCGGGAGTCGCGCGGGAATTGAAGTGATTCCCGTCGCACATCTCGAACTAGTCGCCCTGCACGGACATTTCACTCGGATCTCGCTTGACGCCCGTGTGAAAAATGGGAAAGCTGTTCGCTCGGCATGCCTGTGTCATGGGCGCTGTATGGGGGCGAGTGGATGCGCCCGAGCCCCGAGTGATGTTCCGCAGCCCGGCACAGGGCTGTCCCACTGACAAGTACAGCTACTGGGGGTAGTTGGCACATGACCAATTCGAAGACGCGGCTGCGTGTAGCGCGTATCGCAGCCGGCGCGGTGTTCGCGGCCGGCGCGTCGCTCACCGCCGCGGGCGCCGCACAGGCCGCCGACACCGGCGGCTCCTCCTCCTCGGGGGGCGAAAGCGGCGGGATCATCGGCGGCATCATTGGCGGGATCATCGGCGGCGGAGACGGTGGCGCGGATGGCGGCACCACCGACGGCGGCACTGACGGCGGCGGCGACACCGGTGGAGACACTGGGGGTGACACCGGCGGCGACACTGGCGGTGACACCGGCGGCATCGGCGGCACCGTCACGGGTGGGGACACCGGTGGGGACACGGGTGGCGACTCCGGTGGTGACACCGGCGGCGACACGGGTGGTGACACCGGCGGCGACACCGGTGGGGACACGGGTGGTGACACCGGTGGGGACACTGGCGGTGACACCGGCGGCGGCAACTCCGGCGGCTCCAGCAGCGGCGGCGACTCCGGCGGTGACTCCGGTGGCGGCGAAGAGCCCGCCACGATCGGCGGCTCCGGCGGTGGCGGCGACGACACCGGCACCTGCGAGCTGGACGAGTCCAGCGTGAACTGCGACAGCGGCAGCACCGACCCGGACAGCGCGGGCAGCACCCCGGTCGAGCAGCAGCCGCAGACGCCGTCGGACGCCAAGGAGGAGCTGGCCGAGACCGGTTCCGCCGAGACCACCTTCCTGCTGGTGGGCGCCGCGACGATGATCGCGGGTGGCGTCGGCTTCCGTCTGATGCCGCGCATGATCAACCGTCGTACGGCCGCCTGAGAAGGCGCTCGTAATCCGGCGTAAGCCATGACGAGGGGCCCGGAACGGCGTACCGTTCCGGGCCCCTCGTGCGTGCTGTGGGTGTGTGGACGCGTACACGGGCGGGCGCGTGCGTACGGCTACGGACATCCGTGCGGATACGCCGTAATAAGCGCGCTTACGCCGTGGCCATGCGCTCCGCGAACAGCGCCACCGCTATCAGGGCCACCAGAAGCCCGAGCAGTGTGGCGGGGGAGAGGCTCGCGAGGGGGGACTCCCGGTGCAGGCGCGCACGGTGGGCGCGGCAGACCGAGCAGCGGCCCTCGCTCACGGGACCCGCGCAGTTGGCACACACCAGTCGGTCGCATGTCATGCGAACTCCTCCTCAGCCATGCCAACGACACCCGCGTGTGATTCGTTCCCCAAGGGTGCTTCCCCTCCACTGTGCCAGCTCTCGGCGCGTCCCGCAGAGGCGCGGGCAAGACCGGCCGTGCGGCTTCCGGAAGCGTCCCGTAGGCCGTCCCGCAGACCGTCCTGGAGCGCCGGAGGAGAGCCCGGCGGAGGCCCGACGGGGAAGTCGGGGGTGAGCCCCAGGGGAGAGCCTACGGGGGTGCCGGAAGGCCCGAGGCGCCGGGAAGGCCCGTGAAGGGCGGGAAGCGGCGGGTGCCTGTTTTATACCTAAAGGATCCGTGAATAAACCCACCAACACCGGGCGCTGACTGCGCAGTGCGCACGGCTTCGCGTAAGGTCGCCCCACCGACGGGGAGCCGCACTCCGGCTTCCGCTGCCCCTACCCAGGTCGACGTG
This sequence comes from Streptomyces sp. NPDC054796, assembly GCF_053611545.1. NCBI lineage: Bacteria > Bacillati > Actinomycetota > Actinomycetes > Kitasatosporales > Streptomycetaceae > Streptomyces > Streptomyces sp. NPDC054796. The sequence goes on along the minus strand of NZ_JBSHAO010000032.1, from coordinate 32,697 downwards.
GTGTATCCGTGATCCGATTCGACAACGTCTCCAAGTCCTACCCCAAGCAGAACCGTCCAGCCCTCCGCGATGTGTCGCTGGAGGTCGAGCGGGGCGAGTTCCTGTTCCTGGTGGGTTCTTCCGGCTCCGGCAAGTCCACCTTCCTGCGGCTGATCCTGCGCGAGGAGCGGGCCTCTCACGGCCAGGTGCACGTCCTCGGCAAGGACCTGGCCCGGCTCTCCAACTGGAAGGTGCCGCACATGCGGCGCCAGCTCGGCACGGTCTTCCAGGACTTCCGCCTGCTGGCCAACAAGACCGTCGGCGAGAACGTCGCCTTCGCGCTGGAGGTCATCGGCAAGTCCCGCGGCCAGATCCGCAAGACGGTCCCCGAAGTGCTGGACCTGGTCGGTCTCGGCGGCAAGGAGGACCGGATGCCGGGTGAGCTGTCCGGTGGTGAGCAGCAGCGCGTGGCCATCGCGCGTGCCTTCGCCAACCGGCCGATGCTGCTGATCGCCGACGAGCCCACGGGCAACCTCGACCCGCAGACCTCCGTCGGCATCATGAAGCTGCTCGACCGCATCAACAGGACCGGCACCACGGTCGTGATGGCCACGCACGACCAGCAGATCGTCGACCAGATGCGCAAGCGGGTCGTCGAGCTCGAACGCGGCCGGCTCGTGCGCGACCAGTCGCGCGGCGTCTACGGCTACCAGCACTGAAGCCGCCCGGACGGCACGGCCAATGGCACGGTCAACGGCACGGCCGGTCGAGGCAGCAACACCACTGAAAGGCTGAAAGGACGCCATGCGCGCCCAGTTCGTACTGTCGGAGATCAGCGTCGGTCTCCGCCGCAATCTCACGATGACCTTCGCGGTGATCGTCTCGGTCGCCCTCTCGCTCGCCCTCGCGGGAGGCTCACTGCTCGCGCGCGAGCAGGTCAGCACCATGAAGGGGTACTGGTACGACAAGGTCCAGGTGTCGATCTACCTCTGCAACAAGAACGACGCCGCCTCGGACCCCAACTGCGCGAAGGGCGCCGTCACCTCGCAGCAGAAGCAGCAGATCAAGACGGACCTGGAGAAGCTCCAGGTCGTCGACAAGGTCTACTACGAGTCCTCGGACGCGGCGTACAAGCACTACAAGGAGCAGTTCGAGGACTCGCCGCTCGCCGACTCGCTGACGCCTGACCAGATGCAGGAGTCGTACCGGGTCAAGCTCAAGGACCCGACCAAGTACCAGGTGCTCCAGACGGCGTTCTCCGGCAGACAGGGCGTGCAGGAGGTACAGGACCAACGAAGTCTGCTGGAGAACCTCTTCAACCTGCTCAACGGCATGAACATCGCGGCGCTGTGTGTGATGGCGCTGATGCTGGTCGTCGCCCTGCTGCTGATCGTCAACACCGTCCGGGTGTCGGCGTTCAGCCGGAGGCGGGAGACGGGGATCATGCGGCTGGTGGGCGCCTCCAGCTTCTACATCCAGATGCCGTTCATCCTGGAGGCCGCCATCGCGGGGCTGATCGGCGCAGGCCTGGCCTGTGTGCTGCTGGTCGGGGGCAAGTACTTCCTGATCAACAACTGGCTCCAGGAGAAGATCGTCCTGATCAACTTCATCGGCTGGGACGCGGTGGTGAAGGTGCTGCCGTTCATCATCGCGGTGGGGGTGCTGATGCCCGCTGTGGCGGCGTTCTTCACGCTCCGCAAGTACCTGAAGGTGTGACCAATGACGCGGGCGCCGTACGCCCAACGCCCCGTGCGGCGCCCGCGTCTGGCCTAGACTCCGCAGCATGTCGGGCTTGTGGTTCTCTGTTCCTCCCCCTGATTCCGGCCGGGGGAGTTCCAGGCGTCTCCGCCGCGGAGCCGCACTGACACTGGTCTTCGCGAGCGTCCTGGGGACGGGCGCGGCCACCGGATCCTGGGGCGACGAGGCACGCAGCCTCGCGGGCGCCGCAGACGGCCCGGCCGGCCGCCACCCCGTGAACGCGCACCTGGACGGAAGCGGCGACGACGCCAAGGGCGCGGAACGTGGCCCCCAGGACGACACGGGACGCGGGCGCGGCGCGGAAGCGGAAGGCTCCGAGGAGGCCGACGAACTGGTCAGCCGCAGCGGCGACCGCTGGTCCTCGTCCTACACGGCGCGCGAGTACGAGGGCCTGCGGCGCACCCTGGACGGCGAGTACGTGGGCGTCGGCATCTCCGTCCGCCAGGAGAGCGGCGCACACGGCGCCCCGGAGGTGGACGTGCACCGGGTGCAGCCCGGCAGCCCCGCCGACAAGGCCGGAATCCGCGCGGGCGACCGGCTGCGCTCCATCGACGGCGAGGACGTGACGGGCCGCCCCGTCACCGAGGTGGTCTCGCTGCTGCGCGGCTCGGGACCCGACCCGGCGACCGCCTCCCCCTCCTCTTCCGCCTCACGCTCCTCCTTCGCCCCCTCCGACTCCTCGGCGACGGCACCGGCGGCACCGTCCGTGGCGGCCCGGCACGCGTCGGCGCCCGCCGCCTCCGTCCCCGCCACTTCCGGCGCGGGCAGCACCGTCACCGTCGGGCTGAGCCGCGACGGCGAGCGGTGGACGGAGACGCTGCGGCGCACCAGGCTCACCGCGGACGCGGTCGACGTCGACCAGCTCGGCCCCGGCGCCATCCGGATCCAGGTCTCCTCCTTCACGAAGGACTCCGGCGAGCAGGTGCGCGAGGCTGTCGAGGACGAGGTGCCGCGGGGCGCCGGGATACTCCTCGATCTGCGCGGCAACTCAGGCGGCCTGGTCACCGAGGCCGTCTCGGCGGCTTCCGCCTTCCTGGACGGCGGCCTCGTCGCCACCTACGGCGAGCACGGCGCGCAGCGCGCCCTGTACGCGGAGCGCGGCGGAGACGCCGACCGCCCGCTGGTGGTCCTCGTCGACGGCGGCACGATGAGTGCGGCCGAGCTGCTGACCGGCGCGCTCCAGGACCGGGGGCGGGCCGTGGTGGTCGGCTCGCGCACGTTCGGCAAGGGCTCGGTCCAGGTGCCGAGCAAGCTGCCGGACGGCTCCGTCGCCGAGATGACCGTCGGGCACTACACGACCCCGTCGGGCCGCAAGGTCGAGGGCGCGGGCATCACCCCCGATCTGACGGTCGAGGGCGGCTCGGACCGGGAGGCCACGGAGCGGGCCCGCACAGTATTGAGTGGCCTCGCCACCCGGTCGTAGTGGAACAATGGCCTGGCTATGGCGAAGATGAAGACCGTCAGGTCGAAGGCGAAGGCCAAGGACGAGAAGGACACGCGCAAGCTCATCGCGCAGAACAAGCGGGCCCGGCACGACTACGTCATCCTCGACACCTACGAGTGCGGCATCGTGCTCACCGGTACCGAGGTGAAGTCGCTGCGTCAGGGCCGCGCCTCCCTGGTGGACGGGTTCGCGCAGATCGACGGGGGTGAGGTCTGGCTGCACAACGTGCACATTCCGGAATACGCGCAGGGCACGTGGACGAACCACGCGGCACGCCGCAAGCGGAAGCTGCTGCTGCACCGTTCCGAGATCGACAAGCTGGTCGGCAAGACGCAGGAGACGGGCCACACCCTGGTGCCGCTCCAGCTGTACTTCTACCGGGGGCGGGCGAAGGTCGAGATCGCCCTCGCCAAGGGCAAGAAGGAGTACGACAAGCGGCAGACGCTCCGCGAGAAGCAGGACCGCCGCGAGACGGACCGCGCGATCTCGTCGGTCAAGCGGCGGCAGCGGGTCGCGGAGGGGTGACGGGTCAGAAGTGGCCGGTTTGCCCAGGTCAGGGGCTTGGGAATAGGCCGGACCGGTAAAAGGTTGGCCTTGATGTGGCCGGGTCCCGTACCATGGTCACAGAGCCGCCCGAGAGGGTGTGCTGTTTGTTAACTCAACATGGGGATGATCGGTTTCGACAGCGAACGTCGAAGCAGGGGAAGCGAGCCGAGGAACGCGGCAATGATCTCGTTAACCATCTGCCGCAAAAAAATAATCGCCAATCAGAAGCGCGATTCCTTCGCGCTTGCTGCCTAAGCAGCAAGCATGAAGTGTCAGCCCGGGTGCGTTCCCGACCCGGATCCTGGCATCAGCTAGGGAACTTCACCGCGTAGGCCCGGTCACGGGGCCTGCCGGGACATCTCACAGTGACTGGGCCCGTCGGAGACTTGTCCGCGAGATCTCCGGGGCCGAGAAAATCGCAGCGGACTGCGCTCGGAGAAGCCCTCCTTCCACTTCGTTGGACGCGGGTTCGATTCCCGCCATCTCCACGAGGCCGGGGCGGCGTGTGCGCGCACACGCCAGCCGCGGCGGTCCCCAAGGCACCCAGGCCGTGACCGCTGCCCAGCGGTCACGGCCTTCGTGTTGTGCCCCGCCGTTGCGGGAAGGGAGCGGGGAGACCACCGTGCATGCGTGCGAGAGAGGGCGGGTGCCATGCCGTCACGCGAACCGGGACAGGGTGCCGCCCCCGAGCCGACGGGACCCGAGCCGCTGGGGCCCGAGCCGCTGGGGCCCGAGACGCTCACCTGGCGGTTCTTCGGGGACTGGCGCGGTGTCCTCCTCGCGCCCTGGGCGGGCGCGATGCAGAACATGCACCCGGGTCTGGGCGCCGGGGTCGAGGAGCACTCGCGCTTCTTCGAGGAGCGCTGGGAGCGGCTCTTCCGCTCGCTCTACCCGATCGGGGGCGTCGTCTACGACGGGCCCCGCGCCGCGCGGACGGCCCGCGAGGTGCGCGGCTACCACCACACGATCAAGGGCGTCGACCGGCACGGCCGCCCGTACCACGCGCTCGACCCCGACACGTTCTACTGGGCGCACTCCACGTTCTTCATGCTGACGCTGCTCGTCGCCGACCGCTTCGGGCCCGGCCTCTCCGAGGCGGAGAAGCGGCAGTTGTTCGAGGAGCACGTGCGCTGGTGGCGGATGTACGGGATGAGCATGCGGCCCGTGCCGCGCGACTGGGAGGCGTTCCAGGCGTACTGGGAGCACATGGCCCGCGACGTGCTGGAGGACAACAAGGCGACGCGCGACGTGCTCGACGTGCGCTACATCGCCAAGCCCCCGGCGCTGCGCCGGATGCCCGACGTGGTGTGGCGGCTGCTGCGTGGGCCGCAGGCGCGGTTCACGCTCTGGTACACCGTCGGGCTGTTCCCGCCCGCCGTGCGCGAACGGCTCGGCTACCGCTGGACGGTGCGCGACGAGCGGCGGCTGCGGCGCTTCGGGAAGCTGGTCCACCACGCGTGGAAGCTGGTGCCGCGCTCGCGGCGCTTCCACCCGCGCGCCCGCGCGGGCTGGGAGCGCGAGGCGGGGCTGCGCGCCGCCGGCGCCCCGGTCGTGGAGACCCCGGCGCGGAACCTGCCGCTGCCCGAGGAGCGGGACTGGCCGCAGCACTACTCGCCCCGCGTGTGACCGGGCGCTCCGCGTCCCTCCGCGCGTGACGGGGCGCGCCATGGGGACGTCACCGCCGTCACCGCCGTCGCGGTGAGCGCGGCGGCCACCGGGACCGCGTACGCCACGGCGCCGTCGCCCGGCGCGTGCTCGGCCGCCCAGCCGCCCAGCGCCGAGCCCGCCGCGATGCCGCCGAGCAGCGCGGTCACGGCCAGCGTCATGCCCTCGTTCAGCCGTGCCGTGGGCACCACGCGCTGCACCACGGTCATCCCCGTGACCATCGTCGGAGCCGTCGCCATGCCCGCGACCAGCAGCGCGGCGCCGAGGACGACGAGGCTTCCCGTGGCGGACGCCGCCAGCAGGGGCAGCGTCATCAGGACCGTCATGGCGCCGACGCACACGAGCAGCCGCCGGGGGAGGGAGCCGCGAGGGGTGAGCGTGCCGAGGACGAGCCCCGCGACGCCCGAACCGAGGGCCTGGAGCGCCAGTACCGCGCCGCCCGCGGCCCGGTGGCCCGAGGCGTCCGCGTAGGCGAGCGTGACCACCTCCAGCGAGCCGAAGACCGCGCCCGTCGCGAGGAAGGTGACCAGCAGCGGCAGCAGCGTGGGCAGGCGCAGGGGCAGTGGTGCGCGACGGGGCCCCGCTTCCGCGCGGACCACGGGCGGCTCGGTGCGGCGCTGCGCCGCGAAGATCAGCGTCCCGGTCAGCAGCAGCGCGACGCCGGTCAGGGTTCCGGCCTCGGGGAAGAGCGCGGTGCACAGGAGGGCGGCGAGCACGGGGCCCGTCATGAAGCACAGTTCGTCGGCGGCCTGTTCGAAGGAGTTGCCGGTGTGCCGGGCCGCCGCGTCGTCCCTGTGCAGATGGGCCCAGCGCGCGCGGGACATGCCACCGGTGTTGGGGGTGGTGGCGGTCGCGGCGTACGAGGCGAACAGGGCCCAGTCGGGGGCCCCGTACCGCACGCACGCGATCAGGCTCAGCGAGCCGCAGGCGGCGAGCGCCGCGGCGGGCACGGCGATCCTGGCCTGGCCGTACCGGTCCACGAGCCGCGCTGTCAGCGGGGCGACGACGGCGGTGGTGGCCAGCCCGGTGGCGGTGACGGCCCCGGCGAGCGCGTACGAGTCCCGCGTCGCCACGATCATGATCACGGCGGACACGGTGAACATGCCCATGGGGAGCCGCGCGAGAAGGTTGCCCAGGGTGAAGGCGACCGCGCCGGGCGGGGCGAAGAGGCGGGCGTAGGGCGCGGCCCAGGAGGGGCGGCGTCGCGGGGGTCGGACCCTCGGGGACAGTTCGCCGGGCGGCTCGGTGGACGGCGGGTGGTCCACGGCGACGAGCGTGTGGCCGTTGACGGCGAACCGCATCCCCCGCCCGTCGCCCCGGGGCATGCGGGCGGGGAAGCGGGCAGGGCGGAACCGGGGCCGCTGACCGGGCCCTTGGGGGGTTTTCGGCATGCAACCAGCGTCGTGGCGCCGCCGCTTCCGGGTCCAACACCGATTGCCACACCATTGACGCGCGGACGTTGTTAATCTCCGAGGAGTGAGCCGCGACATCGAACCCCGCCTCCTGCGCGCCTTCGTGGCCGTCGCGGACGAACTGCACTTCACTCGCGCCGCCGCGCGCCTGTACGTCGCGCAGCAGGCGCTCAGCCGCGACATACGGCGGCTGGAGCGGGAGACGGGGACGACGCTGTTCCTGCGCACGACCCGCCACGTCGCGCTCACCCGGGACGGCGAGCGGCTGCTGCCGTACGCGCGGCGCGTCCTGGAGGCGTACGGCGAACTCGGCGCGGCCCTCGGTCCGTTCGGCTCGTCCGGATCCTTCGCCGACCGTCCGCTGGCCGTGGACGCCGCCGCGCCCGTCAGCACGGGGCAGCGGGTGCTGGACCTGGCGCGTATGCGGGCGCCCGGCGTCGAGTTCGTCGCCCGGTACCACTCGGGTCTGACGGCCGCGGCGGCCGATCTCGCGGCCGGGCGGCTCGACGTCTCCTTCGGCCGCTTCGCGGGCCTGGACGCGTCCGTACGGGCCGGGCTCGGGCACCGGCTGGTGCGCTACGAGCGGGTCGCGGTGCTGCTCCCCGAGGAGCACGCGCTCGCGGGCGCCGCCGAGGTGCCGCTCGCCGCGCTGGCCGGGGAGACCCTGTACGCGGGCGCGGGCAACGACGGCACGGCCGAGTGGACGGACTACGCGCGTGCCCTCTTCGCGGGGCGCGGCATCGGCCTCGCGCCGCCCTTCCCGAAGATCGACGGTGAGGCGGAGTTCGCGCGGGTCGTACGGAAGCGGGGCTGGTCCGTGCTGGCCAGCGAGGTGTTCACCGGGGTGCCCGGCATGGTGCTGCGGCCCCTCGTCGCGCCGGTGCCGCTCTCGCCGGTCTCGATGGTGTGGCGGCGCGGGCTGCGCCATCCGGGGCTGGACGCGCTGGAGGGGGCCGCGCGCGAACTGGGCGACGAGGGCGGATGGCTGACGCGCCCGTCCGGCGCGTGGCTGCCCGAGGCCGATCTCGCGGTGGCGCGCTGAGGGGACGCCCCGGCGGGGGCGTGCGGGGGCGTGGGGGCTTGCGTGCCGGGGTCCGGTCGCGCGCGGGCTTCCGCGTCCATCGAAACGGTGACGTGTCCCGTCCGGCGCCGGCCCGCTCCCGCCTCCCGACGGGCGGGCGCCGCCTCCCCGTACGCCGTGAAAACCGCTGCTGAGGCGCGTCGTTGACGTACGGGCGTGCGGCTGCGCGAGGCGCCCGCGCCGGTCACGGTTCGCTTACGAGTCGTCACACGGTGCCATTAGGGTGTCGCGCATGACCGCAACGCCGCCCGACACGGGCCAATTCCAGCACAGCCAGTTCGGCACGCTCACGGTGATCGGCTGGACCGGAGCGCACCCCGAGGACAACGAGGACATGCCGTTCCTCCTGGCCTATTCCCTCGGCGACGGCAGGGACGGGCCCGAGGTCGCCGAGGCCGCGGCGCGGCGGCTGATCGGGGACGCGGGGCTGACGGTCGGCGGGGTGATGCCGGACAGCTCCCAGGTGAACCGGCTGCCGCTGAAGCTCATCGTCCAGGGCGGCCAGGCGGTGCTGACGATGCCGCACATGACCACGCAGTACCCGGCCCCGCCCGAGTGGGTAGCGGCGGCCGACAAGCGCAAGCAGGTCTATTTCATGATCGCCACCCGCCCCTGGCCGGAGGCCAAGCCCGGCAGGCCCGTCAGCGAGGAGGCGCTGAAGTCCTTCGTGGACGAGGACATGCTCGCCAGCTCCGCGCACTGCGTCCTCCCCGTGAGCGGCCTCCAGGGCTGAGCGGCCGGGCGGGGCCCGGCCGGACCCCGCCCGTCACCCGCTCACCCGCTGCCCCCCTCACTCACTCGGCTTGTTGGGCGCGGTGCAGTGCTCGTCCGGGGGCTTGTTCTCCGGCCAGGCGAGACCCACGAAGTCGATCTTCGGGCCCGAGGGGTTCAGATGGACGACGGCGACGGCCTTGTTGTACGGGTTGCCCGCGTTGTCCAGGCAGATCCAGCCGCTCGCGCCCACCACCTTCTGGCTGCCGCGCAGGTTCAGCCACGCCCGCCGCACGTCGTCCGTGCTCGGCATCGGCGTCTTCTGGCCCGTCTGGTTGCGGATGGCCGTGATGGCCGTCCACGCCGAGTCGTATGCGGAGATCGTCCGTGAGTCGTCCAGCTCGACGGGGCCTACGGGCCCCGCGGACCCGTCCGTCTCCACCGTCCGCGCCAGGTCCTCCAGCTCCTCGACGGCCTCGCGCGAACCACCCGTCTCCGGTGCCCGCTTGTCGCTCCACGCGTCGGGGTGCGCGACGGAGGCGTACTCCACCGTGATGCCGCCCTTCGGGGCCAGCGCGTCCCAGTTCAGCTCGCTGTCCGTGGCCAGCGTCGAGGCGCCGGACCCTGTGACGACCTTGTACGTCTTCTTGTCGCAGCCCCGCCCGCCCAGCGCGTTGACGAACAGGCGCAGATGCACGGGGCGTCCGGCGAAGTAGATGACCTCGGCGTCGGAGTCGCAGATGTTGTTGACCATGCGGGAGAAGTCGTTGGGCAGGCGGCCCTCATCGTTCATGTCCGCCGGGGACTCGTACTGCATCGGGATCTGCGGCGCGTTCCTCGTCTGCTCCTGGAACGCCTTCTTCAGCGTCTGGACGTAGTTGTCGTCCTCGCGCCTGTCCTCGACGAGGAGGGTCCTGGACGCCTTGATGCCCTTGTTGAAGTTGGCCAGCGCCCTGGCCTGGTCGCTGTTGGTGGGCACGACGCGGGCCAGGCCCCGGTAGCGGTCGGGTTCCTTCGCCGTGTTGGCGAGGTTGTCGGCAGTGATCGGGCCGCCGACGACGGGGATGCCCTTCTCGTTCGTCAGATAGTCGATCGTGTCCTGGGTGCGCCGCACGCTCAGGTCGAAGCCCGTGACGGCGCGCAGGTTGTGCCCGTCGTGCGCCATGGCCACGAGCTGGTCGGCGACGGGGCGCCAGTGGGCGCTGTCGTGTCCCGGGTTGGCCAGGACGAGGCGGATGGGCGGTGACTGCGCGTTGGACCTGTGGTTGGCGCGGTACTGCGCCAGGTAGGCGCCCTGGACCTCGCGCCTGATCTGCTTCTTGACGACGGGGTCGGTCGTGGAGACGGGCACCATGATCGCGACGGTGGCGTACTCCTTGCCCCCCTTGTCCCCCTTGGCTGTGATCCGCTCGTTCTCCCGCGCGATGGCCCGCATCACCGGCTCCAGTTCGTCGGTGAAGGAGACCCCGCCGCTGCCGTCGGTGACCCCGGTGCACTCCTCGTCCTCGCCGCGCTTCTCGACGCCGGGGCCGCAGGAGGGGTCGGGCCCGAAGTACGTCCACAGCGCCCAGCCGCCCGCGCCCAGCACGGCGACGAGCAGCGCCGCGGCCAGCAGCTTCCGCAGCCTGCCCCAGTCCCTGGCCCGGTCCACCGCGTCCCTGAGCGACACCCGCATCCGGTTCGGGCTCATGCGTCTTCCCCTCCTGGTATCGGCAGGCCGGGGACGCGTGCCCCGTCCCGGAGCGCTCGCGTCCACCGTCCGGCCACGTCGGGGAAGGCGAGCCCGCCGCCCTCTCCGTAGCGGCCGGTGCGCGGGCCGCCCCCGCTGCTCCCGTAGCCCCCGTAGCGCAGCGAGGCCAGCGCCGAGGTGATGCGGCCCAGTTCGCCCTGGGTCGGCTCGGCGGCGAGAGAGGACAGGCGCCACAGCACGTCGACGAGGTCGGCTATCGCGTTGTGCGCGGTCAGCGGGTCGTGTGTGGCGCCGCCGCCGGGGCCGCCGGGGCTGCCGGGGCTGCCGGGGTTGCCGGGGTTGCCGCCGCCCGTCGCGCAGGCCGCGCAGGGCGGGGGCTCGCCTGACGCCTCGGGCGACGGCGGCACGTAGCCCTCGCGCGGGCGCGGCGCCGCGCACACGAACTGGAGGTCGGCGAGCCAGTCCCGCGCCCGCCGTTGCGTGAAGCGGTGGTGCAGCCAGGCGACGACGCTGCCCGTCAGGCCCAGCGCGAGCGTGTGGTGCAGATAGCGGATGTCCTGCTCGGGCGCGTACGGGCTGCGGCCCAGCGGGTCGTACCCGGCGCGTGCGCGACGGTGCAGTCTGGCCCACATCCCGTCGTCGCAGGTCACGGTCAGGGTGTGGAGCAGCAGTTCGCGCAGCGCCAGGTCCCGCACGAAGGGCACGTCGGCGCCGCTGCCCGGCCAGGGGCTGTGGTGCCAGTGCGCCTGGCCCACGTACTCGGCCGCCGCCGCGAGGAGCGCCGCCGTCTCCTCCGCGCCGTCCTCGGGGTGCGCCACCTCCCACAGGCGCGCGGCGCACTCCGGGTCCAGGGCGAGGGCGTACAGGGGCAGCCGCTCGCGCAGTCCCGGGTCCGGTACGAGGTGCTCCAGCAGGTGCGCCGCAACCGTCGTGCCGGGGCCGTGTCCCCGCGCGGGGAGGGTGAGCAGGGCCTCGGGCCGCAGCGCCCCGTGGTGGCCGAGGTGGTCCTCGGCGGCCTCGACGAGGATGTGGGCGCTGTAGGCGCGCCCGGCGCTGAGCCGGGTCACGGCGCCGGGGAGGGGGCGGCGCGCGCGGTCGACGGCGGGCAGCATGTCGCTGACCTTGGCCTGGTCGAGCGGGGGGATGCGCAGCCGCAGCAGCCAGCGCGCCGGCGACCCGTCGCCAGTGTCCTCCCACAGATCGGGCGCGGTCACCTCCAGGGTGCTGGGCAGCCCGTCGCCCCCGCCGAGCGCGGTGCCGACGACGACGGGTCTGACGGGCGGGCGTTCGGGCCCCGGCGCGTCGTACGCCGTGTCGTACGCGCGCAGCAGCGCGTCGAGGAACCGCCGTCCGAGGGCTGTGTGGAGGTTGTCGAGGAGGAGGAGCGGCGGGGGAGCGCGGTCGAAGATCATGGCGCGTCCGTAGGCGGCGTTGATGTCCGCGAGGAAGGCGGCCGTCAGCAGGTTCTCGGCCGTCGTGCGGTCGCCGCTGGCCTGGAGGTCGAGGACGAAGCGGAACAGACGTCTGAGGGGGTCGCCGCGTCTGTCCCGCAGGTTCCAGTTCCACCACGCGAGGGCCGCCTTGTCGGGGCGGCGCCTGAGCAGGAGGTGCCGCGCGGCGCGCGAACCGGCCTCGGCGGCCGAGCCCAGCACCGGCAGCCCGGCGAAGACGCTCGGCAGCAGCGGCTCCAGCACGCCGAGCCAGGTCTCGAACGCGGCCTTGATGCGGTGCTCGCTGGCCTCGTCGGCGACGAGCCGCCGCAGGTCCGCCTCCGCTTCGGCCAGCCCGGACTGCCTGACCTGCTGACGCGGGTTCCCCTCCGCGTCGAGCGGATGCCAGGCCGTCACGACGAGGAGGCCGAGGGAGAGGCGGGGGAACTTGAGGGAGTGGTGACGGGAGCCCGGCGAGTCGAGTTCGTGGGCGAGGCCGTGGAGGAGCAGGACGACGGGGGAGGCGTTGGCGTCCCCTTCGCCTTCGCCCTCGCCGGAGGGGGCGGGCGGGGCGTCGGTGCCGTCGGTGCCGGGGTCGGTGCCCGTGCCCGTGCTGGCGTCGGCCGGTTCCAGTGCCGCCAGGTCCTTGCAGGCGAGCGGCAGCCGGTCGTCGTAGGAGCGCTCCAGGACATGGAGCAGCGCGCTCTTGCCGCTGCCGCGCGCGCCGACGATCCGCACGACGGGCGCACCGCGCGGATACGTGAATCCCGCCCGCCCCCGCGTGCCGCGCTTCATGCCGACCAGGCCGGGGACGAACTCGTCGAGCAGGTCCTCAAGGCCGTACAGATGCTCGTCCAAGACTCTCCCCGTCACTGTCGAAGGACGCATCCGTGCAGAGTTCGAACACTGAAGAATAGATCTCAACTGCCGCTGATTACAGGGGGTTTGGCGGGTCGGAACGGAGGGTGAGAGGGCGGTGGGCGGCCCTCCGCTCTGCCGCGACGGTGCGGTGTTGTGCCGTGCTGCCAACCCGGAACGCGCCGTTCATCCATCGCCTGCATTGGCACGCCCCTGCTCCCTCGCTACGTTCCGCTGCGGACCCGCACCTGGTGGCCCGTCAGCCGTAGTGCCCCGGCGAGGAGGTACAGCCCATGCGTGTACGCCGTACGAGTGCGAGTACGCGGAGCCCGAGAAGAGGCCCCCGGCCGCGAAGCGCCGCGCTCGCGGGAGCGGCCGTGCTCTGCGCCCTCCTCGCGACGGCGCCCCCGGGCGCGAGCGCGACGGCAGCGACGGCCGCGACGGGCCCGGGCGCGGCGACGGCCGTCCCGCGCACCGAGACCCCCGTGCACACGAGCACGCCCGACCCGGCGGTCGCGGAGTCGGCCGTACGGGTACGGGTGCCGCTCCCCGCCTCCGCAGGACCGCACCCCGCCGCCTGCGACCACCTCTCCTACCTCCGCTTCCGCGACGCGGAAGGCCCCGCCGACTCCCGCGAGGCGGACCGCGTCCTCATCGCCCAGCCCGGCATCCTCGAAGGCGCGGCGGCGTTCAGCACCGTCGCCCGCAACACGGTGCGCGCGGCGAAGGCGAAGGGCAGCAGCGTCGAGTTCTGGGCGCTGGACCGGCGCTCCAACTGCCTGGAGGACCGCACCGGCATCACAGCGGGCGCGGCGGCGCACGACGTGAACAGAACCGTCGGCTACTACTACGGCGGCGAAGAGATCGAGGGCCGGACCTTCGACGGCTTCCTCGGCAACGACCAGGTCCGCTGGCTGGAGAACGTCGGCCTGGAGCAGACGGTGCGCGACCAGTACGACCTGATGAAGGCCGAGCTGCCCGGCGAGGAACTGCGCCGCGAGAAGGTGCTGTGCGGCGGGCACTCGCTGGGCGGGCTGCTCACCGGCTACTTCGCCACCTGGGACTTCGACGGTCACCCCGGCTACCGCCAGTGCGGCGGCTACTTCGCGCTCGACACCGTCGTCAGCACCTCACGCGGCGGCGACGAGTCCCTGCTGCCGACCGAGGGCACGCCCGCTTCCACCGGACTGGACGACCTGCTGCCCAACCCGGGGCTCGGCTACCTCGCCACCCAGGCGGGCCTGCGCAGCGGCCTCATCCCGCGCGCGATCGGGGCACCGGCCGTCATCAACGCCGAGACGATGAACCTGCTCGCCATCGGCGGCCTCGCCTCCGCGCTCGACCCGGAGGGCGAGTCCAACCTGCTCACCTCGGTCCCCGACAACGCGAACCTGAACCTCACCTCGCGCTTCATGTTCTCCAAGGACGCGGGCACGTTCCTGACCGGTACGCCGTCCGTACGGGACTTCCGGCAGACCAACAACGCCGTCCTCGGCGGCTTCATGGACGACAACGCGGCCCCGCTCGCCTTCATACAGATGAGTTTCGGCCTCTACCGCAGCCCGGAGGGCGGGCGGATCGTGGACAAGGAGTTCCCCGCCTCGAACGACGACGCGTCCCCGGTCTTCGGCGTACGGCCGAAGGCGATCCCCGACGAGCCGGACGGCCCCCTCTACACCTGGGCCACGCACGACGACATCGACACGTCCGACGCGCGCTGGACGAACCCCGGCGAGGAGGTCACCGACATCGCCGACCTGGCCCGCAGCCTCTCCGGCTACCCGCTCGGCTTCACGGAGGACTACTTCCCGACCAAGCTGGCGACGGACGTCTCCCAGGGCGACGACCCCCAGATCGCCCGCTTCGTGAAGCACCCGGACGGCATCACCGCCAACCCGACGATCACCCTCCTCGCCGGAAACGGCTTCCTCGCCGCCGACCCGCCCGAGGACCTGAACCCGGTCATCGCGGAGGGCTACGAACACGTCGACGTCCTGACGGCGGCACGCGAGCAGAACGGGGGCGGGCCTGAGGTCGTCTCCGCGAACCTCGGGGAGTTCGCGGTCAGCCCGGAGGCGCCGTCAACGTCGCGTACGCGGTGAAGGCCCGCGGTGAGGCGCCGCCCAGGACGCGGGGCGGGCGGCGCCTCACCGCGCCCGCGCCTCACCGCCCGGCGGACTCCCTGTAGCGGGCCAGATGTTCCCGTACGACGACGGTCCAGGGGTGGTCGGCCCCGAGCACCTTGGTGCGCGCTTCCACCACTTCTTCCGCATGGTGGATGGCCTCGGTGACCTCTCCCAGCTCGGCGAGGATCCGCGACAGGATGGACCGGGCGTTCAGCGTCATCTGGTACTCGGGCCCGTACCGCTGTGCGTGGGAGTCGAAGGCGCTCCGCGCCAGCGGCAGCGCCTCGGCGGGACTCCCCGTGTGGAAGAGCGCGAAGGCGTACTCGTGCTCGGCCGCCATGGTGATCGGGTGGTGCGGCCCGAGTACACGGCGGCAGTCCTCGACCAGGGCCGGACCGGTGGTGACCTCCGTCGTCAGGTCAGGCCCCCGCGTTCCCAGGAGATGCTTCCTCGCGAGCAGCGTCAGCGGATGCGTCGCCCCCAGGGTCGCGGTCCGGCCGGCCACCGTTCGCCGGATGAGGGCCGTGGATTCGCGGGGCTCCCCGAGAGGCATCAGCGGATGGGACAGGCTGAGGCAGCACTCCAGCGTTTCCGGCGCGCTCGGGCCGAACTCCCTCTCGCAGTCGTCCAGCGCCCTCCGCAGCAGCGCGCGGGACTCCTCGAACCTGCCGAGGCGGTGGAGCGTGCGCCCTTTGCGCATGCGGAGTCCCATGGTGGTGGGGTGCAGGTCGCCGAGGGCCGACGCCGCCAGCTCCAGGGACTTGTCCGTCAGCACCAGCGCGGAGGCGAAGTCGCCGGAGCGGTGGAGGGCGACGACAAGGCGCAGCAGACCTTCAGCGGCCTTCTCCTGGACGTCTCCGTCGACGTCGTGCCACTCCGCCGTGCGGCGCGACAGCGCGAGAGCGTGCGGCACCGCAGGCTGAACGCGTCCGCCTGCTCCCCGCGTTCCGGCACCTCCGGCAGCGCGGTGAGCAGCGCGTCGGCCGCGGTGGTGGCAAGCGCGACCCGCTGCTCCACCGGCGTGTTTCCGGCCGCGCTGTCGAGGAGCACCCCGTGTGTCCGTAGGCAGCGTGGGGGACCGGGGAGTAGTTCGGTGAGGGAACTGTCCAGCAGACCGCGCAGCGCCGGTTCCAGGCGCCCCTGGGGGAGGCCGGGGCCCGGCCCGGTATGCGCGAGGAGCGAGACCGGCAGGGGGTCGCTGCCCCAGCAGGCCAGGAGGCGCAGCAGCGGCTGAGCTTCGGGCAGCCCCTTGTCGGCCAGGGCGTCGAGCGAGAGCTGCCAGGTGCTGCTCACCAGGTTGCGGGCGTCCTGATCCATGATGCTGCCTCCCCTGTCGATCAGTTCGATGGCGGCGTCGGCCCTGTCGTGGACGAGACGACGCCCGTACAGGGACATGTCCCAGGGCTCGACCACCTGGTTGGACAGAAAGGTCCCGGCAAGGGTGAGGGCCAGTGGCAGCCGCCCGAGCCGCTCTGCGACATCGGCGGCCTCCTCGGCGGTCCCGGTACCCGGCGCGAGGTCGCAGAGCACCATGGCGGCGTCTTCGAGCGGAAGCACGTCCACGTGCAGCAGCTCGGCGCCGGGCCACCAGCGGGGCGACGCCTGGCGCGTGGTGACGACGACCGTGCCCCGCTGACTGGCACGCAGCCAGCCCCCTTCGTGCAGCACACCAGGATCGTCGGCGTTGTCGATGACCAGCAGCCAAGGCTGCTCGGAGCGGTCGAGGTACTCCCAGACGAGATCCGAGGCGGCGCGCAGTCCGCTGCGCGCGGTGGTCAGCTCGCTCTCCGAGGAGCCGCGGTCGGCAGCGACGGCGAGCATGCCGGAGCGCAACGAGGCGCCGTCGGAGGCGTTCACCCACAGTCCGACGCGGCCCGTGTCGGCTGTCGCGTATGCGAAGAGCGCCCCGGCGATCGCTGTCTTGCCGCAGCCGCCGAGTCCGTGGAGCACGTACACGTGGCTGCCGGAGTCCGGAGAGACCGAGGCTCTCAGCCGGTCCATGAGTTCTACGCGGTCGCGGAAGACGAGGAGGCTCCGGTCATGGGCCGCGCGGCGCACGCTGGCCGGGCCCGACCAGGAAGGCCCGTAATGGTGGTTCTCGAAGATGTGCTGGTCGCCCGACGCCTGATAGACGCGGCCACGGTCGCTGGCCTGTGCGTCGTTGCGTCCGTTCACGGCCGCTCCAGCCGCATGTCCCGGCCTGCCTGGTAGACGCGCGCGTTTCCCGAGGCGTTGGCGTGCTGGTTCACGGACGGCGGCTGCACGCCGGGTTCTGTCAGCAGGGAGCGCAGCTCGTCCGCGACCTCGGGATGATCCCTCAGCAGCCGCCGGATCCGGCTCCGCCACTCGGCTGCCAGCTCTTCGGCGGTCGCCTCGTCGCCCTCGTGCCTGGCGTCGAGCAGATCCCTTCGGCTCGCTTCCAGTTCGGCGCCGACCGCGTCGGCGCGCTCGGGGAGGACGCGCCGCCAGATCGCGACCACACCTTCCCTGGCGGCCTGCCACGCCTCGGTGGTCAGCAGCGAAACCAAGGCCGTTCCCGCGGTCCCCGCGAGCGCGGCGATCTCCGGATCCATCGAGCCCCCCAGCCGTTCGGTGATCTCCTCCGAGAAGCACCGTAAGTCAGGCCGGGGCCACATGCAGTACCTTCCCGGCTCCTGTCCGAGAGCTGCGGCGGGCCGGAGATCGTTTCCGCGAACCTCGGCCCGCTCGGGGTCAGTCCCGGAGCGTCGTCGTCGCGTACGTGGTGAACGCCGCCCATGTGGCGGGCGCGAGGGCGAGGGCGGGGCCCTCGGGGTTCTTCGAGTCGCGCACGTGAACGGTGGCGGGGGAGGCGGCGACTTCGAGGCAGGCGCCGCCCTGCTCCGTGCTGTGGCTGGACTTGTGCCAGTCGAGGGCAACTTCAAGGCAGTTGCCGCCCTGCTCGGTGCTGTAGCTGGACTTGAACCATGCCAGGTCGTCGGAGCCCGGGGCGGTCTGTGCGCTGTTCATGACTCTCCTAGCAGCCGATCCAGCAGGTCCTGGGTTTCTTCAGGGCTGAGGACCTGCGTGCGCAGGATCGCATACTTCTGCGCGAGGACGCTCACGTCATCCGGCTCGGAGATGAGCTGGCTCCCACGCTGCGTTTCCGAGTAGGCCAGGTGCTCGTGATCCGGGGTTTCCAGCAGGACGAAGGGGCCAGAGAGACCAGCGTGTTTGCGGCGTCCGAACGGCAGAACCTGGATGGTGATGCCGGGAATGTCCGCACACTCGCGGAGGTGGTGCAACTGCTCGTTCCAGACCGACTCGTCGCCGAGACGGTCCATCAACACGGCCTCGGTAATGAGGAAGGTGCACAGAGGCGGGATCTTGCGCTGCAAGATCTCCTGGCGTTCGATACGAGCCGCGATCCGCTGCGCGATCTCGTCCTCGTCCAGCATGGGGATCTCGTTGTGGAAGACCGCACGCGCGTAGTCCTTGGTCTGGAGCAAGCCGGGAACGACCTGGTTCTCGTATCCGCTGATGGTGATGGCCTCGTGCTCACGGTCGATGAACTCCTCCGCCCACAACGGGTACTTGTCCATCTCGGGGAGGTTGTCGACGGCGACGGCCAACGCACCCTTGGTCCCGAGGAAGGTGTCCAGCTCCTCGGCCAAGTCCCGTTTCAAGACGCGTCGCCCCTGCTCGATCGAGGCGATCGTCTCCTGTTCGGCGCAGATCTCAAGCGCGAGGGTCTCCTGCGTGTACCCGGCCGCTCGGCGGAAGTTGGCCAGGAGCTGGCCGACCATCCTCATCGCGGAGGCGTTCTTGCCGCGCTGCTTCTTCCTTGGAGGCATACTCCGGTCACTCCCCCCAACGACCAGTACGTGACCGGAAACAGCCACGTACAAAGAATCTGTACGAGTGGTCTCTCTTACGCAGCGTAGTCACGGAGCGCGACCGTCGCCCCATGAATCCAGAGATTCCCCTGCCCCGCTTCCGTGAGCGGTTCTTCCCCCGGATGCGTTCCTCCGTGCCTGATGCGAGGCGGTTCATGCGTGACGCGCTGACCGCGTGGGCCGTCGGTGACCGTACCCATGAGGTGTTGCTCTGCGTGAGCGAGCTGGCGACCAACGCGCTTCTGCACGGGGTGCCCCCGGGGCGCGGGTTCCGGATCCTGGTGTGGCTGGACCACGACGGTCTGCTCCGGATCGAAGTGCATGACAGCGGGGACGGCCGCCCCCATCTCACGCACGCCGGGGACGACGAGGAGTCCGGGCGCGGGCTCGTTCTCGTGGAGGCGTGCGCGGACAAGTGGGGGGTCGGGGGACGTGACCCCGGGAAGGTGGTGTGGTGCGAGTTCGTACTCGTCGAGTACGCGCCCTTCGCGCTGCCGCATACCTAGCCGCTCACCGAGCCCGGCCACCCGGGGTGAGAGCAAGGTTTCGTCCACGTCACCTCGCGGCACAAGGCCGAAACGCGTCGTCCCTAGCGTCGGCTGGAGACACCGGAACACCGGAGACGACACGTGGAGGCACCATGACCGCCCCGACCACCGCGCGTAAAAGGGGCCGCTGGATCGAACACTGGGATCCGGAGGACGAGACGTTCTGGCGCGAGGGGGGCAGGCGCGTCGCGCGGCGCAATCTGCTCTTCTCCGTGCTGTCGGAGCACATCGGCTTCTCGGTGTGGACCCTGTGGTCGGTCATGGTGCTCTTCATGGGGCCCGAGTACGGCGTGGACCCGGCCGGGAAGTTCTTCCTGATCTCCATGGCGACGCTGGTCGGCGCCGTCGTCCGCGTCCCGTACACCTTCGCCGTCGCCCGCTTCGGTGGCCGCAACTGGACGGTCATCAGCGCGACGTTCCTGCTGCTGCCCACGGTGGCCGCGTTCGTCGTGATGGAGCCGGGCACCTCGTACACGACGTTCATGGTCGTGGCCATGCTCACCGGCATCGGCGGCGGCAACTTCGCCTCCTCCATGACCAACATCAACTCCTTCTTCCCGCTGCGCGAGAAGGGGTGGGCGCTGGGCATGAACGCGGGCGGCGGCAACATCGGCGTGCCGGTGGTGCAGCTCGTCGGGCTCGCCGTGATCGGCATCGCGGGGGCCGGGCACCCGCGGATCGTCCTCGGCATCTACATCCCGCTCATCGTCGCTGCGGCGGTGTGTTCCGCGCTGCGGATGGACAACCTGGCGCCCGTACGGAACGACACGGGCGCCGCCAAGGAGGCCGTGCGGGACGCGCACACGTGGATCATGTCGTTCCTGTACGTCGGCACGTTCGGCTCGTTCATCGGCTACAGCTTCGCGTTCGGGCTCGTGCTCCAGACCCAGTTCGGCCGCACCCCGCTCCAGGCGGCCTCGCTGACCTTCCTCGGGCCGCTGCTCGGCTCACTCGTACGGCCCGTCGGCGGGCGCCTCGCCGACCGGCACGGCGGCGCTCGCATCACCCTGTGGAACTTCGCGGCCATGGCGGCGGCGACGCTGCTGGTGGTCGTGGCCTCCGTCATGGAGTCGCTGCCTGTCTTCCTCGCAGGTTTCACGGCACTGTTCGTACTGAGCGGGCTGGGCAACGGGTCCACGTACAAGATGATCCCGGGCATCTTCCGGGCCAAGGCCGTGGCGCGCGGCATGGGCGACGAGGACGCCTCGGCCTACGGGCGGCGCCTGTCCGGTGCGGCGATGGGCCTGATCGGCGCGGTCGGGGCGCTGGGCGGGCTCGCCATCAACCTCGCCTTCCGCCAGTCCTTCGAGACCGGGGGTACGGGAACGGCGGCCTTCCTCTGCTTCCTGGCCTTCTACGCCGCGTGTTTCGGGGTCACCTGGGCCGTATACCTGCGCCGCCGCCCGGCGACGGTTCCGGTGGCCGGGGGCGAGGGGGCCGGAACCGGCCATGATCCTGCGGCTGGAACGGGACAGGGCGGCGCCGAGGCCGGACCGGGAAGGGGCGAGGAGCGGGAACCCGCGTTTGCGGAGGTGTGAGGGGGCGACGGACCCTCTTTACAGCGGGGAAATCCTCGCGAACCGAGCCTGTCACGGGACGACGGCAGGCTCGGTTCTTCGTACGATCACGAGCCCACGGGGCGGAGCAGCGAGAACCATGGAGCGTATGCAGGGATCATCCGGGGACGCCGGGACGGAACGGGGCGGCACCGAGCGGGGCGGTACGGGGCGGAGTGGCACGGCGGCGCGGGGCGCGCCCTCGGACACCGGGGTGAAGCCGCTGGCCGGGTTCACCGTGGGCGTCACGGCGGCCCGGCGCGCCGACGAGCTGGGAACACTGCTGACGCGTCGCGGCGCCGAGGTCATGCACGCGCCCTCCCTGCGCATCGTGCCGCTCGCCGACGACAGCGAGCTGCTGTCCACCACCAAGGAGCTGCTCGCGCACGCGCCCGACGTCGTGGTCGCGACCACCGCCATCGGCTTCCGCGGCTGGATCGAGGCCGCGGAGGGGTGGGGGCTGGGCGAGACGCTGCTGGACAGGCTGGGCGGCGTCGAACTCCTCGCCCGCGGCCCCAAGGTGCGCGGCGCGATCCGCGCGGCCGGGCTCACCGAGGACTGGTCACCGGCGTCCGAATCCATGGCCGAGGTGCTGGAACGGCTCCTGGAGGAGGGCGTCGAGGGGCGCCGCGTCGCCATCCAACTGCACGGGGAGCTGCTGCCCGGGTTCGTCGAGTCGCTGCGGGCCTCGGGCGCCGAGGTGGTCGGGGTGCCGGTGTACCGGTGGATGCCCCCGGAGGACATCGGCCCCGTCGACCGGCTGATCGACGCGGTCGTCGCGCGCTCACTGGACGCGGTGACGTTCACCAGCGCGCCCGCCGCGTCGTCGCTGCTGAAGAGGGCGGAAGAACGGGGCGTCCAGGAGGCGCTGCTGGACGCGTTGCGGCACGACGTGCTGCCCGCGTGCGTGGGGCCCGTGACGGCGCTGCCCCTGGAGGCGCACGACGTGGCCACGTCACAGCCGGAACGGTTCCGGCTGGGGCCGCTGGTGCAGTTGCTGTGCGTCGAGCTTCCGGGGCGGGTGCGGGCGCTGCCCGTCGCCGGGCACCGCGTCGAGATCCGGGGGCACGCGGTGGTCGTGGACGGCGAGCTGAAGGCGGTGCCGCCGGCCGGGATGGCTCTGCTGCGGGCACTGGCGCGGCGGCCGGGGTGGGTCGTTCCGCGCGCTGAACTGTTGCGGGCGTTGCCGGGGGCCGGGCGTGACGAGCATGCCGTGGAGACGGCGATGGCGCGGTTGCGGGCCGCGCTGGGGGAGTCCCGGTTGATCCAGACGGTCGTGAAGCGGGGGTATCGACTCTCGCTTGACCCTGCGGGGCCCTCCACGAAGTATTCCGAATGAAACGTGGGGTTCCCCCTTCATCGGGCTGTGCCCCCTCACGGGGTGCGAGGTTGACCGCTTCACGGGGTGCCCGTTTCTCGTAGGGGTGCGCCTTCCCTGGTGCCCCTTTGGGGGTTCGTTCGCGTGTTGCGGGCCGGTGGCACGGGTTGTGCCCACCCGTCCCGCCTTGCGGGACGATTGCCCACAACTTTTGGCGTGCCGTCGGCGGTCGGGTGCGGGTGGGTGGCTTCGGCGCGGCGTGTGGTTGCGGTGCGATGCGGCTGGCGCCGCGTGGTTCTTGGTTTGTGCCGGTGGCCGTGTGGGGTGTGTGGGTGGGGGGTGTCCGGTGCCGCGGTGGGGTGTCTCCTCGGCGTGAAGCTTTCGTTGTCGCCTCTCGGCCGGTGACTTTCTCGACCTGCGGGGACACCCCACCCCGTCCCCGTCCCGCCGGTGGCCGGCTTCCGCTCCGGGTGGGCTGAGCCCGGCCACATCCCCGGCGCGGGACCTGCGGTCCCCACTTCACGGGCCAACCGTCCCGCGCAACTCCCCCTGTCGGGGGTGCGCAGCCCGGGGGTGCCCCTTTGGGTTTCGTTCGCGGGTGCGGGCCGGTGGTGGGGTTGTGCCCACCCGTTCCGCTATGCGGAACGCCTGCCCACAACAGTGGTGCTGGTGGCCACCGGGTGGGAGGTGGTGTGGCGGGGTGTCCCCGCAGGGCGAGCAAGTCACCGGCGGAAAGCCGAAAGTGAGACCTTTACGCCCGAGGAGACGCCCCGGCGCGGCGCCGACCCCCACCAGAGACGGGCCCCATATCCACGGTCCGAGCCATGAATCACGCGGCGCCAGCCGCGTCGCACCGGTCCATAGGCCGCGCCGAAGCCACCGGCCCGCACCCGGCCCCGTACCCCAGGGCAACGGCACCCAAATGTTGTGGGCAATCGTCCCGCAGGGCGGGACGGGTGGGCACAACCCGTGCCACCGGCCCGCAACACGCGAACGAACCCCCAAGGGGCACCAGGGAAGGCGCACCCCTACAAGAGCCGGGCACCCCGTGAAGCCATCACCCCGCACCCCGTGAGGGGGCGCAACCGGTGTAGGGGGAACCCTGCGTTTCCTTCCGCACCCCGCGAAGGGGACCCGCTGAACGGAACCGGAGTTGGGCCCGTACCACTGGGCGTTACCCCGTTCGTACAGTGCTCTCGACCGGAGGTCACCCGTGCGCGAGTATTCCGTCGTGGCCGCCGACAGGACATCGCCGGACGACGCCCTCATGAGGGCGCTCTACGCCGAGCACGCGGGCCCGCTCCTCGCCTTCGTGCTGCGCCTCGTCGCGGGCGACAGGCACAGAGCCGAGGACGTCGTCCAGGAGACCCTGTTACGGGCCTGGCGCAACGCGGAGCAGTTGCACGGGGCCACCGGTTCCGTGCGCCCCTGGCTGGTGACCGTCGCGCGGCGCATCGTGATCGACGGTCACCGCAGCCGCAGGGCCCGCCCCCAGGAGGTGGACCCGGCGCCGCTGGAGGCGGTGCCCGCCGTCGACGAGATCGACCGGGCGCTGCGCATGATGACGATCTCGGACGCGCTCGGCGACCTCACCGAGCCGCACCGGGAGGCGCTGATCGAGACGTATTTCAAGGGCCGGACGGTGAACGAGGCGGCGGAGGCGCTGCGTATACCTCCTGGGACGGTCCGTTCCCGGGTCTTCTACGCCTTGCGTTCGCTGAAGCTCTCGCTGGAGGAAAGAGGGGTGACGGAATGACTTCGCCCGTGGAGCACACCGATGTCGCTGCCTACGCGCTCGGTGTCCTCGACCCCGCAGAAGCGGAGCGCTTCGAGCAGCACCTGGCCGGATGCGACAGGTGCGGCGCCGAACTGGAGTCGCTGATGGCGCTGCCGCCCCTCCTCGCCGAGCACGCGGAACACGTCGGGCACGCGGAACACGTCGGGCACGCGGAACACGTCGGGCAGACGGGCCAGAGCGCGGCCCACGCCGTGCCCGAGGCACTGGGCGCCCGCCCCGCTCCCGAGCTGCTGGACCGGCTCCTCGCGGAGACGGCCGCCGAGCGCCGCGGTCGCCGCCAGCGCCGCGTTTGGCTGGCCGCCGCGGCCTTCGTGCTGGTCGTCGGGGGCCCGCTGGCCGCCGTCGGACTCGCGGGGGCCGGGGACGGCGACGGGAACGGGAGCGGGGACCCCGCGCACGTCGCGAGCCCGGCCCGGGAGATGTACGAGCACGGCGAGAAGATCGGTGTCGTGGACGCGCGGACCAAGGCACGAGCCACGGTCTCCTTGGAGCGCAAGGACTGGGGCACCCATGTGGCGCTGAAGCTGGGCCATGTGCGCGGGCCGCTCTCCTGCGAGCTGGTCGCGGTCGGCGCGAACGGCACGGAGCAGACCGTCACGACGTGGTCGGTGCCCGAGGGCGGCTACGGCATCCCGGGCTCCAAGTGGCCCGAGCCGCTGTACACGCACGGGGGCGCGGCCTTCCAGCGCGAGGACATCAGCCGCTTCGACGTCCGCACCCTCGACGGCAGGCGCCTCGCCTCGATCAAGGTCTGAGCACGGCCAGAGGGCGAGAGGGAGACTGCCGCGGGCCCCGACCAGACCTCCGACCAGGCCCCCGACCAGGGGCGGCCCGGCCCGGTGCCCCGGCCCGTCACGGATTGCCCGCGTTCGCGTATACGTGCGCTTTGCCGCTTCCGTCGCGTACGGTAGACGGCTGCCCTAAGCAAGCAGAAGGGGGCCGCGGCGTTGGGAGCGCAGCACGACAGTGTCCGGGAGCTGGAGGTCCGCGGGGAGCAGTCGCACCTCGACGACGTGTACCGACGGCTCGAGGAGAAAATTCACGAGGCCGAGTTCCTGATGGACGACGCCTCGAAGCGGGCGCAGGTCGGCACGCCGGGAGCGCTGGCCGAGCGGGACGCGCAGGTCTTCCGCGCCGGCCTGCACCTGAACCGGCTGAACAGCGAGTTCGAGGACTTCCTGTTCGGCCGTATCGACCTCCTCCTGGGCAAGGACGGCAAGAAGGGCCCGGACGGCGCCTACACCTCCGTCGAGCCCGCCGAGGGCGCCGTACGCGAGGACGGCACGGCCGAGATCGCCGAGACCCTGCACATCGGGCGGCTCGGCGTGCTCGACGCCGACTACTCGCCGCTCGTCATCGACTGGCGTGCCCCCGCCGCCGCGCCCTTCTACCGCTCCACCCCGGTGGCACCGGGACGCGTGGTGCGGCGCAGGGTGATCCGCAGCAAGGGGCGCCAGGTCCTGGGCGTCGAGGACGATCTGCTGCGCCCCGAGATCCGCGCGACCATCGACGGCGTCGAACTGCCCGTCATCGGGGACGGCGCGCTGATGGCGGCGCTCGGGCGGGCGCGCGGGCACGCCATGCGCGACATCGTCTCCTCGATCCAGGCCGAGCAGGACATGGTCATCCGCGCCCCCGCCGCCTCCGTCACCGAGGTCGAGGGCGGTCCTGGGACGGGCAAGACGGCGGTGGCGCTGCACCGTGCCGCGTACCTCCTCTACCAGGACAGACGCAGATACGCGGGCGGCATCCTCATCGTCAGCCCCACCCCGCTCCTCGTCTCGTACACCGAGGGCGTGCTGCCCTCGCTGGGCGAGGAGGGTCAGGTCGCGATCCGGGCCCTGGGTTCGCTCGTCGAGGGCGCGGAGGCGGACACGTACGACGAACAGCGCGTCGCCCGCGTCAAGGGCTCGGCGCGCATGGTGAAGGTGCTGCGCAGGGCGGCGCGGGGCGCGCTGGAGCTGGGCGAGGCGCAGGTGCCGCAGTCGCTGCGCGTGGTGGCGTTCGGCGCGCGGATCGAGCTGGGCGCCGAGGAGCTGCGCGCGGTGCGCCAGCAGGTGCTGGGCGGCACCGCGCCGGTCAACCTCATGCGCCCGCGCGCCCGCAGGCTGCTGCTGGACGCGCTGTGGGCGCGCTCGGGCGCCCGTCGCCGCTACACCGACGACGAGCTGGAGGCCGAGGCCCGCGAGGCGTTCGACGAGGACATCGCGACGGAGGACGTCTTCACCGAGTTCCTCGACGCCTGGTGGCCCGAGCTGACCCCGCGCCGCGTGCTTGCCGCGATGGCGGACGAGCGGCGCCTGGGCCGCTGGTCCCGCCGGGTGCTCAGGCCCGACGAGGTGCGCGCCGTGGCGCGCTCCCTGCGCCGCCTGGACGCCGAGGGCGCGGGCCCGCTGTCCGTGCACGACGTCGCGCTCCTGGACGAGCTGCACCTCCTGCTGGGCGCCCCGGCGCGCCCCAAGAAGCGGGACATGGACCCGCTGGACCAGCTCACGGGGCTGGACGAGCTGACGACGTACGCGGACCGCGAGGCGCCGCGCCGCGAGCGCGCCGAGCGGCTGGCGGAGGAGCGCCGCGACTACGCGCACATCATCGTGGACGAGGCGCAGGACCTGACGCCCATGCAGTGGCGGATGGTCGGGCGCCGGGGGAGGACGGCCACCTGGACGGTCGTCGGCGACCCGGCGCAGTCCTCCTGGTCCGACCCCGACGAGGCGGCCGCGGCCCGCGACGAGGCCCTGGGCACCCGCCCCCGCCGCCGCTTCGAGCTGACGGTCAACTACCGCAACCCGTCCGAGGTCGCGGAGCTGGCCGACCGCGTGCTGGCCCTGGCGATGCCGGGCACGGCGCCGCCGAAGGCGGTGCGCTCGACGGGCCTGAGGCCGCGGTTCGCGGTCGCGGGGGGCGAGCCGGACGCGGAGGGTGACGCGGAGGCGCTGGGCGCCGCGGTGCGCGAGGAGGCGGCGCGGATGCTCGGCGAGGTGGACGGCACCGTCGGCGTCGTGGTCGCGATGGGCCGCCGCGCGCAGGCGCGGGAGTGGCTGAAGGGGCTCGACGACCGCGTCGTGCCGCTGGGCAGCCTGGAGGCCAAGGGCCTGGAGTACGACGCCACCCTCGTCGTCTCCCCTGCGGAGATCGCCGACGAGTCCCCGGCGGGCCTGCGGGTGCTGTACGTGGCGCTGACCCGGGCCACCCAGCGGCTCACGGTGCTGTCCGGGGCGCGGGACCTGCCGGACGCGGAGGGGGTGCCCGACCTGCTCAGGGACTGAGGGTTCCGGGCGGTGCGCGGGGCGCCCCATGGGGCTGTGAGGGCGCCAAGACCCTTGCGGTCTGCGGGAATGCGTCCGAGAACCACAGTGTTAGCCTGGATGTGGCACCGGCCCGATCCATGCCCCCGGGCCCAACCATAGTCGCTTCGAGCGACCACTTGCCGCGAGGCGAGCTGGCGGGTCGGTGTCACTCAAACGCCAGGTGAGAGCCCTGACGGTCCGGATGGACCGTCAGGGCTCTCGTCGTGTCGCCCGGCCGCGCGGGCGGGGTTCCGGGCCGCGAGCGGCCGGGCGGCCAGGGGCTCCGGCCTCGCACCGCCGCCACGAGACCGGAGCCGGAGCCCGTCCCCTGGACCGCTGCCTACGGCTCCCCAGGGGACGGGCGTCTTATGGGGCCGGGCTGGGTGCGACGGTGGTCAGTTGGAGGGTGCGCCCTGCGTCTCCGGGGCGTCGGTGCTCCGTTTCCCGGCGCCGGTGAAGACGGTGATGGCGCGGGCCACGGTCTCCCCCGTGACCTCGGCGCGGATCGCGGCGAGGGGGAGGCAGGCGCCGTGCCCGGGGCACAGCCACACCGGCTCGTGCCACGGATAGCGCGCCGTGGCCAGGTAGCGCACGACGGGGCCCATGTGACCGCCGCCCTCCACCGCGCACTTACGCGGCGCGCTCACCGTTCCGTCTCCGGGCTCGCGGTGCGGGCTTCGTCCTCGGCGGCGATCGTCTTCGCACAGGGATCGCAGACCTTCACGGGGACGGTGCGTGTGCGTGTCTGCGGGCTCGCGCCCCGCTCATCACCCGAGTACAGGTGTCGAGGACAACCTGTGTGCCGGGCGCCTGGCGGCAGCGGAAACAGCACTCGGCAGCCCGCCGCGCACAGCCGTCGCAGAGCTTCACCGGAACAGCGCGCGGGGCTGCCGCATCCCCGGCGGACACGACGTAGATCTCCACCGCGCCCGGCCGCTGGCGGCAGCGGACACAGCGCGCGGCGACGGACGAGAGGCGCGCGCTGTGTCCGCTGTCCCTCTCTCCGGTCGGGGCAACGGGGCGAGGGGCACTGGCAGGGTGGGTACCTCTGAGAGGTCAGGGGCCTACCCGGCGTGGGGTCCACCGCTCGCAGGTCTGTCCGAGCCCCGGTGGACGGGCTGATGCGGTACACCCTCAACGTCATACCTGCGGCCGTCGCTCTGGCCGCCGCCTTGCTCTCCACTGCGGCACCTCACTCTCGCGGGGTGCGGCGCCGGTCGGCCCTGGCGGGGGCCGGGAACCTGCGCCGCTGTCCAGTGAGTGACGGTAGGGACACGCTGGGCGACCATCCAGGGACGTAGCGTCCTACTCTCGCGGCGGGTAGGACGCTGCGCCCTACCCGTCCAGGTGGAGGCGCTGGGCAAGGTCGGTGACCGGGGACGTGCGGCGCTGCTCCCGTCCCCGCAGTTCTGCCACCAGCCGTCGGGCCGTGGCGTGATACCTCATCCACTCCGGGGCGCCCTGCTCCGCTGCCAGCAGGGCCCGGGTGGCGCGGCCGTCCTGCTCCAGGTCCGAGTGCGCCAGGGCACGGTCGACGTGGAAGCGGGCCCGCCACGTCGGGGGCAGCGAGGCCAGGCCGGGCACTGTGCGGGCGGCCGTGACCGCCTCGTGGTTCTTCTCCATCTCGACCAGGAAGTTGACCTTCGCGACACCCGCGTTGGTCGGACCGAACGGTGTCGCGTAGTCGAGCCGGTCGGCGCCGATGCTCGCTGCGGCGGCCGTAGCCATCCGCAGCAGTTCGTCGACGCGGTCGTAATGGTGCTCCCCCTGGCGGACGGTGGCCGTCGCCGCGCGCAGCAGCAGAATCCCCCACAGGGAGAGGTCGACGGGCGCTGAGCGGAATCCGGGCTCGATCTCGTTCGCGTGCGCGAGGGCCACACGCCGCGCATCCTCCAGCCGTCCTTGCTTGGTGAAGATCCACGCGAGGGTGGACGCGCCGATGGCCTCCAGCCGAGGATCGTCGGAGCTGCGGGCCGCGAGACCGGCGCGCTCCATCGCGGTGAACGCGGCGTCCTCCTTCCGCAGCGCGGTCAGCGTGGTCGCGGCGACCTGGTACGCCTCGGCGAGCACGGCGTACGCCGCCCGCTGCTCGCTGCCGTGATGATGGCGGACGGCCGCACGAGCGTCCCGGATGAGCTGCGGCAGCGTGCTGCCGATGGAGCCCATCCGGCCTTCGCGCCGGATCCGTTCCGTGGAACGCAACGCCGTGCGCAAGGCGCCGATGGTGGGCGGGTCTTCGGGGTCCTCGTCCTCCCCGAGCAGGTCGGAGACGGGCGAGACGGCCTGCCGTAACGCGAGTACCGAGGGGGCGTCGCCGTCGGCCTTCGCCTCGAACGTGGTCGGGGTGCCGACCAGCGCGGACACGTCCACATCGAGCGCGCGGGCAAGCTGGTTGAGGGTGGACATGCGAGCGGTCAGCCGCCGGTTCTGCTCCAACTTCCGCACCGTGTCCACTGATACGCCAGCGGCCTCGGCCAACTGCTCCTGGGTCAAGCCGCGCCGGTCCCGGAGCCGGCCGATCCGGTCTCCGATGCTCGTCTCGAACTCGTCGCGCATGTGCACCCCCACCAGGTGGATGTCAGTCCACGCTACGCCGGGGGAGCTGAGGCGAAAACACGAGAACGGCCCCCGTCCTACGGAAGGAGGACGAGGGCACAGCCATCGCCCTCGACTGTGATCACGTCAGCGCATCTGCTCCGCGTCCCGCCAGCGCCCGTCCAGCCGCGCGCGTGAGAAACGCGGGCCACGCCAGTGGAGTCGCGGCCCGCCGACGTCATCGGTCCCCCCACTCGTGGCGTTCAGCCGACGACGCGGACCCCTTCGGCCTGTGGCCCCTTCCGCCCCTCCGCGATCTCGAACTCGACGCGCTGGGTGTCCTCCAGGCTGCGGTAGCCCTCGCCGCTGATCGAGCTGTAGTGCACGAAGACGTCAGGCCCGCCGCCCTCTTGCGCGATGAAGCCGTACCCCTTCTCGGCGTTGAACCACTTGACCGTGCCCTGAGCCATTTTCCTGGTCTCCTGTGAGTGAACATGTGCGTATTGCGGGGGCGATCCTAGGGCGACATGGTGGCGATAACCGCGCATTGATGATGTTTCGTGTCGTTTTTCGCGCGAAGGGGTGGGGGTTCCGTTGCCTCGACTCCCTCTCGTATGGTGGAAACATCTTTCCGCAAGGGGAGGGGCGTTACCGCGTACCGGGTGGTAGGTGGGAATATCTGTTGACGCGCCCCCTCCGGAGCCGCAGATCTCGCGGCCGGAGGACGGTGTGCGTTACCACGCGACAAGGGAAAGCAGAGGGAAGTCGGCAATGAGCTCGGCGCCAAGCGTCTCGTACTCGATGACGGTCCGCCTGGAGGTTCCCGCGGGCGGGACAGCGGTCAGTCAGATCACCACGGTCGTGGAGTCGTCGGGCGGTTCGGTGACCGGCCTCGACGTCACCGCCTCGGGCCATGAACGGCTCCGGATCGACGTCACGATCGCGGCCTCCTCCACCGCGCACGCGGACGAGATCGTGGCCAAGCTCCGCGAGATCGAGGGCGTCTCGCTGGGCAAGGTCTCGGACCGTACGTTCCTGATGCACCTCGGCGGCAAGATCGAGATGTCGTCGAAGCACCCCATTCGCAACCGCGACGACCTCTCCATGATCTACACCCCGGGCGTGGCCCGCGTGTGCACCCAGATCGCGGAGAACCCCGAGGACGCGCGCCGCCTCACCATCAAGCGCAACAGCGTCGCCGTCGTCACCGACGGCTCCGCCGTGCTCGGCCTCGGCAACATCGGCCCGCAGGCCGCGCTGCCCGTCATGGAGGGCAAGGCGGCCCTCTTCAAGCGCTTCGCGGGGATCGACGCCTGGCCGATCTGCCTGGACACGCAGGACACGGACGCGATCGTCGAGATCGTCCGCGCGCTGGCCCCCGGCTTCGCCGGGATCAACCTGGAGGACATCTCCGCGCCCCGCTGCTTCGAGATCGAGGCACGGCTGCGCGAGGCCGTCGACATCCCCGTCTTCCACGACGACCAGCACGGAACGGCCATCGTCGTCCTCGCGTCGCTCTACAACGCGCTGCGCGTCGTGGACAAGCGGATCGAGGACATCCGCGTCGTCATGTCGGGTGCGGGCGCCGCCGGTACGGCCATTCTCAAGCTCCTCCTGGAGGCGGGCGTCAAGCACGCCGTCGTCGCCGACATCCACGGTGTCGTGCACTCGGGCCGCGAGGACCTCGTCGGCGTCGGCCCGGACTCCGCGCTCGGCTGGATCGCCGACAACACCAACCCCGAGGGCGTCACCGGCACCCTGAAGGACGCCGTCGTCGGCGCGGACGTCTTCATCGGCGTCTCGGCACCGAACGTCCTCGACGGGGACGACGTGGCGAAGATGGCGACGGGCGCCATTGTGTTCGCGCTCGCCAACCCGGACCCCGAGGTGGACCCGGCCGTCGCCCGCGAGACGGCCACCGTCGTGGCCACGGGGCGCTCGGACTTCCCGAACCAGATCAACAACGTGCTCGTCTTCCCCGGTGTCTTCCGCGGCCTCCTGGACGCGCAGTCCAGGACCGTCAACGACGACATGATGCTCGCCGCGGCGCGGGCGCTGGCGGACGTCGTCCTGGAGGACGAGCTGAACCCGAACTACATCATTCCGAGCGTCTTCAACGAGAAGGTCTCGGGAGCGGTCGCGGGCGCGGTGCGGGACGCCGCGCGTGCGGCGGGCGAGGCGATCTCCTAGGCGAGGCGATCCCCTGGGGGCGGCGACGTGACGTCACGCGGCGTCACGTCACGCTCCGTAGCGGCCCGCCCTGGTTTCGCGTCCCGCGAAGGGGCGTGTGGGGCGCGCGGGCGGCGGAAAAGGGCGAAGCGTACCCGGTGGGAGCCCGGTGGGATACGGCGCGTCGCGGACTGCGGCGCCCGTACGGCCCCCGTAGGGTTGCGGGCGGACAAAGCCTATGGAAAGTCACCACAGCGAGCCACTGGCGCTTTTCGTGTGACTCCGTAGCTGCCCAAAGGGTGCCGGATTGGCTTTCCCGCCGCAGGTGGGGGCAGGATGCGTCACTGGGCGCGAGGGTCTGAAGGGAGACCCGGGTCCGGGGACTGTCCGAGGGCCCTGGCAGCATCGGCTTCGATCTCACGCCTCATCGGCAAGAAGAACACGGGAGTAACGAGTTATGAACCGCAGTGAGCTGGTGGCCGCTCTGGCCGATCGCGCCGAGGTGACCCGCAAGGACGCCGACGCCGTTCTGGCCGCCCTCGCCGACACCGTCGGCGAGGTCGTCTCCAAGGGTGACGAGAAGGTCACCATCCCCGGCTTCCTCACCTTCGAGCGCACGCACCGTGCCGCCCGCACCGCGCGCAACCCGCAGACCGGCGACCCGATCCAGATCCCGGCCGGGTACAGCGTCAAGGTTTCGGCGGGCTCCAAGCTCAAGGAAGCCGCGAAGGGCAAGTAAGCGGCACGGAGCGGCTGCCAGCCGCTCCGGCGCAGACAACAGCAGGGGCGGCCACCCGGACTCGGGGTGGCCGCCCCTTGTGCTGTCCTGTGCTGTCCTGTCCTGTCCGGGCCCGCTGCTCAGGCGCGCTGTTCAGGGCCGCGCGAAGTGCGCGAGGCCCGTGCGAGCCGTTGAGGGCCCTCGCACGGGC